>JBDTOR010000071.1:0-11406 GCA_039933175.1 Hyphomicrobium sp. | reverse complement strand
CCGCGATCGGTCTGTGCGTCCCGACGCAGGATCCGCTGGAGTTTTTCGCCGCCGGCCGCCGCGTGCCGGCCGGCTACACCGGGCTCGGCATCGGCGTCGCCGCCATGGGCGCCACCGGCATCGTCGCCATGACCGGCGTGTTCTTCCTCATCGGCTTCGATGCGCTGTGCCTGATGATCGGCGGCCTCGCCGGCTTCGTCATTATGGCGGTGCTGCTGGCGCCGTTCTTCCGCAAGTTCGGCACCTTCACGGTGCCGAGCTATCTCGGGCGCCGCTTCGAAAGCAAGACCGTGCGGCTGCTATCGGCCTGCCTGCTGGCGCCGCCCGCGCTGCTAATGATCGCCGCCGAGCTGCGCATGGGCGCCTTTGCCGCCGGCTGGCTGGCGGGTGAATCCCAAGCATTGATGATCATCCTGCTGGTCGGCGCCTTCATCACGACGGTGGTACTCGGCGGCATGCGCTCGCTCACCTGGTCGGGCAGCGCCGGATCCATCGCCGCGGTGCTGGCGCTGATCGTGCCGGTGACGATCGTCGCCGTGATGGTGACCAACTTCCCGTTGCCGCAGCTCACCAACGGGCCGCTGCTGCGCACGCTGATGCATAGCGAGGCGGCGCAGGGGCTGCCGGTCGTCGATGCGTCGAGCTTGACCTTCGCCCTGCCGGTCGACGGCGTCGCCCACATCGCCAAGCGGTTCACCGCGCCGTTCGGCGCCATAGGGCCGACGGCATTCGTCGTTGCCATGCTGACGGTGCTGGCGGGCATTGCCTCATCGCCGTGGCTGCTGCCGCGCGTCTCCATGACGCCCGGCGTCTACGAGACGCGCAAGTCGCTCGGCTGGGGGACGGTCTACTTCGGCCTCATCATGCTGACGGCGGCGGCGGTTTCGGTCTACATGCGCGATTTCCTGATGGACATGGTCAAGACGGTGCCGGCGGGAACGCTGCCTGACTGGATGCGCCACCTCATCGAGTTCGGCTTCGTCAAGGTCGATCCCGCGGCGACACCTCTGACATTCTCGAGCTTCGGGTTCCTGCGCGACGGCGTGCTGCTCGCCCTGCCGGTGGCGGCGGGCCTGCCGAACGTATTCGCCTATTTCGCTGCGGCCGGCGTCGTGGCCGCCGCGCTGGTCGGTGCCGGCGCTGCCGCCAGTGCGCTCGGCAACGTCGTCGCCGAGGATATCGTCAACGGGATGTCGTGGGAGCCGCTGCCGCGCTCCGGCCGCGTGCACGTG
This sequence comes from Hyphomicrobium sp., assembly GCA_039933175.1. Lineage (GTDB taxonomy): Bacteria > Pseudomonadota > Alphaproteobacteria > Rhizobiales > Hyphomicrobiaceae > Hyphomicrobium_A. The sequence goes on along the minus strand of JBDTOR010000071.1, from coordinate 10,174 downwards.
GGGCGCCTCGCCATCGCCGGGGCTGCCGTGCTCGGCGGCGTCATCGCACTGATTGCGCATAACGATCCTCTGCGGCTATTGCTGTGGTCGCTGGCCCTCAGCGGCTCGACGTTCTTCCCCGTGCTCGTCCTGTCGATCTGGTGGAAGCGCATGAACGCCTTCGGCGCCATCGCCGGCATGAGCTGCGGCTTCGCCGTCGCCGTGCTCACCATTCTAGCCGGCGAGGCAAACATCCTCGGTCTCGACGGTGCGCTGGCCGGCATCCTCGGCCTGCCGGCGGGCGCGCTCGGCGCGCTTCTCGCCAGCATCGCGACGCCGGGACCGAGCCGCAGCGTGCTGGAGCTAGTGCGCGAGATCCGCATTCCCGGCGGCGAGGTCATCTACGATCGCGAAATGCGCCTGTTGCGGTTGAAGAACCGCGAGCGCAGCTAGTGTGATGATCGAGAAATTCGCCGGAGTTGGCCGCAAGGTAGTGAGCGAATTTCTCGATCTGAATAACTAGCAAGTCTATGCTTCTAGTGTCCCTTATGATTCCGAAGTTCGCTCCAGGTCCCAGCCGCGAACTCCGGCGAACTTCGGAATCGGGACACTAGCGCCCAGTAACGGAATTCGCCATGACCGTGCATGAGCGGCTGACGCCCTACGCGCCTATCGAGCCCTTCCGTACCGGCATGCTCGACGTCGGGGGCGGCCACACGATGTACTTCGAGGAAAGCGGCAACCCGCACGGCCAACCGGCGCTGCTGGTGCACGGTGGCCCCGGCGGCGGCTCCAACCCGACCATGCGCCGCTTCCACGACCCGGGCCATTACCGCATCATCGCCTGCGATCAGCGCGGCTGCGGCCGCTCGACGCCGAACGCCTCGCTCGAGGCCAACACAACCTGGCACCTCGTCGCCGACATGGAGCGCCTGCGCCAGACCCTCGGCATCGATCGCTGGCAGGTGTTCGGCGGCTCATGGGGATCGACGCTGGCCCTCGCCTATGCCGAGACGCACCCCGAGCGCGTCGAGAGCTTGATCCTGCGCGGCATCTTCCTCGTCCGCCGCGCCGAGCTCGAATGGTTCTATCAGCAGGGCTGCAGTTGGATTTATCCGGAGGCCTTCGCCGCCTATCAGGATGTCATCCCGCCGGCCGAGCGTGGCGACATGATCGCCGCCTATCACAGGCGGCTCATCGATCCTGACCCGCAGGTGCGCCTCACGGCCGCCAAGGCGTGGAGCGTGTGGGAGGGCTCGACCTTGTCGCTGCTGCAGGACGCCGAGCGCATCCGCAACTTCGGCGCCGACTCCTATGCCATCGCCTTTGCGCGCATCGAGGCCCATTACTTCGTCAACGCCGGCTTCTTTGCCAGCGACGGCCAGCTGCTCACCGATGCCGGTGTCCTGCGTGATATTCCCGGCACGATCGTGCACGGCCGCTATGACGTCGTGACCCCGGTGAAGAACGCCTGGGACCTGAAAGCCGCCTGGCCAGCTGCCGATCTGCGCATCGTCGCCGATGCCGGTCACGCGATGAGCGAGCCGGGCAACGCTCACGAACTCGTAGCAGCAACTCGCCGCTATCGCCGCGGTGCGGCTGGCGCCTAGTCGCCGAACGTGCCGAGGAAGTGGAGCACCACCTCGCGGCGGTGCGGGCGGTCGCGGTGCTCGACGACGTAGATGCCCTGCCAGGTTCCCAGCAGCATCCGGCCGGCTTGCACCGGGATCGACAGCGAGGTTGCCGTCAGTGCCGACTTGATGTGCGCCGGCATGTCATCGGGCCCTTCGACGTCGTGCACGTAGGCGCGGTCGCGCGGCGCCAGGCCTTCTAGGGCCTCGATAAGGTCGGTTTGCACGTCGGGGTCGGCGTTCTCCTGGATAAGCAGCGACGCCGAGGTGTGGCGGATGAACAGGGTCAGCAGCCCGTCGCCCGCTCTGTTGTCCGCCAGCCAGCGTTGCACCGCGGCGGTCTGGTCGAGCATGCCGCGCCCGCGCGTTTGGGCCGCCAGCATCCCGAATGCCTGGCGGATCGCGCCGCCGGGGCCCGGTTTTGTCGTCGTCGGCTCCATCGTCAATAGCTCCACATAGCGTGCGCCGGCTGCCGTCATGGCCGCCGGGCGTGAAAAAGCGCGGCCCTTTTGCCGCTAATTTCGCCCCTCAGTACGATTTTCACCCGCTGCTTAACTCCGCGTTTACCGCGACTCGCAAACCCTGGGGATGAGCGGATTTACGTTTTGCGCGTCCCGATCCGGCAACCACAGCACCCAACGCCCGCGACGGGCCCATCGACCAGCGCCAAGGGATTGAGATGTCGAACCAAGCCTATAACGAAATCTACGGTGCGCGCGCCGATGCCGTGGCCACGGGTTCGAGCGAGCCGTCGCAAGGGAGGATCCTCGATCAGATGCGGGATCGGCTGGCGTCGCTGAGCGATGAAGCCCGGTCGATCCGATCGCAGGTTCCGCACGAGTTCGAGCCCGACGTGGAGCGCATCCAGCAGCAGATGCATCGCCTGGGTGAGCGCCTGTCCGATCTTGGGCGCAACGCCCTGGTGCCATACGACGCGGCGATGCGGTCCGCCGAGACGCGCACCAAGACGGTACGTTTCGTCACCGAAGAAGACATGCGGGTGGGGCGGGTACAACCCGACGAGATCATCGCGCTCGGCGCACCTGGCTCTGCCAAACGCAATGACGACACTTCGAGCCCATGGGACACGGCCGCCGCCAACGCCCTCGTCGAGCTCTACGAATCCGGTGAGCCGTACGCCTCGTACCGCCGCCAGCCCGTTCGGCCCCAGACCGCGCGCAGCGGAACGCAGGGCATTCCCGGCCAGGCTTTGCAGCACGCACCGCGCGTCAACGTAGCGGCGGCTGCGCCCCAAGGCGAGCAGCGCGGCTGCTCGATGGACACCAATTACCTCGACCAGCGCTTCGCTGAGATCGCCGTGCGCATCGAGCAGTCGCTTGCCCGGATGCGCCCCGAGAACGCCCTGCAGTCGCTGGGCAGCCGCTTCGACGCGCTTGAGACGCAGCTCAACTCGGTGCTCGGCCATGTCGCGACGCGCGCCGATCTCGACGAGCTGCGCGCCTCCGAGGCCCAGATCGAGGAAATCAGCAACCAGCTCGGTCAGTTCCGCCGCCAGCTCCAGCGGCTCGACGTGATCGACGCCCACCTCGGCACCATCACCTCGCAGCTTTCCGACGACCGCCTGGCGCGCCTGGTGAGCGCCGACAACGGCCGCCTCGACGCCATCGACGCGCAGCTGCGCATGATCGCCGTGCAGCTTTCCGACGAGCGCCTGTCGGGTCTCGTCAGCCGCAGCTCGGGCCGGGACGACTACGAAGATCTTGCCAACTCGGCCGCACAGCGCGCCGCTGCTACGATGGCCGACGGCAACTTCACCTCCGCCCAGTCGCGCGACATCGGCGAAGTGCGCGGCATGCTCGAGAGCCTCATCAACGAGCGCCGTCACAGCGACGAGAACAATGCCAGCATGCTGGAGACGATGCAGCACGCCATTATCCGCGTGCTGGATAGGATCGACGCGATCGAGATCGCGCAGCAGGCGCCGGCCGGCCACTATGAAGCGTTTGCTCCGCGGGCCCATGCTCAGGCTCAGGCTCCGGTCCAGGCTCCCGCTCCGTCCTACACTGAGGCTCCGTCCTATGCCGCGGCTACGGCCGCAGCCCTAGCGGCCACCCCAGCGATGCCGGCAACGATCGACGACCTCGTGCCGGCGACGGCGCGGGTGTACGCCGAGATGCCGCGCATGGAAGCCGACCACACCGACTTCCTGCCGATGGAAACAGACGGCTCCGACGACGACGCCGACGTACGCGCCTACCACGAAGACGCCGACGACGACCTGACGCCGCCGCGCGTGCCTTACACGACCGCCAGTTTCGACATCGATGCCGCCTTTTCGCGCTCGCGCGACGCCGAGGCGGAAGCGTTCGGCATGCAGCAACCGCCGAAGCGTTCGATGGAAGTGCTGCGCCACGACTTCATCGCCGACGCGCACCGCGCCAAGCTTAAAGCCGCGAGCAAGCCCGACATGACTGCCGAGCCGGGCGATTTGCGCGCCGGCGAGCTGTCGGTGAACCCGAAGGACATGCCCGCAAAGCCGCGCGCGCGCCGCTCGATCTTCTCCTTTCGCTCGCAAAAAGTAGCGATGAGCCTGCTGGTGCTGCTGGCTGCCATCCCGGCGGCGATCTTCTTCATGCCGCGTACGCCGGCGGCGAAGATCGAAGCTGTCCCCGCAGCCGCCATCGTGGCCCCGGCTCCGACCCTCAAGCAGGGTGGCGCCCTTCCGGCGACCGTTCCGGCCATCGAGGATCCGGCGATGCCCGGCGCTCCCGATATGGACGCGCCCGAGATGAGCCCGCCGCCGAAGCAGACCAACCAGATCGTGCCGCCGCTCGAAAAGGGCGAGTACAAGGACGTCAACGCCGACGGCGCATCGATCGACACGGCATCGCTTCCCGGCATCCAGATGCAGGACAGCGGCGCTACCGGCCAGCAGATTGCCCGGATGAGGGAACAGGCCCAGATGGCTTACCTTTCCGGTCAGCTCGGCGTGGCGGCCGCCAAAGTGACACCCGCCGCGATGATGGAAGAGCGCGTTCTGCGCAGCAACGGTGTTGCCCCTGGCGTCGACGAGCTGGCGCCGACCAGCGGTGAAGTCAAGCTGCCGCCGGCGACCGTCGGTCCCTTCTCGCTGCGCATCGCGGCGGCGAAGGGCGATGCTTCGGCGCAGTTCGAGGTTGCCTCGCGCCTCGCCGAAGGCAAGGGCCTGGATCAGGATCTCAAGGAAGCGGCGCAATGGTATCAGCGCGCCGCCGCCGGCGGCTTCGCCATGGCGCAGTTTCGCCTCGGCACGCTGTATGAACGTGGCCTTGGCATGAAGCCGGACGCCGCGCGTGCCCAGATCTGGTACGAGCGCGCTGCAGCGCAGGGCAACGTCAAGGCGATGCACAACCTTGCGGTGCTTGCCGCCTCCCGCAACCCGAAGGGCGACTACGAGGGCGCAGCCCGCTGGTTCAACGGCGCCGCCAATTACGGCCTCGCCGACAGCCAGTACAATCTCGCCGTGCTGTATGAGAACGGCATGGGCGTCGGCAAGGACATGCAGCAGGCCTACAAGTGGCTGCTGCTTGCCGCCAAGTCGGGCGACAAGGACGCCGCCGCCCGCCGCGATGTGCTGAAGCCGAAGATGAGCGCCGCCGATCTTGCCGTCGCCGAGGAGCAGGCCGCCGCGTGGCGCGCCCAGCCGATCAAGGGCGTCGTCAACGACGCGCGCCTCGCCGGTCAGGTGTGGAAAGACGGCAACCGTCGCGGCTGATCGCCGAAAACGCCTCCAGCTTGAAATAATTGGAGTGCGCCGCGGAGACGCGGCGCACTTCGCGTTTTTGCGAACCCCTATTTTTACTTACTCGCGTATCTTGGCCCTGGTGGTGCCCGCTCTTGCCTTGACATGGCGTTTAAGGTCGGAGCAAGAGGCGCCTGTAGCGGCATGCGGCGCCTAGCCTCTTGGGCACGCGAGGGATTGTTGCGTTAGCGAACCTGATGAACATCTACCTGCCCATTGCCGAGATGTCCGTCAACGCCGCGCTCTTTCTCAGCATGGGCTGCGCCGTAGGTTTTTTGTCGGGACTGTTCGGCGTGGGCGGTGGCTTCCTGCTCACCCCGCTGCTGATCTTCATGGGCGTGCCGTCGGCTGTCGCGGTCGGCACCGGCTCCATGCAGATCCTCGCTTCTTCGGTCTCCGGTGCCATCGCGCAGTACCGCCGCAAGAACGTCGACGTGAAGATGGGCGCCGTGCTCGTCGCCGGCGGTATCGTCGGGTCGGTGATCGGCGTGTCGCTGATGAAGATCCTGCGGCAGATGGGACAATTCGATCTGTTCGTCTCGCTCAGCTACGTCACCTTCCTCGGAGCCGTCGGCGCGCTGATGATGATCGAGAGCATCGGCACCCTGCGTCGCACCGGCGGCCACGTGGCGCGCAAGACCGGCCAGCACAGTTGGGTGCACGGCCTGCCGTTCAAGATGCGCTTTCACCGCTCGAAGCTTTACATCAGCGTCATCCCCCCGGCGATGATCGGCGCCTTCGTCGGCTTCATGGCGGCCATCATGGGCGTCGGTGGCGGCTTCGTCATGGTACCGGCCATGATCTACCTCTTGCGCGTACCAACGAGCGTCGTCATCGGCACCTCGCTGTTCCAGATCGTCTTCGTCATGGCGGTAACGACACTGCTGCAGGCCATGCAGAACAAGGCGGTCGACGTCGTGCTGGCGCTACTGCTGATCGTCGGCGGCGTCATTGGCGCGCAGTTCGGTGCCTCGGCCGGCGACCGTCTCAAGGGCGAGCAGCTGCGCTTCATGCTGGCCGCGCTCGTGCTGCTCGTCTGCTTGCGCATCGGCTGGGACCTGATGACCAAGCCGGCGGAGATCTACTCGATCGGCCCGGTGTTGGGGGGAGGCTTCTAATGCGCCGCGCCCTCTTGCTTCTGTTCATGGCGCTGGCGCTGACGCCGGCTGTCGGCCAGGACAAGCGCCCCGGCATGGGGCCGCCGCGCCCGATCGCCCCGCCGGCTTCGACGCTTGCCGCGCCCATCGACGTGCCGACTATCGAGGCGGACGTCTCGACCCGCAGTCTTGAGGTTACGACCGGCTTCACCGGCCACGAGATCATCGTGTTTGGCGCCATCGACAACAGCCAGGCTCCACAGGACCATGCCGGCTTCTACGATGTCGTGGTGGTGGTCGAGGGCACGCCCTTTCCCGTCGTGGTACGCAAGAAGAGCGACGTGGCCGGCGTGTGGATCAACACTTCGGCGATCACCTTCGCGTCGGTGCCGAGCTACTACGCCATCGCCTCGACCAAGCCGATCGAGGAGATCGCCGGGCCAAGCGTGCTGGAGCGGCACGCCATCGGCTTCCGGCACATCAAGATGACGCCGTCGCCCGCCTCGCGCGGCGCCTTCAAGGATTACGAGCTCGCCGCATTTCGCGCCGCCGTCATCCGCTTGAAGAAGGAGCAGAATCTCTACGTCATCGAGCCCAAGGACGGTGTCACGTTCACCGGGCGCAGCCTGTTCCGCAGCACGATTGCGTTGCCGGCGAACGTTCCCGTGGGGCCGCTGGTGGCTCGCACCTATCTGTTCCGCAACGGGGAGGTCATTAGCGCACACATCGCGCGGGTGACGCTGCAGCGCGCGGGCGTGGAGCGCGTCGTGCACAACTTCGCGTTCATCTATCCGATGAGCTACGGGCTGATCGCCGTGCTGATCGCGGTCCTCGCCGGGCTGCTGGCCTCAGCCTACTTCCGCCGCCAGCCTGGCTAGGCCGCCCAGTCTTCCTTGAGGATCAGTCTTCCCTGAGAAGACGCGTCGCCACGGGGTAGAGCCCCTCCTGGCCGAGCATCCACACGTGCATGCCGTCATGACCGAACAGCGGCTCGAACGGATCTTCGAGAATGTTGAGGCCGCCAGTGTAGGTGCCGAACGCCGGCATGACGAGACGCAGTCCGTTGCCGACGAAGCACGGGCGCCGCAACGTATAGCCGTACATCGACAGCTTGGCGGCCGGGTGCATGTGGCCGGCGATCTCGTGCGTGACGTGTCCCGGGCGCGGCTCATGGCGAAGCACGAGGCCCTCAACCTCGATGTCGCCGACGACGCTGCCGCCGAGACGCTCATCGACCTTGGGATCATGATTGCCGGTCACCCAGATCCAGTCACGATCCTCTTGCATCAGCTGCAGGATCTCCAGCTCCTCGAGGCCGATGCGGCCGGAAGCATCGACGTCGTGCAGGCTGTCGCCGAGGGCGATGACGGTGCTTGGGCTGAAGCGGTCGATGGCGGCGGCGAGCTTGGCCAGCGTCTCGCGCGTATCGTACGGCGGCACGAGTTGCCCCCGCTTGGCGTACGCTGAGCCCTTCTCGAGATGAAGATCGGCGACGATCAGCGCGTCTTCGCCCGGCCAGAACAGCGCGCCGGACATGTCGGCGCGGAACAGCTTGCCGCAGATGCAGATTTCCTGGTCTTGGAAGTCGTCGAAGGCGAGGCGCTCAGGTTTCAGCTCGAGCATTCGGTCTCCTCTGACGTCGCGCGGCGCAGTGATTGGGCAGCGGCCTCGCGCAGCAGTTCCTCGCGAGCGAACCCGGCGACGGCCTCTTTGCCGATTTCCAGGAGGATGGGTACCGAAAGCGGCGACACCCGGTCCAGGGGTTGATGCCTGATTCTGCCCTCGATGCGGCGCAGAAAATCCCCCAACCGTGCAATGTCCAGGAGGCCTGTGGCCGCGTCGGCCCAGGCGGCCTCCAGCAGAATGTGATGCGGATCGTGGCGGCGCAACACGTCGTAGATCAGATTGGTCGAGAGGGCGACTTGGCGGCCGGTCTTCTCTCGGCCGGGATGACGCCGTTCAACCAGTCCGGCGATGACCGCAACCTGGCGGAACGTGCGCTTCATCAGGTTCGACTCCGCCAGCCAGGCGTCGAGGTCGTCGCCGAGCATGTCCTGGGAGAACAACTCGTCGAGGTCGAGCTTGCCGGAGGCGATAAGCGCCGAGATGTCGCCGATGCACCACAGCGCCATGCCGTAGTCGTTGGCGACGAAGCCCAGCGGTCCCGCGCCGATACGGTCGAGACGGCGCGTCAGCAGCATGCCGAGGGTCTGGTGCGCCAGCCGCCCCTCGAACGGATAGGCGACGAGGTAGTGGCAGCTGCCGCGCGCGAAGGTCTCGATCAGCACCTCGTCGCGACCGGGAATGATCGAGCGCTCGCGCTGCAGCTCGAGCCAGTATGCGACGGACGGCGGCAGGCGGCTCCAGGCGTGGTCGTCCGCCAGCATGGCGCGTACGCGCTCGGCGAGATGCGTCGACAGCGGAAACTTGCCGCTGTTGTAGCTGGGGATGATGGGATCGCGCGCCGTGGCGCGGGTGACGAACGCTTCATTCTCGCTCATCCCTTCAAAGCGCAGAACCTCGCCGGCCAGAACGAAGGCGTCGCCGGGGCGCAGCTGCTCGATGAAGTATTCGTCCACCTCGCCCATGACGCGCCCGCCGGTCATCGCGCGGCGCGTTGCAGCGGCGCGGCGGCCGACGAGGCGGACCTTGATCATCGGCGCGGCGACGATGGTGCCGGCGTTCATGCGATAGGCTTGCACGAAACGCGGATGGGCGATGCGCAATTTGCCGTCCGGCGCCGGCTTCAGCTTGGCGTAGCGCTCGTAGCTCTTCAGCGCATAGCCGCCGTCGGTGACAAAGCCCAGCACGCGGTCGAACGTCTCGCGCTTCAGGGATGCGTACGGAGAGGCCGAGATCGTTTCGGCGTAGAGCGCGCCAGGATCGAAATCGCCGGCGCATGCCGTGCCGAGGATGTGCTGGGCCAGCACGTCGAGCGCGCCCTTACGGGTAAACGTCACGTCCTGCTCGCCGGCCTCGGCCGCGTCCACCGCCGCACGGCATTCCAGCACCTCGAAGCGATTGGACGGAACGAGAATGGCTTGCGAGGGCTCGTCCAGCCGGTGGTTGGAGCGGCCGATGCGCTGGATGAAGCGGCTGGCGCCCTTGGGCGCGCCGACGTGGATGACGAGATCGACGTCGCCCCAATCGATGCCGAGATCAAGGGTCGAGGTGGCGACGACGGCACGCAACGAGCCAGCGGCCATCGCGGCTTCGACCTTGCGCCGCTGCGGAGCGTCGAGCGATCCGTGGTGCAGGCCGATCGGCAAGCCCAGATCGTTGATGCGCCACAGATCCTGGAACAGCAACTCGGCCTGCATGCGCGTGTTGACGAACAGCAGGCATAGCCGGTGCGCCTCGATCGCCGCGTAGATCGCGCCGATGGCGTATCGCGTCGTGTGACCAACCGTCGGCATCGTCTCGTCGAGCTCGAGAATGTCGATCTGCGGCTTCGCACCCCCGCCGATCAGCACGAGGTCGGCCATCTCGATGTGCGATTGCGGTGCGGCCTGCGGGACAAGATAGGCGCGCAGCTCGGAAGGCCGCGCCACCGTTGCCGACAGCCCCACCGTGCGTAGCCCGGGGGCCAGCTTGCGCAGCCGTGCCAGCGAGAGCGCCAGCAGATCGCCGCGCTTGGTGGCGGCCAGCGCATGGATTTCGTCGAGGACTACCGTGTCGAGGTCGGCGAACAGATCGGCGCTGTCGGGGTGGCTGAGCAGCAGCGT
>JBDTOR010000070.1:0-11482 GCA_039933175.1 Hyphomicrobium sp. | reverse complement strand
CGACGGAAACATTGGCGCCCGCAGCGCGAGCTCAGTGCAGCTTGACGACGGGCTCGGTGCGCCGCGTCAGCATGCGCGAGAGGGTATCGAGAATCACCTTCCCCGGCCCGTGCAGCGCGATCTCGTGCATCTTGTAGAGCGAGCGGTACATCAGCCGGGCGAACAGGCCCTCGACCAGCAGACTGCGACCGCCGATAAAGCCCATGAGGCTGCCGACGGTGGAATATTCGCCGAGCGACACCAGCGAGCCGAAGTCGCGATACTTGAACGGCCGCAACGGCTCGCCGCGCATCCTACGTTGGATCTCGGTGTAGAGGTGCGAGGCCTCCTGGTGCGCCGCCTGCGCGCGCGGCGGAATGGGTGCGTCGGCGCCCTTGGGAACGAGATAGGCACAATCGCCAAAGGCGAAAATGTTGGGATCGCGCGTCGTCTGCAGCGTATCAGTGACGACAAGCTGATTTGAGCGGCTGACCTCGAGCCCGTCGAGCTTCGCCAGAACATCCGGCCCTTTGACGCCGGCCGCCCAGACGACGAGCTCGGAAGGAATGAAGCTGCCGTCGGCAATCTTCACGCCCTCCGCCGTCACGGCCGTCACCGGCGAGCCGGTACGGATTTCGACATGCAGATCGAGCAGCGCTTTGGTAACCGCCTCGGAGATGCGTTCGGGCAGCGCCGGCAGAATGCGCGGCGCCGCCTCGACCAGAGAAATCTCGATGTCCTTCTCGGGATCGATCTTGTCGAGGCCGAAGGCGACGACGCCGCGCGTCGTCTGATGCAGTTCGGCGGCGAGTTCCGTCCCGGTCGCGCCGGCGCCAATGATGGCGACGTGCAGCTGTCCCGGGCGGATCGGTTCGGGCTGCGCATAGGCGCGCACGCAGGCGTTGATCAGGCGTCGGTTGAAGCGCTCCGCCTGCTCGGGCGTGTCGAGCATGATGGCGTACTGGTTGACGCCTGGGGTGCCGAAGTCGTTGCCGACGCAGCCGATGGCGATGACCAGCGTGTCGTAGCGGAATGAGCGTACCGGCGTGATCTGCCGGCCTTCCTCGTCGTAGGTGGCGGCGAGATAAACGAGCTGCTTCTTGCGATCGATGCCGGTCATCTCACCGTAGCGAAACTGGAAGCCGTGCCAGTAGCCCTGCGCCTGGTATTCCACCTCGTGGTGCGCGACGTCCATGCTGCCCGCGGCGATCTCGTGCAGCAGCGGCTTCCACACGTGCGTGCGCGCCCGCTCGATGAGCGAGATCTTGGCTTTCTTCTTGCGGCCGAGCTTGTCGCCAAGGCGCGTCGCCAATTCGAGGCCGCCGGCGCCGCCGCCGACGATAATGATGTGCGGCAGGTTGCTATCGTCGCCAACGGGCATCACGGTCGTCGACGCGGGGGCGGTCGTCGTCTCGTTCATCTGGCGCGCCTCTTGGGGTTTCAAACCTACGGGCCGACGCGCTTATAGACCTCGCCAGGGGCAAGATGCTACCGCGGCATGCACGGGTTCAATAGCGGGCCAGACGTGCGACGGCGAGCGGGCGTTATGGCGCGGGCGGCTGCGGCGCGGGCGCCGGGACCTGCACTTCGATAGGCGCGCCATCCGGGGAGGTGGGCGAGGTGACAAACGGCAGGTCGGCAAACACGAACGTGTAGGCGATCGCAGCCGCGACGCAGATGAGGAAGCCAAAAATCAGAAACTTGCGGTTGTCCATCATGATGCGTCGTTCCCCGTGCTGGCGGGCCAGAATGCCCGCAGACACGAAGCACGCAATATCCTGAAAAACCGCTAAGCGCGACGATTTAAGAGCGGATCTCGCCGCCCGTCGCCGACTTCACGGCCGCCGCCACCTTCTGCACCACCGCCTCAATATCCTTATCGGTCAGCGTCTCGGCAGTAGGTTGCAGCGTCACTTCGATGGCGAGCGACTTCTTGCCTTCTTCGGCCAGCGCGCCGCCCTCGAACACGTCGAAAACCGAGACCTCACGGATCAGCGCCTTGTCGGCACCGGCGGCCGCCCGCACCACGTCGCCGGCAGCCACGCCGCGATCGAGCACGAAGGCGAAGTCCCGGCGCACCGGCAGCAGGTCGGCGGCTTCGAGGCGCGGCTTGGCGCGGCTCTTGGCTTTCTGCGCCGGCAGCGCGTCGAGGAACACTTCGAAGGCGGCGACTGGCCCTGGCACGTCGAGAGCTTTCAGCGTCGCCGGATGCATTTCGCCGAAATGAGCCAGGATCGTCTTCGGGCCGAGCCGCAGCGTGCCCGACCGGCCAGGATGATACCAGGCGGGTGCGTCGCGCGTGATCTGCGCCTTGCTATGATCGAACCCGAGCGAAGTCAGCACAGCCAAAACATCGGCCTTGGCTTCGAATAGGTCGACCTCCTGCGCCGCGCCGTCCCAATGGCGACCGCTGCCGCCCAGCCCGGCGGTCCCGGCGCGCACGCCGGCGGCGGAGGTGTACTGATCGTCCGGCTTCTCGCCGCGATAGGCTTGGCCGAGCTCGAACAGCGCCGCATCGGCGAAGCCGCGATTACGATTGCGCTTCAGCGCCGTGAGCAGCCCCGGAAGCAAGCCGGGCCGCATCGACGACATGTCGACTGAGATCGGGTTCGCTAGCTCGAGCCCCGAGCCGCCGAAAGCGCTCGCCTCGTTGGCGGGAATGAACGACCAGGTGATCGCCTCGACCAGACCGCGGGCCGCAAGCGTGCGGCGGGCGCGGCGGGCGCGCTTCTGGCGCTCGGTCAGCACGGCGCGCGCCACACCGGCGGGACGCGGCAGCGGCGTCGCCGGTACGCGATCAAGGCCGGCGATGCGCACGACCTCCTCGACGAGGTCGGCGGCGCCATGCAGATCCGGCCGCCACGACGGCGTCGTTACGGTGATGACGTCGCCCTTGCCGAGGATATCGCAGCCCAGCGATTCCAGGATGCCCCGGATTTCGCCGGCCGGCAGATCGAGCCCGGCCAGCTTGGCGACCAGCCCGGTGTCGAAAGTGATGGCATGACGCCCGTCGGGCACTGCGCCGGCCACCGTCGCTTTGGACGGCTTGCCGCCGCAGATCTTGAGGATCATCTGCGTCGCCAGATCGAGGCCGGGAAGCACCGAGGCGGGATCGACGCCGCGCTCGAAGCGGTAGCGCGCATCTGTCACCAGGCCGGTCTTGCGTCCAGTCTGCGCGATGCGCGCCGGATCGAACAGCGCGCTTTCAATGAGAACGTTTGTCGTCGCGTCCGTCGAGCCGGAGGCTTCCCCGCCGATGACGCCGCCGAGACCCAGTGGACCATTGTCGTCGGCAATGACGCACATGGTGTCGTCAACCGTGTGCTCCTTGCCATCGAGACCGACAAATTTCTCGCCAGCCTTACCGAGGCGGGCGCGGACGGCGCCCTTCAGCTTGTCGGCGTCGTAGACGTGCAGCGGACGGCCGCGATCCTGGCTGATGTAGTTCGTCACGTCGACCAGCGCATTGATGGGCCGCAGGCCGACCGCCTTAAGACGTGTCTGCAGCCAGGCCGGCGACGGGCCGTTGGCCACGCCCTTGATGCAGCGGGCCGCGAAAACGGGGCAGGCGCTCTTCGTTTCCTTGGAGAACTCGAGCTTGATCTCGACGGGACAGGGCTCGGCGCCTTCGACGCCCGCTATGGCCTTCTCCGGCTTCAGGGTGCCGAGGCCCGCAGCGGCGAGATCGCGCGCGATGCCGCGCACGCCGGTGCAGTCGGGACGGTTCGGCGTCAGCTTCACCTCGAACACTGGATCGGCGAGACCCATCACCGCGACGTAAGCCTCACCGACGTGGCTCGCCATGTCGGCTGGCAGCTCGATGATGCCGGCGGCTTCCGCGGAAAGCTCCAGCTCCGCCGCCGAGCACATCATCCCGTTCGACACGACGCCGCGCACGGGCTTTTTCTCAAGCGTGATCTTCGAGCCGGGGATGTAAGTGCCGAGCGGGGCGAACACGCCGACGAGCCCGGCACGCGCGTTGGGGGCGCCGCAGACCACTTCGAGCAGCGGCGCGCCTTTTTCCACCTCGACCTGGATGACCTGCAGCTTGTCGGCGTTCGGATGCTTGCCGGCCTCGACGATGCGCGCAATGCGGAACGCGCCGAGCTTGTCGGCCGGATTGTCGACGCTCTCGACCTCCAGCCCGATCGCCGACAGGCGCGTCGCGATCTCGTCGACCGTCGCCTTGGTCTTCAGGTGATCCTTGAGCCAGGACAGCGTGAATTTCATCGCGTCATCCTCAACCCGAAAGTCCGCCGGACAGTGTCGGCACGTCGAGCACCGAGAAACCGTAGTGGCGCAGCCAGCGTAGATCGCCCGAGAAGAACGCGCGCAGGTCGGTCAGCCCGTACTTGAGCATGGCGATGCGATCGAGGCCCATGCCGAAGGCGAAGCCCTGATACTTCTCGGGATCGAGACCGCAGTTGCGCAAGACGTTCGGGTGCACCATGCCGCAGCCGAGAATCTCCAGCCATTGGCCCGGCTTGCCGATCGCCTCGGCACCGATGTCGACTTCCATCGACGGCTCGGTGAACGGGAAGTGCGAGGCGCGGAAGCGCATCTTCACTTCGTCGACCTCGAAGAATGCCTTGCAGAACTCCTCGAGCACCCACTTGAGGTGACCCATGTGGGTCGTCTCGTCGATGACGAGACCCTCGATCTGATGGAACATCGGCGTGTGCGTCTGGTCGCTGTCGCAGCGATAGACGCGCCCCGGCGCGATGATGCGGATGGGCGGCTTCTGCGCCAGCATCGTGCGGATCTGCACCGGGCTCGTGTGCGTGCGCAGCAGCAGGCGCGATCCGTCTTCCTTGACCGGGAAGTAGAACGTGTCGTGCTCCTGCCGCGCCGGATGCTCGGGCGGGATGTTGAGCTTGGTGAAGTTGAGGTCGTCGGTCTCGATGTCGGGACCTTCAGCGACGGCAAAGCCCATGTCGGCGAATATCTCGACGCATTCGTCGTAGACTTGGCTGACCGGATGGATGCGCCCGTCGGCGATAGCGCCGAGCCGAACCGGCAGCGTGACGTCGGCGCGTTCATTCACAAGCCGCAGCGAAAGCGCCTCGCCGTCGAGAGCGCCCTTGCGCGCTTCCAGCGCCTCGCTGACGCGGGCCTTGAGCTCGTTGACCGACTGGCCGAAACTCTTGCGCTCTTCGGCGGGCAAAGAGCCGAGCGTTTGCATCAGCTCGGAGATGCGACCCTTCTTGCCGAGCACGGCAATGCGCACCTGCTCGATGGCGGCGAGGTCTCCGGCGCCGGCGATGCCGGCGAGCAGTTCGCCCTCGAGCGCCTGAAGGTCTGCGCCTGTAGCTACCGAGGTCATGCTCGAAGAACCTCTCCAATGTCATCCCGGGCTTGTGCCCGGGATCCAGGGATCAGCAGACGCCGGAGGCCCAGCTCGGATGCAACGTCGAACGGCGATCGCAGCCGAAAGCTGGATGCCGGGGAGTCATGCTGGAAGCGTGCCTCCGGCATAGCCCCGGCATGACATTCATTAGGCCGTGCGAGCGACGGCTTAAGCCGCCGCCTTCTCCGCCTGCTGCACGGCCTTGGCGGCCGCATCGGCCAGCGCCTTGAAACCAGCGGCATCGGTGACGGCGAGATCGGCCAGAACCTTGCGGTCGATGGTGATCCCGGCCTTGTTGAGACCGTCGATAAATCGACCGTATGTCATGCCGTGCTCGCGCACAGCGGCATTGATGCGCTGGATCCACAAAGCGCGAAACGTGCGCTTCTTACGCTTGCGATCGCGATACTGATACTGCATGGCCTTTTCGACGGCCTGCTTCGCGACGCGGATCGTGTTCTTGCGACGGCCATAGAAGCCCTTCGCAGCCTTCAGGATTTTCTTGTGCTTGGCATGGGCGGTAACACCGCGCTTTACGCGTGCCATGGGACTGCTCCTTCAAGTGACGTTGTTCGAATGCTGGCGAGCTTGAGCTCTGCTCAGCGGGCGTAGGGCATGTACTTCTTGACGATCTTGGCGTCAGAGTCGCTGAGCACCATGGTGCCGCGCGCGTCGCGAATGAACTTCGCGGTGCGTTTGATCATGCCGTGGCGCTTGCCCTGGGCGGCGGCTTTCACCTTGCCCGTACCCGTCATCTTGAAGCGCTTTTTGGCGCCGCTCTTGGTCTTCATCTTGGGCATTTGGCTCGATCCTTTCATCACTCGTGGCAGGCCCTAATTCGCAAACCGGCGCATGGCCGATCGGAAACGTCCCTTGCGGGAGGAGCCGCCTATTGAGGCTGTTCAAAGCAAAAAAGCCGCCACGGCATGCCCCGCCGGGCGGCTTCGGCGCCCTTATACGGGCGCGGACCAAAAACGGCAAGCGGTCATCGGACCCGTTAACCCGCCTAGGACTTCTCGCAAAAACGGGCCCCGGCCGGGTCGGTGTAACAGAAATCGCGGGCGCAATCGCAGGTCTCGTCGCTGCCGCCGCCATCGGGGGGCGCCTGCTCGCGGCAACTGCTGTCGCCGGGCGTTACCTCGCAGCGAAAGCGGATGAGCGGCACCGGGGCCGGCGTTGCCACGGCTGGCACGGGCGCGGCCGGCGCGACGGGCGTTGGCGCAACGGGGACCGGAGCCGGAGTGAAATCCGGCATCGTTGGCGCCAGCGGAGCGACGCCTCCCGTGCCGGTGGGAAGCTGCGGCATGGGGACCATGGGCGGGACGAGAACCGGCGCCGTCGGTACCAGCTTCTGTGCCGCAAGGTGCGTGGGAGCAAAGGTCAGCAGCGCCAAAAAAACGGCGGCCACCGGAATGACCCAGAGACCGCGCGCTTTTAATCGATGCGAATACCTTGGCACCTTACACTCTCGCGGGAACCGGCGCCGATAGCCGCCTACCTCGGCGCCAGCACCATCACCATCTGGCGGCCTTCGAGGCGCGGCTCGGATTCCACCTTGGCGATGGGCTCCAAATCACCCTTCACCCGCTGCAGCACTTCCATGCCGAGCTGCTGGTGGGCCATCTCGCGACCGCGGAAGCGAAGGGTGACCTTCACCTTATCGCCTTCCTCGAAGAATCTTTTGATCGCGCGCATCTTCACGTCGTAGTCGTGATCGTCGATGGCAGGGCGCATCTTGATCTCTTTGATCTCGACGATCTTCTGATGCTTGCGCGCCTCGGCTGCCTTCTTCTGCGCCTGATACTTGTATTTGCCGAAGTCGAGGATCTTGGCGACGGGCGGATCCGCCTCGGGCGAAATCTCCACCAGATCGAGCCCAGCCTTCACGGCCCGCTCGAGTGCGTCGGTGATAGCCACGACGCCAACGTTATTTCCCGTCTCGTCAATCAGTCGGACTTCTTTGGCACGGATCGCATCGTTGATCCGGGGGCCGGAAGGCTCGCGCTCGGGCGCGGCTCGCATAGGTCTGCGGATTTTGTCTCTCCTCGTGTGACTTCATAGGTCAGTCTGGGTGCGCGGAAAGCCGACTGGCCTAGACCAACCGGCGTAGAACGCGTCTTAGATAGGCCGAAAGATCGAAAAGAAACGCCGCCAAGTCAAGGTGCGGCGTGGGGAGATGCGGCCACAACTCACGCAAATCGACGATGAAACCGGGGCTCAACCGCGATTGAGACCCTTCTTGCCGAGCTCTTCGAGGTACTGGCCCCAGCGCTTGTCCTTCTCGCGGCCGAGCTGCTGCAGGTAGGTCCAGGTGAATAGGCCGGTGTCGTGCCCGTCATCGAATGCGATGCGGATGGCGTAGTTGCCGACCGGGCGCAGCTCCTTGATCTTGACGTTGCGCTTGCCGCCGACGGTGACGCGCTGGTCGGCCGAATGCCCCTGCACCTCCGCCGAAGGGCTCATGACGCGGAGCAGCTCGGCGGTAAACTCGTATCTGGACTTGCAGGCGAACTCGACGGTGAGGCCCGAGCCGCCGCCGGTGATCTCCAGGCGGGGCGGGCGCACCGCGTTTTGCCTGGCGGTCTCCAACTCGGACCAGGTGCGAAGCGCGATGTCGCGGAATATCTGCGCATGCTGGCTGTCCGGCAGCGTCGCGGTGATGGGCAGGCCGTTGTCGGAGCGCAATCGCACGTCCATGTCGAGCGGCACCGCGCCGAGGAACGGCACACCAAGCCGCTGCGCTTCCGATTCCGCGCCGCCGTGGCCGAAGATATCGGAGCGCTCACCGCACTTAGGGCAGATGAAGGTGCTCATGTTCTCGACGATGCCGAGCACCGGCACGCCGACCTTGCGGAACATGGCGAGCCCCTTGCGCGCATCGATCAGCGCCAGATCCTGCGGCGTCGAGACGATCACGGCGCCCGACAGGGGCACTTGCTGTGCCATGGTCAGCTGCACGTCACCCGTGCCCGGCGGCATGTCGATGATCAGCACGTCGAGCTCGCCGTCCTCGCCCCAGGCGACGTCGCGCAGCATCTGGTTGAGCGCGCCAACGACCATCGGGCCGCGCCAGATCACCGGCGTTTCCTCATCGACCATGAAGCCCATCGACATGACCTTGATCCCGTAGCCTTGCATCGGCCTCAAGGTCTTGCCTTTGACGACCTGCGGCTGACCCTTGAGGCCGAGCAGGCGGGGCTGCGACGGGCCGTAGATGTCAGCGTCGAGGATGCCGACCTTTTTGCCGGCGGCTTGCAGCCCCAGCGCCAGGTTCACCGCAACCGTCGACTTGCCGACGCCGCCCTTGCCGGAGGCGACGGCGATCAGGGTCTTGACGCCGGGAACCTCAGCCATCGGCTTGGGGCCGGTGCCGGGTTGCGCCGCCGGCGCCGGCGCGGGCGCGTGGCTGTGGCTATGGCCGTGTGCATGCGAGTGATCATGCGCGCCGCCGTTCCCTGGCGCGGTGCGCGCTTGGGCGACGCGGGCGCTTTCGGGCGGACGCGCCGAGGCGCCGGCCGGACTTGTGCGCGAAGCTTCTGCCGTCAGAACGGCGGTCACGCCGGTCACGCCGGCAACCTTGGCGACAACGGTTTCCGCCGCCTTGCGCAACGGCTCCAGCTCCTCGGCGCGGGCGGCCGGAACGGTGATTGAGAAATAGACGCGGTCGTCCTTGACCAGGATCTCCGACACGAGGCCGAGGTCAACGATATTGCCTTCCAGATCAGGCCCCTTGATGCGGCGCAGCTCGTCGAGAACCTGCGGCTTCGAGACGGTCATAAACGGCTCCTGGGGCGGCCTGATCAACTGGCCGCGGATACTGTCAGAGGCCGTGCTGGAAGTCACGGCCTGGCCTCGATATAGGAAGCGGTGACGCGCAAGGGCAGAGCCGTTACCTACCGGCGCCAAAAATGCACCCGGCCGCGTCACGGGGAGGGTCGCATGCGCTATCTGCTGCCGGTGAGCCGCTGGATCGATGCCGGCACGCGCCTGATCGGCCAGTGGGTCGCGTGGCTGATCGTGGTCGCTGCCATCGTCAGCGCCGGCAATGCCCTCGTCCGCAAGCTGTTCGACATCAGCTCCAACGCCTGGCTCGAGTTGCAGTGGTGGCTGTTCGCGGCGGTGTTTCTGTTGGCGGCCCCATGGACGCTTGCCCTTAACGAGCACATCCGCATCGACATCGTGAACGAGCGCTTTCCGCGCTGGCTGCGCCAACTCATCGAGGTCGTCGGTCACGTCTTCTTCCTGCTGCCGATGGCAGCCATTGTCGCTTACACCTCGTGGGATTTTTTCGTCACGTCCTATTTGCAGAACGAAGGTTCGTCGAACTTCGGCGGCCTGCCGCAGTGGCCGGTGAAATTCCTCATCCCGCTCGCCTTCTCGCTTCTGTTTCTGCAGGGCGTATCCGAGCTGATCAAACGCTGCGCCATCATCAACGGCGATCTGCCCGACGACGGCCTCGACGCCGGACATCCCGCAGGCGGGCGCTCGTCCGGTCATCTCGAGATTCTCGAGGTGCCAGGCACCGAGCCCGGCGCTCCCTCATCCGGCAAGACGAAATAGGAGCGCCGAGGGGGACATGCTGGAGTTCATCGCCGTAAACCTCGCGCCGATCATGTTCCTGGCGCTCGTCGTGTTCCTGCTGCTTGGCTACCCGGTTGCGTTCTCGCTCTCCGCCGTGGGCCTCATCTTCTTCGTCGTCGGCGTCGAGCTGGCGCCCTACTCGGGGGGCGCCGTCAACCTGTCGTGGCCGCTGCTCTACACCCTGCCTGAACGCATCTACGGGGTGATGACCAACGACACCCTGCTGGCCATCCCGTTCTTCGCCTTCATGGGCTTGATCCTTGAGCGCTCGGGCATGGCCGAGGATCTCCTCGAAACGGTGGGCCAGCTGTTTGGCAATGTGCGCGGCGGGCTCGCCTATGCCGTGATCTTCGTCGGCGCACTGCTGGCGGCCACCACGGGCGTCGTCGCCGCCTCGGTCATCTCGATGGGCCTCATCTCGCTGCCCATCATGCTGCGTTACGGCTACGACGCGCGTTTCGCCACCGGCACCATCGCCGCCTCCGGCACGCTGGCGCAGATCATTCCGCCATCGCTGGTGCTCATCGTGCTGGCCGATCAGCTCGGCCGCTCGGTCGGCGACATGTACACCGGGGCGCTCGTCCCGGGCCTGATGCTCGCCGGCTTCTATACCGTGTACGTGTTCATCGTCGCGACGATCTGGAAGGATGCAGCGCCCGGCCTTCCGCCCGAGGCCATCATTCACCGCGAGCCGGACGGATCGCGCGGCTATGCCTCGCTCGTCGCCCTGACCGCGATCTGCGGCACGCTCGCCTTCGCCCTGATGCGGCCGACGACGTACGCGGGCGGCGACTTCATCATCCTCACTTTGGCGCTCGCCGTAAGCCTGGCGATCGTCGTTGCCGGTTTGAACTGGGTCTCGCGGCGCCTTGACGGACCGCGGCTGCTGTCGGCGCTGGCCGAGCAGGTCGTGTTCGTGATGGTGCCGCCGCTGCTGCTCATCTTCCTCGTTCTCGGCACCATCTTCATCGGCGTCGCCACCCCGACCGAAGGCGGCGCCATGGGTGCCGTCGGCGCCATGCTGCTGGCCCTCGGCAAGCGTCTCAGCGACGGCAACCCGGCACGCTTCAGCCTCGACATCGTGCGCTCGGCCGCGCAGGCGACGGCCAAGCTGTCGGCGTTCGTCATGTTCATCCTGATCGGCGCCCGCATCTTCTCGCTCACCTTCTACGGCGTGAACGGGCACCTGTGGGTCGAGCACTTGCTCGTGTCGCTGCCGGGCGGCGAGGTCGGCTTTCTCATCTTCGTCAACGTGCTCGTGTTCTTCCTCGCCTTCTTCCTCGACTTCTTCGAGTTGGCGTTCATCATCGTGCCGCTGCTGGCGCCCGTAGCGCACGCCCTCGGCATCGACCTCATCTGGTTCGGCGTCATCCTTGCCGTAAACATGCAGACGAGCTTCATGCATCCGCCGTTCGGTTTTGCGCTGTTCTACCTGCGCTCGGTCGCGCCGCGCACGCCGTACGTCGACAAACTCACGAAGCGCACGATGCCGCCAGTGACGAGCGCGCAGATCTATTGGGGCGCCGTGCCATTCGTCGCCATTCAGCTCTTGATGGTGGGGCTGCTCATCGCTTT
>JBDTOR010000069.1:0-11802 GCA_039933175.1 Hyphomicrobium sp. | reverse complement strand
GTTGCGGCAAGCGCCAAGGCGAGCACAGCGGCTCGGATGTTCGACATGGAAATTGCTCCTCATCTGCAATGTGGGAGCAACCTAATGCTCGCCCGCGGCGGAAGCGGGCTCGGGCGATGGCGGAACGGCGTCGGCGCCATGGCCTAAAAAAGAGATCGCCCCGCGTTGCTGGCTGGCAACGCGGGGCGAGGAGAGTGGGTAGCGAAAGTCAGTTCAATGTGCGGCCGTCGTCATCAAAAACGACGCGTGTCTGCCGCTGCGCGGAATTGAAGCCCGCCTCGAGCCGGCCCCATGAGGCATCGCTATTTCGACCGTTGGCCTTGAACGCTTCGGCCAGCGAGCGCGCGGATTCGTAGAGATCGTTGTCCTCGCCGGAAAGGCGACCGGCGCCGGCGTCCGCTTCAAGCGCCTCGACGATGTCACGCAGCAAAGATTCGTAGGGCCCGTTCGGCATGAGCATCAACACCGGCCAGCTCTGGTCAAGATCCTGGTATGCATCGGCAAGCATTTGATGCTCCCAGCTCTGTTGGGGCTGCAGTTTACCCTTCAGGTGGCCATACGCCTGATTGAGGATATCGCGCGCCTGCTCGTCGCGCTTGGCGAGCGGTGCATCGAGCGTGTGGTTGGAGCGGCGGGCGCGCCCGAAAGCCTCGTTGGCGGCGAGCGCCGATGCGTATACGGAGCCGGAAACCCGGTTCCACGTCACGGGGTCGACGTTCAATGCGGCCAGCATGTGGGACATGAAGCCCGCGCGCACTTCGGTCGTCTCTGCCTCGGTCGGGAGTGGCGGTTTGTGCTCGATCGCCTTGGCGCGCTCGGTTATGGAGCCGCCGAAGCGCTCGCCCTGCGCTTGGGCGCCCGCAAGGCGCGGCCGGCCGTAGTCGGCCATCAGCGTGCGGGCACGGATGCGCGCCAGCGTCTTATAGAGATCGCGGTGGATGTAGAAGAAGCCGGCATTCTTGCCCGCCCGCTGCACGCGCCCGAGCGTGGCGCCGGCGTTGAGCGTGGAACGCACTGTGCGTTTATGCTCCTCGATCACCTCGGCAAGATTGATCTCGGCCGTGAAGCCGCGGTCCTCGTCGATCGGATGCAGATAGTGCAGCACCGTCTCGGCGTTGCGGTTGATGTCGGGGAGCAGCGCCACACCGACGATCTTCTCCAGCTCGGCGAGATCGACGTTAGCCTTGTCGGCCTCGAACGAGCGCTTGGCGACGATCGCCAGGAACTCGTAAAGCTCGGCGCGCACCAGATAACGGTCGGCTGCCTCATCGTAGTCGACGGCGCTGATGGTCGAGCCGGCGTTGAGCACGCCCAGCACCTGGCGTTCGGTGTGCGGCTCCAGCAGCTCCGGCCGCACCTCGGCCATGAAGCCGGACGCGTTGGTGATAGGTCGCATGGCGTTGAGCGTCGCCCGCGCGTTGTCGAGCGTGTCGGGCAGCAGCGCGTTCTCGATGATGGCCTCCAGCTGGGCCGAGTTGCGGCCCTTGCTGCTGGGCACGTCGGCCAGCGGTGAGCGCACGGCGTTGGCGCCGAACAGGCCCGTCATGAAGATCAGCGAGTCGATGCCGATGGCGATGGCGAGCGCCAGGTAGGCGAGGCGGTTGCCGTCCTGGAAGGCGTTGATGGAGACGACGAAGCGGTGGGCTTTGTCGTCGCGGTTCATCTCCGCGAAGCTGATCTTGGTGCGCAGCTCGTCGGTCTGCAGGCTCGGCAGGCCGCTGTCCGACAGGCACTTCACGGCAAAGCCGAACAGCGCGTCGGTCGAGCGCTGCGCGGCCAGCTTGTCGCCGCCGACGCAGTTGGCGTTGAACGCCTTCGTGCCGGCTTGCAGCGTGAAGAGGTTAGCGGCGGATTCGGTCGCCTGCTTGGGGTCGCATTCGATGCCCGCGACCTTCGGTTTGGTCACGTCGGCCGCATACATGGCGCTGTAGAGTTGCGAGCAGCGCTGCTGCACCGTGGCGAGGCGGTCGGCATCGGGATGCTGGCGGAATTCGGCGCGCGCCGTTTCGAAGGCGGGAAGCACGCGGCCTGGATCGACGCGCTGCTCGGCGTCTTGGCCGGCGACGTTCTCCTGCGACATGCGGATGCGCTGCCCGGCAGTCTCCTCCTCGCCCTTGTACTTGGCGAGCTCGCCGTCGATCGTCGCCAATTCGCGCTTGATCTGCGAGATGCGCGTCTCGGCCGTATCGAGGCGCTTCTTGGCGTCCTTGACGCGGTCGTCCTGAATCTTGAAGGCGGCCTGCAATCTGGTGAGGTCGGCCGTGATCTGGCGGTAGACCGGACCGCGGCCCTCCTTCAGCGTGCCTTCGACGCCCTTGCTCTCGGCCATGGCCTCGACGCGCTTGGCATCGATCGCCTTGGAGCGTGAATCGAGTTCCGACTGGGTCGCCGAATAATCGGCGGCAAGCGTCGCGCGGTCGCTTTCGAGACGCGCCAGCTCATCGGTCAGCGACGTCTTCTTGCCGGCAATGCCGGCCTGGCCGCTCTGCGCGGTGGTGATGCGCTCCTGCTGCTCCTTGATGCCGCGGTTGCGCGCTTCGATCTGGTCGTTGAAGTATTTCTCGATTTCGCCGGCCGAGCCCTGCGCCGCGGCAGCCAGCTTGTCGAGCTGGCTCTCGTAGGCGTGCCAGCCTTCGCTCTGGAACAGCGAGGAGGTCTGCGTCAGGGTCTGGGTGTCGATGGTGGCGCCGATGTCGGCGACGATCGCCGAGACCTGATTGGTCGCGCGCAATTCGGAAACGCGCTCGCGTTGCTCCTTTGGGAAGACGACGTTGAAGCGGCTGTCGAACGAGAAGAACACCGAGGTCGACATGCAGGCGAGAAACATCACCCACAGCATCGAGTTCTTGGCCATGATGCGCAGGGCCTGCGCGTAGGGGGCGATGACGTCGGTGCGGGCGAAGGCGGTGAGCAGGCCGAGCAGACCGAGCACTAGGCCAGCCGCGAGAAGCGCATGGATCAAATAGTCGGCCTGAATACCGTAGTTCCATTGGTAGACGGCAAATCCGGCGGCCAGCAGCGCGGCGCCGACGAGGATCACGACGATAAGGGGGGCGGTGACGCGGGTAATGCCGGCGCGCGGCATAGTGCTCATGCCGGTGGCGAAGCTCTCGCCAATCAGCCAGGCGACGATCAGCATTACGCCGTGGATGCCGAAGGTAAACATGAACGACAGCACCGGCTCGCCGGTGAAGTTCGTCATGCCGTCCCAGGTGGTCCAGCCGCCAGCGAGGGAGAGGACGATGGCCGCCGTGCCGAGCATGGCGAGCTGCCAGTTGGTGAAGAAGACCTCTTCGATCGTGCGCCACAGCCGCGGCCCGACTTTGAACAGGGCGATCAGCGCCGCGATGACGACGACGGTGAGGAGAATGCTGCGGGCGTACGCCGCCGGGTTTGCTATTACGCCGTCGAGGGCCTGCCTAGCGTCGTCCATGTTGTTTCCCGCCTTACCGGCCGAATGCCGGGTTCCGTACGCCGCATAGCGGCTCAAAAATCACGCGACGATGCACGATGACCACAGCTCCTGGCCGCTTCGGGGCAGGATTGCGGCGATCCCATGCACCAGGAGGAGTTTTGGATTCCGAGTGGTCCGGGAAAGTGCAACGCGTTCGATTTTGGCACAGTTGGGCATGGAAAACGAACTATGCAAGCGTCATGCCTTGGCGACGCGTGCCGAATGATTAACCGGGATGGGGTGCCTTAGACGGCTTCGAACAGTGCCGCCAGGCCCATTCCGCCGGCCACACCGAGGGTGGCCACGCCGAGATTCGGGCCGGAGTTTTCGCCGCGCGCCATGCGCGTGAACAGACGCGTCACCAGGACGGAGCTTGCCGCTGCAAACGGATGCCCCCGCGCGATGGCGCCGCCGTCCGGATTAACCAAATCCTCGTCGATTTCGAGGCTGCGAATAAGCGCGATGGCCTGCGCCGCAGACGACTCGCTCATCTCGATGACGCCGATGTCGGACGGCTTGTAACCAGCGAAGCGCGCCTTCAGTTTTTGCATCGCCTCGATCGGCGCGGCCGCCTCGTTGTCGGGTGACATGCCCCGCGCGGCATGGGCGAGCAGGCGCAGCGCGCGCGGCTTGCCGAGCGAGGTCCACACTTCCTTCGATACGACCACGGCCATCGCCGCGCCGTCGTGCATGCTCGAGGTGTTGCCGGGGGTCAGCGTGCCGTCGGGCGGCATATAGGGCGCCAGTTGCGCAAGATCCTTGAAGTCGGGCGCAATGGAGCTTTGATCGCGCGCCTCCTCGGGGTTGGCCCGCAACGGGGCGATCTCGCCGACGAAGCGCTTTTTCTCGCGCGCCTGCTCGGCCTTGAGATGCGAGCGCAATGCATAGGCATCTTGTTCGGCGCGGCCGATACCGTAGCGACTGGCCAAAATCTCGGCAGACTCGATATGAGCCGGCCCCTCGCTGTCTTCGCCGGAGCCGGGCTCGTAGCTGAGAAAGCGGGGAAGCTGCTGCAAGTTGCGAGGCTTGGCGACGCGCCAGGGTGCCATGGAGATGGCTTCAGCGCCGCCGGCGACGACGGCCTGCGCATCGCCGAGCGACACGGCGCGTATGGCGGCCAAGATAGCGTCGAGACCGGAGCCGCATTGGCGGTCGATGGTCGCCGCCGGCGCTGTCTCGGGCAGCCCCGCCGCCAGCGCGATGAGGCGTGCCGGGTTGCCTCCTTGCGAGGCATTGCCGACGATCAGTTCGTCGACCTGCCCGGGCTCGAGGCCGCTATCTTGCAATGCAACACCGACGAGCGGCGCGCACAGCTCTTCGATACGCCGGTTGCGATGCAGGCCACCAATGCGACCGATAGCGGTGCGCCGGGCCGCGACTATGTACGCGGATTGAGAAGGCATATGTGTTGTTTAAAGCTCTCGGTTATTGACGCCAGAGAGAGCGACTTGGTGGCGCTGCAAATGAAGCGCCGGCTCCCGACTTCCATTGTCCGGTGCCGGCTAGCAACCATATGATGGTGGCGGAAAAGGGATGGCTGGCGGTTAGGTTTATGATCGGTTTCCAGCCACGCGCTATGCCGCGTACGCGCACTGGTATACAGTGACGGAAATAGAAACGCTTGGGATGAGACGATGACCGAGGCAACCGCCAAGCAAGCTCCGTCGTCGTCGGTTCAGAGCGACAAGAAACTGGCGAAAGCCGTCGAGCGCGCCAACCAGGCGTTTACCGAAAAGAACATCCGCTTTACCAAGCTGCGCCAGGACGTGTTCGAGGAAATTGCCGCGACGCACGCTTCGATCGGCGCCTACGACATCCTCGCCAAGCTGGCCGAGAAGGGCACGCGCCTCGCCCCCATTTCGGTGTACCGCGCCATCGACGCGCTGCTTGAAGCCGGCGTCATCCATCGCCTGGAGAGCAAGAACGCCTTCTTCGCCTGCCGCCGGATGGATCATCGCACCGGCCGCCGCCCGATCTTTCTTTCGTGCGAGAATTGCAACGCCGTGCAAGAGGTCGATTCCGAAGGTATCTTCGATACGATCGATCGGTTGGCGCGCGAGGCGTCCTTCCAGCCGAAGGTGAAGTTCGTCGAGGTCTCCGGCTTGTGCCGCAGCTGCGCGTCGAAGAAGGACTAAGACCGCCTATGGCGCCGAGCGACAGAGTGGCCCCTACGGCGCCCGAGCCGTGCGGGCACCACCCCGATCACGCCTGCGCGCATCGGCACGGGACGACGGGCGCCACATTGCAGGTCGACCCGACGGCGCTCATCTCCGCCCGCGGCCTGTGCATCTCCCGCCATGGCCGCGAGCTGCTGATGGATGTCGACATTGATATCCGCGAGCGCGAGATCCTCACCCTCATCGGTCTCAACGGCGCCGGCAAGACGACGCTGGTGCGCGTGCTGCTTGGCCTCGAAAAGCCCGATCGCGGCACGGTGTACCGGCGCAAGGATCTGCGCATCGGCTATGTGCCTCAGCGCTTCGACAGCGACGCCGCCATCCCGATGACCGTTGAACGTTTCCTGATGCTCGGAAGCAGCGTCAGCGCCGATTCCATCGGCGAAGCGCTGGCCCACGTCGACGCCCGATCGGTCCGCAATCAGCAGCTCGGCGAGCTGTCCGGTGGCGAGCTGCAGCGCGTGCTGCTGGCGCGCGCGCTGTTGCGCCGGCCGAACCTGCTCGTCCTCGACGAGCCGGTGCAGGGCGTCGATTACACGGGCGAAGCCGACCTCTACAACCTCATCGCACGGCTGCGCGACGAGGCCGGTTTCGGCGTTCTGCTCGTCTCGCACGACCTGCACATCGTCATGGCGCGCTCCGACCGGGTCATCTGCCTCAACCGTCATGTCTGCTGCTCGGGCGTGCCGGAGACGGTTGCCCAGCATCCGGCCTACGGGCGGCTGTTCGGTGCGGAGGCGGCGCGCGCCTTCGCCGTCTATCGCCACCATCACGATCACAGTCACGATCTCGCCGGCATGCCGCAGCCCGCACCCGGCGAGGCGGTCGCCGATCCCGCGCGCGGAGAGAAGTAGGTGCTCGAGCCGTTCTTCGTTCGCGCGCTCGTCGCCAGCCTCGGACTCGCCGCCGTCGCCGCCCCGCTCGGCTGCTTCGTCGTCTGGCAGCGCATGGCCTACTTCGGCGAGACCGTCGCCCAGGCGGGCCTCATCGGTGTCGCGCTCGGCCTCGCCCTGCAGATGGACGTCACCTGGGGCGTGTTGATCGTCGCCCTCGCCGTCGCCGGGCTGCTGCTCTGGTTCGGGCGCCAGAAGCTCGTCCCGCTCGATTCCATCCTCGGCCTGTTGCACCACGCCGCGCTCGCCGCCGGCGTCATCGCCACCTCGATGATCAAGGGCGCACCCGTCGACCTCACCGGCTTCCTGTTCGGCGACGTGTTCGCCGTCACCGGCACCGATGTCGCCATCATCCTCATTGGCGGCGCTGGCGTGCTCGCTGTCGTCGCCTGGCTGTGGCAGCCGCTGCTGCGCCTCGCCGTGCACGAGGAACTGGCCGCCGCCGAGGGTGTCGACCGCGAAACGGTACGCACCGTGTTCATCGTGCTGCTGGCCGTCGCCATCGCCGTCGCCATGAAGATCGTCGGCATCCTTCTGGTCATGGCCTTTCTCGTTGTCCCGGCGGTCGCCGCCCGCCCGCTGGCCGGCACGCCCGAGCGCATGGTCGCGTTAACGGCGCTGATCGCGGCGGCAAGCGTCGTCGCCGGCCTGTGGCTGTCGGCCACAGTCGACAGCCCCGGCGGCCCGTCGATCGTTATCGTGATGTCGATCCTGGCGGGCATCTCGGTCAGCTGGGCCGCCTTCGGCCGCCCCGGCGTGCGCCCGCGGTAGCAAGGTTGGCCCCGCCGCCCTCTGGCCAAGATGCAGGCGCTGAAGTAGGTAGACGCTTGGTGCAAATGGCGGAAACGGGAGCCATGACGGTTTCGTCCACGGATCTCATCGCCTCACGGCGCCGGTCTCACCTCGTGCGTGTTGCGGGCGTGGCGGTCGGCGGCGGCGCGCCCGTCGTCGTCCAATCGATGACCAACACCGACACCGCCGACATCGATGGAACGGTAGCGCAGGTCGCGGCCCTCGCCCGCGCCGGCTCCGAACTCATCCGCATCACCGTCGATCGCGACGAGGCGGCCAAGGCCGTGCCGCACATTCGCGATCGCCTGGCGCAGCGCGGCATCGTGGCGCCGCTCGTCGGCGATTTCCATTACAACGGCCACACCCTGCTCGCCGACAATCCGGCGGCCGCCGAAGCGCTGGCCAAGTACCGCATCAATCCCGGCAACGTCGGCTTCAAGGACAAGAAGGATCGCCAGTTCGCCGCCATCGTCGACACGGCGCTGCGCTGGAAGAAGCCGGTGCGCATCGGGGTCAACTGGGGCTCGCTCGACCAGGAGCTGCTGACGCGGCTGATGGACGAGAATGCTCGCTCCAACGCGCCGAAGGATGCGCGCGCTGTGATGCACGAGGCCATCGTGCAGTCTGCGCTCATTTCCGCGCAGCGTGCCGAGGAACTCGGCCTTACCGCCCACGACATCATCCTATCGGCCAAGGTCTCGGCCGTGCAGGACCTCGTCAGCGTCTACACGCTGCTGGCGGCGCGCAGTGAATACGCGCTGCACGTCGGCCTCACCGAAGCCGGCATGGGCTCGAAAGGCATCGTCGCCTCGACCGCCGGCATCGGCCTGCTGCTGCAGTCTGGCATCGGCGACACCATTCGCGTCTCGCTGACGCCCGAGCCGGGCGGCGACCGCACGCTCGAAGTCATGGTGGCGCAACAGATCCTGCAGTCGATGGGCCTCAGATCGTTCATGCCCGTCGTCACCGCCTGCCCGGGCTGCGGACGCACCACCTCCACGGTGTTCCAAGAGTTGGCCAAGAACGTGCAGGACATGATTACCGACCGTATGCCCGAATGGCGCCGCCGCTATCCCGGCGTCGAAACGCTAAATTTCGCCGTCATGGGCTGCATCGTGAACGGCCCCGGCGAATCGAAGCAGGCCGACATCGGTATTTCCCTGCCCGGGACCGGTGAAGCACCGTCGGCGCCGGTGTTTATCGACGGAAAAAAGACGACAACTCTGCGCGGCCCGAACATTGCCGCTGAATTCCAGCAGATCGTGGAGGACTATATCGAGCGGCGATTCGGCGGCCCGTCGGCGCCTACCGAGCCGGTTCCGGCACAAGAACGACATACGGCTTGAGGCGCGGGCGCAGCCCGTTGGGGAACGACAATGAAGAAAGCTAAGAAGCCCTCACGCTCCACCGTCCGCATCGGAACGGCAGGCGCGCTGCTGCTCGTGCTCGCCGGATGCTCGGGATCATCGTTGCCGGATGTCGATCGCGTCTTCCTGTCGGCGGCCGGCGGCTGGGATCGCAACCGCGACGGCGTCGTGACGTGCGACGAGTGGAAATCTTACGCCGGCGAACTGTTCGACAGCGCCGACGCCAATCGCGACGGCTCGCTCGACCGCACCGAGTTTACGAAGATCATCGGCACCGATCGCATGTTCGAGACGGCCGACTTCAGCTATTACGACGGCAACGGCGACGGCAAGGTCGAGCGCACCGAGTTCGTCGATAAGCCGAACCGTGCCTTTGCGCTGCTCGACAAGAGCAACGAGTGCAAGCTGACGGCGAACCAGACCGCCGGCGCGCGTGCACACTCCGAACAGATCTTCGATTCCAAGAAGGCGGAGTCGGGCGATCCGCGCGAAAAGCAAAAGGGCGGCCCCGGCGTAGGCGGGATGTGACGTCACTTTTTGGCCCGGTATGGGGCCATCCGCCAAGTCATCGACAAGCGCAGGCCATTGGCAAAGCGTAGCTTTCTGGCGACGCCCGGATTGCGGTCCGGGGAACTCCCGCTCTGAGACGCGCGTTAAGCGCTCAGTGATCAGATAAACGGGGTTCTCGCCATGAAAAAGCTTCTGTTAGCCGGCCTCGCGGCCGGCGCGTGGTCGAGCTGCGCGCTTGCTGCCGACCTCGGTCCCTACAACCCGCCGCCGCGCTATGAACCGGTTTATGAGCCGGTTCGTGAAGGCCCGTACAACTGGCAGGGTCTCTATCTCGGCCTCAACAGCGGCTATGGCTGGGGCAACGACAATGCCGCCTCGTTCAGCGCGTTCGGCGGCAGCTCCGGCGCCATCAATCCGAGCGGTTGGTTCGGCGGTGGCCAGGTCGGCTACAACGCCCAGTTCAACTATTTGGTGCTCGGCCTCGAAGCCGATCTCCAGGGTGCCGACATCAGTGACACGACCGGCCTCGCAGGCGGCGCTTTCACGCAGGCATCGACCAACATCGATTGGTTCTCCACCATACGAGGCCGCATCGGTTACGCGGCGGGACCGGCACTGCTGTACTTTACGGGCGGCTGGGCCTTTGCCGACGTCAATTCGAACGTGACCTCGAGCAGCGGCGGCACCACCGTGTCCATGAGCAGCGACGATATCCAATCGGGCTACACGCTCGGCGGCGGTGTCGAGTGGGCGTTTGCGCCGAACTGGTCGCTGAAGACCGAATACCTGTACGTCGATCTCGGCAAGGAAACGTGGTCGAGTCCGGTCGGCACTTATTCGACCGACACGGACTTCCACACCGCGCGCGTCGGCCTCAATTACCGCTTCTAGTTCGTCCTGAAGTCGAGACACGCGAAGATCCAAGGCGTCTCTTGCTCGCGCAAGAGGCGCCTTCGGCTTGCCGGCTTAGTGCTCGCGGCTGGCGGCGAAGTGCGCGGCCTCGATCAGCGGAGCGGCTTTGGCGCCGAACTGCTCAAGCTCGCGCTCCGCGTTCGCTACTGCGGCGGCGAGTTGCGCTTGTGTTTCGCCGATGCCGATAAGGCCGACGAGCGTCGCCTTGCCGGCGGCACTGTCCTTGCCGGTCGCCTTGCCCATCGCCGCGGCATCGCCTTGCGCATCGAGCAGGTCGTCGGCCGTCTGAAACGCGAGCCCGAGATTTTCGCCGTAACGCCGCAATCTCGCGCGCTGCTCGTCGGCGGCCCCGGCCATCACTGCGCCGGCTTCGCACGCCGCCGCGATCAGCGCACCGGTCTTCAAGGCTTGCAGCCGGCGCACATGCGCGGCCGACATGCCCGCCGGCTCGCCGCGTTTCTCGGCCTCGAGGTCGAGCATCTGCCCGAGCACCATGCCGCGGCCACCAGCGGCGTGCGCCAGCACGAGCCCGAGTTCGGCGCGCACGCCGGCATCGGGATGCGTTTGCGGGCGTGCCGCGATCTCGAAGGCGAGCGTCAGCAGCGCGTCGCCGGCGAGAATTGCCGTCCACTCGTCGAACGCCTTGTGCGCCGTCGGCTGGCCGCGTCGCAAATCGTCGTTGTCCATCGAGGGCAGGTCGTCATGCACCAGCGAATAGCAGTGCACGCACTCGAACGCCGCGGCCGCGTCGAGCGCCGCGTGCGGGTCCATGCCGAACAGTCTGGCGCTCTCCAGCAGCAGGAAGGGACGGAAGCGTTTTCCACCGCCGAGCAGCGCGTGGCGCATCGCGGCGCCCAGGCGGGTGCCGGATTCCGGGCCGCATTCGCTAAGCAAATCAGTGAGGCGTTGCTCGGTGAGACCCGCGGCGGTGGCGAGCCTTTGCACGAACGTCATTTCGGATTACCTAGTAGCGTCGGGCCAGCCCGCCCATGCCGTTTGGCAGCGGGCGATAAGCGCTGCGGATATAGCACCGGGGCGACGCAAGCACAGTATGGAAAGGTCCGACCCTCCACGGCCGGCCGCTGCCGATCCGGCCGTGGCAAAGCCTGAGCAGCCGAAGCCGGCGGCCGAGGGCACCCCTGCGCCTGCGGCAACCGAAGGGATCGCCGAATGCGTTCCGGCGGCGGAGCCTGAAGCCGAGGCATTCACCGAGGCGGAGCCTGATGCGATTGAACGCAAGCATTTCGAATTTTTGGAGCGCGAGACGACGCAGCCGGTGCGCCGCTATTTTGAGCCGCGGCACGTGCATGACATCGCGCCCGCCGATATCGCCCATGCTGTCGACTTCGAGGTTCCGAGCGAACCGATAGCACCCGCCGAAAGTTCGCCGCCGAGTGCGGCCGACGCGGCGCTGGAGCCTTGGCCCGACCCGCTGCGAATGCAGCCCGCATCGGCCGAGCCGGCGTCCATCGAGCCCATCGCCGAGGAACCGGCCGCGCCCCCTGCCGCGATCGACGAGGTCGACGCGCCGGTGGAGTTAGAGCCTCCGCCCACACATCAAGCGATTGCCGTACCGTATGAAGGGCCCGAGCAGCAGCAGCAGCCCGCTTCAACACACGCGTTCGAGCCGCAGCCCTTCGCCGTGCCGCCGCCGGGCGTCTATAGGTCGCCCGGGCCGCCCGCACCCGAACCGCAGC
>JBDTOR010000068.1:0-11927 GCA_039933175.1 Hyphomicrobium sp. | reverse complement strand
CCCCGCGCCGCCGCAACCGCAGCAGATGCCGATGCCGCCGCAGCCGCAGGTCGAGCAGCCAAAGCAGCCGACCGAGCAGCAGCCGGAGGAACAGCCGAAGGAAGAGGCTAAGGAAAAGCCGGACGAGGCCGAAAAGAAGGAAGCCGGCCAACCGTCGCTCCCCGATCTGGAAGCCCTGGTCGACGCGGCGGCGGACGACCTCAATGCGAAGGTAAAGGAGCACTACGACCGCAAGCCGAGCAAGCCGCGCCCGCAACAGCAGCCGATGTATTCCGGCGGCGGCATGCAGCTGCGCGGCTCGGGCGCCTCGGGCAAATCCGACGAATTCTCCAAGAGCGTCATCGCCGCCCTGATGAAGACGCGGCCCGGCCCGTTCGCGCTGTGGGGCCGCGTGCTGGTGTCCTTCCAGATCACCCAGCAGGGCGACCTGCTGTACGTGCGCGTGCTGCAATCAAGCGGCAACAAGGCGCTCGACGACGCGGCGGTGAGCGCCATCCACAAGGCACAATTCGTCAAGCCGCCGCCTGGGCTGCCCCCCGAGGCGCGCACCTACATCATCGACTACATCTTCGGCTAACGGCGTGCCGGCGCGCCATCAGGCACGTCCTGCGTGTCGGATGCGACACAACCGCAACCCCACGAATCAGCCATGGTCCACTTGTGGGAATCCTGTGGGCGGAGGGTGGAAATGCGCGTGCCTGTTTTGGCGACTGCTGCGTTGATCATCCTTGCGGGCGTGGCCCACGCCGACGGATATCTCGTCAACTCGCCCGTCAAGCCCGGGCCGAGCGGCTGGCAATTCCAGTTCACGCCGTACGGGTGGGTGCCCTGGGTCAACGGCGACGCGACCGTCAGAGGGCGTAATTTCGAGGTCAGCGAGACGCCCGTTCAGGTGCTCGAATCCCTCGACTTCGCCTGGATGAGTTACATGCAGGCGCGGCGTGGCCCCGTCACGCTGTTCTCCGACGTCATCTATGCCGATGTCTCCAACTCGGATTCCTTTGCCACCTCGAAAACGTTCTCGCGGCATGTCAGCGGCACGCTGGGCGCCGCGCTATCGTCAGACTATCGCTATTGGATCGTCGAGGCGGGCGCCATGTACGAGACCAACCGCTGGCGCCTGGGGAACACCTACGGCGGTGAGACCGACACCTGGCTCGAAATGCTCGGCGGTGGCCGCTACTGGCATCAGGAGCTCGACGTGGACGTCGCGCTCTCCGGAACGCTCAACGTCGACGGGCTCGTCATTTCCGGGTCGAGGGCCTTGGCGCGCTCGGGCGGCGTCGACTGGATCGATCCCTTCATCGGCCTGCGGCTGCATTACAAGCCAACCGCCGGCGAGGAGTTCATCGTGCGCGGCGACATCGGCGGCTTCGGGCTCGGCAGCCAGTTCACCTGGCAGGCAATCGCAACCTACAACTGGTTCCTCTTCCAGCACGACGGCCTGACGGTCGACGGCTATGCCGGCTGGAAGGCGCTCTCGGTCGACTACGACGAGGGCACCGGCGTCGGCCGCTACGAGTTCGACGCACTGCAGCAGGGCCCCGTCCTCGGCCTGACCGGCCGCTTCTAGCCGGCGGCGAGCTAGCTCAGTCGAGCGACTGCAGCGGCTCCCAGCCGGGATGATCGAACTCAAGCGGATAGCGTGCGAGCGCCTCATCGGCACGCACAAGGCCGGCCATCGGGTCTTCGCCCGCGGCGGGCTTGGCTACAGACTCGACGCCGGCGACAATTTCATCCAGCAGCGCACGCAGCTTCTCGCGCGCATCGCCGGCGATCATAGTAGCGCCCAGAATGCCGTCGGCCTCGGCCTTCACCTGCTTGGCGAAGCGCGCGGCGTGGTCGGGCGGCATGCGCCGATGGGTGACCAGCGAGTGGTTGGTGCGCACGAGATCACGAATGGTCAGCATCCCCTTCTGCACCGGCGCGTCGGTGGGCAGCGGGGCAAACGCACCGCCCGCCGGAGGGATCATTCCACCCGTCTCGGCCGCGGCGAGGCTTGGCACGGCTAGCAGCAGTGCCAGGGCAGCAATGCGCGCGATCATCATGCACCTATCCTCGCGCACCGCTCATTCGCGGGAAAGCTCTTCCTTCACCTTGGCGGCGAGTTGCGGCAGCGAGAAGGGCTTGGGTAGGAAGGCGAAGTTCTCATCGCCCAGCGCCGCCTTGAAAGCGTCGTTAGGATAGCCGGAGACGAAGATGATCTTGAGGTCGGGGTTCGTCTTGCGCAGTTCCTTGAGCAACGTTGGGCCGTCCATCTCGGGCATGACGACGTCGGAAACGACAATGTCGATCTTGCCCTTGTGCTTCTCCATCACCTCGAGCGCTTCGACGCCGCTGGCCGCTTCAAGCACCTTGTAGCCCTGCCGCTTCAGCGCGCGCGCCGCGAAGTTGCGCACGACCTCCTCGTCCTCGACCAGGAGCACGCGGCCGGTGCCGGTCAAATCGGCGGCGCGCTGCTCCTTCTTCTCGCGCTTCGGCACCACGACGTCGTCTTCCGGGTGATGACGCGGCAGATAGATGCGGAACGTCGTGCCTTTGCCGACTTCGCTCTCGGGATAGATGTAGCCGCCCGATTGCTTGACCATGCCGTACACCGAGGCGAGGCCGAGACCCGTGCCCTTGCCGATGGCCTTGGTCGTGAAGAACGGCTCGAAGATCTTGTCCATTACCTCGCGGCTCATGCCGTGGCCGGTGTCGCCAACCTCGATCAGCACGTACTCGCCGTGGGCGAACTCGCGGTGCTCAAACTTCTGCGTTTCGCGCTCGGGCACGTTGCGCGCGCGGATGCTTAGCGTGCCCCCGTCCGGCATCGCGTCCTTGGCGTTGGTGATGAGGTTGAACAGCGCCTGCGCGAACTCGTGCTTGTCGGTCATCACGTACCAAAGGTCCGGCGCCGTCGAGATATTGAGCTCGCTCTTTTCGCCCAGATAGCGCTTCAGCAGCGAGGATTCATCGCTCAGCACCTCGCCCAGGCTCACCACCTCGTTCTGCAGCGTCTGCTGACGGGCGAGGGCCAGCAGCTTGCGCACCAACTCGGCGGCGCGATTGGCGCTCGACTTGATGTTCATGATGTCTTTGTAGGCGACGTCCTTCGGCCGATGCATGGTGAGGAGCATGTCGGAGAAGCCGAGAATGGCCGTCAGCATGTTGTTGAAGTCGTGCGCGATGCCGCCTGCCAGCTTGCCGACGACTTCCATCTTCTGGCTTTGGGCAAAGCGCGCTTCCAGCGCCTTCTGCTCGGTCGCGTCGACGACGTAGAGGATGGCTGCCTCGCGCGCGCCGCCGGCGGCGAACGGGCTCATATAAACGCGCGTGACGTGATCGCGTTTGGCGCCGGCGGTGATCTCGATCGGCACGTTGTGCACGCGCCCGGAGATCACCTGCTTCAAGCCGTCCTCGACCGCCGTGCGGGTGGCCGGATCGGCAGCGCGGCCCAGCGCCTCGGCCGCCGACACGCCGGTGCCGGTGGCTCCGTCCAGCACCATGCGGCAGAAGGCCGAGTTGGCGCTGACGATGCGGCCGTCCGAGCCAAGCATGGCGATGCCGAACGGCGCCGACTGGAAGAAGCGCGCGAACCGGGCGCCGGATTCATCGCTCTCGAAGTCGGCGGCGCCTTCACCGGCGAGATCGACGACGGCGAGTGTAAGGCCCTTGCCGCTCGGGACCGCCCGCGCCAGCAGGCGCGCCGGCAACACGCGGCCGTCCTCGCGCGTCAGGTCGACGTCAAGCGCGGCGGCCTGGTCGCCCGCATTACCGGTGAGGCGCGAGACGAGCCCGGCGCCTTCGCCGGAAGCGATGTCGGCAAGCTTGAGGCGCTGATCGATGACCGCCTTGGGCGTGCGCCCGATCCAGCGGGCGAGCGTGCCGTTGACATGCAGCAGGGTGCCGTCGGCGGCGACGGAGGCAAGACCGATGGGCGCGGAGTCGAACTGGCTCAGCTGCACTTCGACACCGGCGAGGCGCATCGCCTCGCGACGGCGATCGGCAGTGACGTCGGTGAGGCTCCACAGCACGAGACCTTGCTCGTTGCTCGCGCCCTCGGTGACGAACGGCTTGACAGCCAGCTGCAGCGTGCGCCGCGTGCGCTCTCCGGGCAGCAGACGCCCGACCGCGAATTCTTCGGCCAGCGTCTCGCCGCGCTCGGCGGCGCGCGTCAGACGGAAGAGTGCCGAACTCGACGCCGCATCGCCGGAAAGAAACTGTTGCAGGGCGACGAGCCGATCGACCTCGCCAGCGCCGACCATTCGCTCGAAGGCCGTATTGGCATACATCGACATGCCGTCGCGGCTGGCGATCAGCACGCCGACGTCGAGACCGTCGGCTGCCGCCTTCACCACGTCGGCCATGGGCTGGCGCTGCCCGATGCGCACGTAGCCGGCCGAGTAGGCGAAGAGGAAGAATAGCCCCACCGTGGCGAGCACGCCGAGCATGCCGAGGAGCACAGGTGTGCTGACCCCGCTGGCGACGACGCCAAAGGCGATGACCGCGCCGATGACGATCGCGCCGACGGTGGGCAGATAGCCCGACACGCTTTGCATCGGTGAGATCGCGTCGAACGGCGCGGACGGCAATTCGATTGCGTCATGCTCGCGCATACGCATGGAGGCTATCTGATTCTGAGTCTGGGAGGCGTGGGGCGCCGGCATGGGCGATGTACTCTGATACGCATTACACACAACAAGCTTCACATAGCCGGTAGCCGCGGGACCGAGGGCCGAATGGGCCCATTTTGCTGGCGCGGCGGCGCGTCCGGTTGCGTCGCTTTACCCGTCAACAGTTCGATCATTAGGGTTAAAATCGCATGAACCGGCAGGTATACACGCTGAGGGCCAATCGCATCGGATCGCGCACTTTGAAAAGCGCTAGCGATGTGCGCGCGTTACGGAAGTTGGATGAGAAATGACGCAAGTTCTTCTGCTCATTTTCGGCGTTGCATGCGCTGCCATCGTGCTCGTCGGACTTGCATTCGGCGTGCGGAAAATGACGCAGGCGACACGCTTCGCGCCGCTGTTCGCCCCTAGGGCACAGAAGCGTATCGACATCGTCGAACAGGTGACGGTGGATGCAAAACGCAAACTGCTGCTCGTGCGCCGCGACGATATCGAGCACCTCATCATGACCGGAGGTCCGGCAGACATCGTCATCGAGAGTGGCATCGGCGCCCCGCGCAGCCCCGCCGAAACGCGTACCGTGTCGACGCTGCCGTTGACCGCGCTCGGGCGCGCGGCCGGGGATCGCTGATGCGATCCCGCCGCCTTCGTGAAGGTTATTGCGGAGAGAATTCCTAATGGTCCGCTCATTGCCGACGAAGCTGATCGCAGTTCTGTGCGCCGTCACTGCGTACGTCGGCAATCCACTGACCAGCGCCGCGGCGCAAACCACGGTACCGGCGCAGGCACCGGCGACCCAGGCGCCGGCGGCAAAAGTAGCCCCACCCGCAGCCGCACCGGCGCCTGCAGCGGCCGCACCACAAGCCATCCCGCAAAACGCTCCATCAGCCGCGCCCCAGGCGCCACCTCCGGCCGCCGCTCCGGTTCCAACTCCCGGTCCGCCGGCACCTCCCAAGTCCAGCGGCCCTTCGATCGAAGAGATCGTCAAACCGGTCAACAGCCTGCAGGGCGCCATCGAGGCGGCCGAGAAAAATCTCGAGCAGTCGCCCGGCTCGCAGCGCGATCTCGCCGCCCTGCGCACCGGCATCGAGAAGATCGAGATCAGCGCCAGGGAAGCGGCCGACCAGCTGCGCAAACCACTCGATGAGGTGCGCTCGCAGATCGGCAAGCTCGGCGCGCCGCCTGCCGCCAATGAGCCGCCCGAAGAGCCGGACGTCGCCGCCGAGCGCCAGCGCCTCAACGGCATCGCCGGTCAGATCGACGGCGCCATCAAGAAGGCCTCGCTCATCGAGGTGCGCGCCCGCCAGCTCATCACGCGGGTGCAGAGCGCGCGCCAGGGCGTCTTCACGCGCTTCCTGTTCCGCCAAACCGACACGCCGCTGCAATGGCGCGTCTGGCAGCAGGCAGGCGACCAGTTGCATCTTGCCAAGAAGCAAATCGGCTTCATCCTCACCAACTGGTGGTCGGTCGCCAAGCTGAACATGTTCAGCCTGCTCGCCGTGCTTGGTGCGGCGCTACTCAGTTTCTTCGTCCTCAAATTGCTGATGCGGCGCCTCATCCGCGCCAACCTGGATACCAGCGGGCCGTCCGTTCCATCGCTGCCCGAGCGCGCGGCGACGGCGGCCTGGGTAGCTCCGGCCTTCGCGTTGCCGGCGGCAGCGGCACTGCTTGTGCTCTATGTCGGCCTTGATGAATCCGGCCTGCTCTATTGGCAGGTCGAGAAATTCGCCCAGTCGGCGCTCTATCCGCTGTTCGTGATGATCGGCATCACGGCGCTCACGCGAGCCCTCCTGCAGCCCAAGCGTCCGCGCTGGCGTGTGTTCGAGCTGGATGACGCCAACGCCCGCACGATCAGTTTTGCCGTGCAGGCTATCGCCGTCGTCTACGCGCTCGACTACCTGGCACGACGTCTGGTCAGCATCCTGTCGCTGCCGCTGTCGACCAGCATCGTCGCGGCATTTATCGCCAGCCTGCTCTATGCGTTGCTGCTGCTGCTCATCGTGCGGACGCCGATGACCTCGCCCAACGTCGCACCGGGCATGCCCGTATCGCGCTGGCGGCCCTACTGGCTTAAGTTTTCCCTCATCGCGCTGGCCGTCATCCTCGTCGCGGCGTCAACGCTCGGCTACGTCGCGCTCGGCCGTTTCATTGTCACGCAGCTCCTCACCACCGGCACCGGCATACTCATTGTCGGGCTGCTGCACGTCGCGATCCGGGGGATTGTACCCGAGCCGACCGAGCGCAGCGGCGGCATGAGCGCCCTGATCGAGCAGCGCTTCCAACTGGAAGACTTCGGCCGCACGCAGCTTGCCCGCGTGCTGCGAGGCGCGCTCAACATCCTGCTGTTTGCTGTGGCGGTGCCGCTGCTGCTGCTCGCCTGGGGCATGACCCCGGCGGAGATCCAGAGCTGGATGCGGGCAGCCGTGTTCGGTTTCGACATCGGCGGTGTCCGCATCTCGTTGGCGCGTATCTTCGTCGCCTTCGCTCTGTTCGTCGCCCTGCTCGCCGCCACCCGCTTTTTGCAGCGCTGGCTTGCCGCCGGCGCGCTCGCCCAGGGCCGCATGGACCCTGGCCTCGCCAACTCGATCTACACCGGCGCCGGCTACGTCGGTTTTGCCGTCGCCGCGCTCGCCGCCATCGCCTACGCCGGCTTCGACATCACCAGCCTCGCCATCGTCGCCGGCGCGCTGTCGGTCGGCATCGGCTTCGGCCTGCAATCCATCGTCAACAACTTCGTGTCGGGGCTGATCCTTCTGGTCGAACGGCCGATCAAGGTCGGCGATTGGATTTCGATCAAGGAGGGCGAAGGCCACGTGCGCCGCATCGCCGTTCGCTCCACTGAGATTGAGACGTTCGGCCGCGCCAGCCTCATTGTGCCCAACTCCGAGCTGATCACGCAGACGGTCGTCAACCTCACGCACCGCAACCTGCTGGGGCGCCTCAAGGTGAAGGTGCGCGTCTCCTACCAGGCCGACCCCGAGCACGCGATGAAAGTGCTGCAGCGCGTCGCAGAACAGAACACCACCATCCTGCGCCACCCCCCGCCTGTCGTCGTCCTCGACAATCTGGGCGACCAGGCACTCGAGTTCAGCGTGCGCGTCTACCTCGCCGACATCAATCGCTCGCTGCAGGCACAGACCGAGCTGCGCACCGCGATCCTCAAGGCGCTCCGCGAGGAAGGCATCGACGTGCCGTATGCCTCCGCGCTCTCCGGTCATGCGCACGGCGATGCACCCTCGGCGCGGCGCGCCAGCGTGTCGATCGGCGTAGCGCACGAGAGCGACCCTGAAGCGGCGCTCGCGGCACTGCTCGAGGCTGCGCGGCGCTGCGACTACGAGCCGGGCGGCAACGGCGAGGGCGCGCAGGTGTCTTTCGATGAGATCGGCGAGAACGCGCTCAACTTCTCCATATCGGTGGCGCTTGCCGACGGCGCCAGCGTCAATGCCGCCGAAACGGCATTGCGTACGCAGGCGGTCAAGACGCTGCGCGAGCGCGGCATCGCCATCGCCAGCCCGCAGCGGCAAGTGCGCTTGCGCGATCTAGAGGGCCTGCGGGGGTTCGTGATGAAGCTTGCCGAGGAGCGCGCACGTAGCGCGCAGAGGCGCAACGACGACGCCATGCCGGCACCGCCGCGCAAACCCCAAGCAGATTGATGTCAAGCGGTTGGTGACGCGGCGCGTCTCGCCGCGTCAGTCCTCGCGGTAGACCCGCTCGCGGCGCTCGTGGCGCTCCTGCGCCTCGACCGACAGCGTCGCGATCGGCCGGGCATCGAGCCGCTTGAGACCGATCGGCTCGCCCGTCTCCTCGCAAAATCCGTACGAGCCGTCCTCGATGCGCGCCAGCGCGGCGTCGATCTTGGCGACGAGCTTGCGCTGGCGGTCGCGGGCGCGCAGCTCCAGCGCGCGGTCGGTCTCCGACGTGGCACGGTCGGCGAGATCGGCGTGCTGCGTCGATTCCTCGTGCAGCCCAACCAGCGTCTCGCGCGTCGCGCGGATGATTTCGTCTTTCCAGGCAACCAGCTTCTGGCGGAAGTACATCCGCTGGCGCTCGTTCATGAACTTCTCGTCCTCGGAGGGACGGTAGTCAGGAGGCAGCACAATCGTCGAAGACTTGGCGCGTGCCGTCATCTTTTTCCCCGCAACCTTCTGCTTTACAACTGCCTGCTTGTCGGCAGGCTTCTTCTCGATGGCCTTCTTGTTTGCGACCGGTTTCGTTTTTAGGGCGATAGCGCCGTTAACCTTGGCGGCACGCGATGGTTCCGCGCGGGCCGCCGAGGGGGCCTTCGCCTTGTTCGGCTTCTTGGCGTTGTGCTTGCTCATCCGGGCCTTCGAAAGGCTTGAAGAGACGACCGGTCCCTCAACCGGCGGTAACAAGCGAATTTAGGCGCCTCCTATTGGCGGCAGCGGCGGCGTCTGTCAAGGCGTTCCGGGGGCTGACTTAAGTTGCGATGGCCAAAAGAAAAAGGCAGCGTTACTTGATCTCGTCATCCCGGCAGCCACCGCCTATTTGCCAGGCATACCCTCGCATGCGGCATGCGGTCTGCGGCCATGGCTTGCCGCCGTTGCGAACCGGCCTCTAATGTCAGCCACCCTCTCGAGCCCACAAGGATCCTTCCCGCCGATGAAATTCGCTGGAACCCGGCGCTACGTGGCGACGGACGACCTCAAGGTGGCCGTCAACGCGGCAATCACCCTCTCCCGCCCCCTGCTCATCAAGGGGGAGCCCGGCACCGGTAAGACGGCGCTGGCCCTCGAGGTGGCCGAGGCGCTCGGCGTCCCCATCATCGAGTGGCATATAAAATCGACCACCAAGGCCCACCAGGGCCTTTACGAGTACGACGCCGTCTCCCGCCTGCGCGACAGCCAGCTCGGCGATGCGCGCGTCCACGACATCAAGAACTACATTCGGCGCGGCAAGCTGTGGGAGGCGTTCGCCATGGACGTGCGCCCGGTGCTGCTGATCGACGAGATCGACAAGGCCGACATCGAGTTCCCCAACGACCTGTTGCAGGAGCTCGATCGCATGGAGTTCTTCGTCTACGAGACCGGCGAGACGATCAAGGCGACGAACCGGCCGATCGTCATCATCACCTCCAACAACGAAAAGGAGCTGCCCGACGCCTTCCTGCGCCGCTGCTTCTTCCACTACATCAAATTCCCCGACGACGAGACGATGCGCCAGATCGTCGAGGTGCACTTCCCCGGCCTCAAGGGCCGCCTCGTCGCCGAGGCGATGCGCATCTTCTACGAGATCCGCGACGTGCCGGGCGTCAAGAAAAAGCCTTCGACCTCGGAGCTGCTCGACTGGCTGAAGCTGCTGCTCAACGAGGATGTGCAGCCCGAGACTCTGCGCGAGACCGACAGCCGCAAGCTAATCCCCCCGCTCGCCGGCGCATTGCTCAAGAACGAGCAGGACATGCACCTGTTCGAGCGCATCGCCTTCATGGCGCGACGCAAGGGCGAGTAGGGCCTGGCCGCTGGGTGACGGTCTTGAAATTGATTATGGGCAGCTTCTGTTCGTGGGCGATTTGTACTTCCCTGAAATCGGGACCGCCACGTTAGGGCTGCCGTTGCCCGCCGCGACCATGATCGCCACCAGTTGCAGCACGCCGTCCACCTTCGTTAGCAGCGGACCACCAGAACTTGCTGGGTGAGTGTCGCAGTCGGTGAACCACAGCAGCGGCTTGAGATCAGCTTCAAGAAGCTGGCAACCGAAGTGCGCCGAAAGGGCGAACCGCCTATCCGCAGGGTAGGCCGCATGTACCAACGACAGCCCGGGGCGCTGCTCCACATCCTCGGCAACAGGCATCGGCTCGACGTCCAGGTTCCCATTCAGCACAACCTCGACCATGTCTGTCGCAAAGTCTGGGGTCGTTGGCGAAAACTTGTAGTCCGCAGGGAAATGCAGGCATTTTGCCGTCGAATGACCGCTGTTCTCGGAGCCATGCACGCCGGGTAGAAAATGAATGTCATGCAGGGGGAACGGTGCCCCGCGCCTCGGATCCACCACGCAGTGGGCCGCCGTCAACACAACGTCCGGGGCAATCAGCGTCCCCGTACACTGGCCGACCCTTCGGTAGCCTCCGACATTGACTTGGCCGATCGCATTCCACGGCGGCCCGCGCTGCTCGACACGAACGCGATCATCGTTGCCAATTATGCCCGGGTGCAGCTCTCGGCTCGCGGTTGGCGCGCTGAGGGCAACGACGGCAATGCCAAACAATCCGAGTAGAGCGCGACGCCTCCGCCGCGCGGCATCCGCTGCCCGAGCGTCGTTGAAAGGCTCCTGCACTTTTCCGAGGCCCTCCGCGATTTGGTTCCCCGCGGACTTCATATTGTTGTCACCTGACACGTGCTCAGCCGATCGCACAAGCTTGGGCTATTTCTGACTATTCGCGGAACCGCCGATTTACACCTTTTCCAGCGGATCGCCTTCATGGCCCGCCGCCGAGGACCTGTTTCGCGGTTGTGAGTTCCTCGCCGCCGAGACGGATAAGGTTCGTCGAGTTGTCGGGCGTTACAGGAATGTCGCCCGCGTGCGTGGCGGACATGATCAGCCTGTCATCACGTGCTCCAAGTCCAAAATGCATCTCCTCGCCGACTTGCGAGGTGCCGGCGAACGCCTCCTGCCTAAGATCCGGCTTTGCTGCGGGCTTGAACCCCGGCGCACTCACGCTACCCTCGACCGCAGTTCGGTAGGCGGCTGCGGCTTCACTGGCACTGGCGTACTGAT
Organism: Hyphomicrobium sp.; assembly: GCA_039933175.1. GTDB lineage: Bacteria > Pseudomonadota > Alphaproteobacteria > Rhizobiales > Hyphomicrobiaceae > Hyphomicrobium_A. Next base: position 582 of record JBDTOR010000068.1, on the reverse strand, counting down.
CGATGGAGAGCGTCACCTTCTTCTTTCCGTCGGCGCTGGTGAAGACCACGGTCCTCGATCCGATCGGCCTGCCGACGCTAGTTTCGTTCGGCCCCGTGCCGGCCTCCTTGGTGACTTCCGGGAAGTGCTGGATCACCACGCTCGCAGGCACGACCGTGTCGCGCCCCAGCAGAGGGGTGGAGTTCTTCCCGCAAGCAGCCAGTGAAAGCGCCGCAATCGCGGCGGACGAGAGCGCCACCACCCATGCGTCTCGTTGCCGGTTCATTTTGCATCTCCCAGTGGGTGCGGTAATCCCGCCCACCGGAAATAAGAGCCGAAAAAGTATTCTCATTGAATGAAGCGAGCGGCGCAGCTGTCTGTGAGAAGAGTGTGTGGGCTCGCGACCCGAAGCTGACAATCGCTCACGCCTGGACGCGCGCAGATGTTCCGACTGTGACTTCAGAGAGCCACCAAGTAAACCTTACGCTCGAAGTACTGTTTTCACATTGACCGTCATTGCGAGCGGCTCTTAAGATTATTTACCTGGAGAGTAAGGATTAGCACAGAGGGTTTGCGTCTGTAGTTCCAGTTGCGTTGGGGGAG
>JBDTOR010000067.1:0-12356 GCA_039933175.1 Hyphomicrobium sp. | reverse complement strand
CTACCTTCAAGTGAAGGACATGCTGGTTCAACGTATTGCGGCCGGTGCATGGAAGCCCGGCGCAGCGATCCCCAACGAGATCGAGCTATCGCGGGAACTCGGCATCAGTGTCGGCACGGTGCGCAAAGCGCTCGACGAGATGGAGAGCGAGCGGTTGATCTCCCGCCGCCAAGGCCGCGGCACCTTCGTGATCGACCAGACGTCCACTGAACAGTCCCTGCGGTTCAGCAACATCCGTGACTCCGACGGCCTGCGGATCGCCGGCGACACGGAAACTTGCGATATCGCCCCGGCGGCAGCCACCGAGGCTGAGGCGCGGCGGCTGCAACTGCGCCCGGGCGAACCCGTATTCCGGCTGCGCCGTTTGAGATCGCACGACAAGGCGCCGTTGCTGGTGGAGAATTCGACCATCCCGCAATCGCGCTTCCCCGGCTTGACGAAGGAGCACGACGTGTCTGCGAGCATCGTCGTGCTGGCCCACCGTCACGGCTTGCTGCTGGCGCGGGCCGAAGAAAAGATCGGCGTGGAGGCTGCGACGGGCGACATCGCCAAGGCGCTCAGGGTTGCTGAGGGGACGCCCCTGCTGACGCTCGATTGCATCGTCTACGCCATCGACGGGCAACCGATCGAATGGCGGGTGGCGCACTGTAACCTGCGCCACAATCATTACTACGCCGAGATCAGCTAGCGCCGGCCGCAGCTAGCCGCCCAATCCCAGCGCCCGCGCCATGGCGCGAAACACGAACGTATTGTCGACCCGTCCGCGCAAGACATCGGCGCCAGGCCCGGCTGCGGTCAGCACGACATCATCTGCAGCATGCACGCCGTTGCGCGCCGTGAACGGCAGGTTGCCCGGCTTGCGGGCCGCCCCCGGCTGACAGTAGGCCTCGTTGGCCGCCTGCTTTTCACCATCGGGGCCGACAGTCGGCACGTTCTCGCCTTGCACGTAGGGGCGTCCCGGATCGCAGTAATCGGGATAGGCGGCGAACACCAAGGCGAGGCGGCGTGAGACGTCCACTTTGCCGGGGTAGCCGTCGGGGTCCGGCGCGGGATAGTTCGGAAATCCGGCCGCCGCATAGGTCTGCAGGCGGTCGCGCAGCTGCTCGCCCTTGCTGTCGTCGTAGGTGCCGATGATCGACACGGGGTGGGCGTGGTCGGGCACGACGATGATCATCGTATCGTTGCGCTTTGCCGCGAAATCCTTGGCCAACTTGACGACGTTATCGAACATGATCGTGTCGTAGACGGCCCGCTCCCAATCGAGCGAGTGGCTGTACTTGTCGATGCGGCCGGCTTCGACCATCAGCAGGAAGCCCTGGTCAGCACGCGATAGGACGGCGAGCGCCGCGCGCATCTCGTCGGTCAGATCCGGCTGGTCGGGAAACTTGTCGACGCTGCCCTTCTTCAACAGCTTGCGGTCGAGCGCGCCGTCGATGTTCTTGTCGTTGAAGAGCCCCAGCAGCTTGCGGGTCTCGGGTCTGTCGGCCGCGGCCTTGAGCGCCGTCGCGGTATCGGCGAAGGCGTAGCCGGCCTTCTCGAACTTGGCGATGTAGTTCTCGCCATCCTTGCGTTTGCCGCGCGGGTCGGTCGCGGGAAGGAAGTTCGCCGCCCCGCCACCCAAGATGACCTCCGGGCGCAGCCAGTAGAACATGCGCACGATGTCGTCGTAGTCGGTCCGCCTGCGGGTATGCGCCACCATGCCGGCGGGCGTCGCATCCTCGATTTCCGTGTCCGTCACGACACCGATCGCCAGCCCCAGCCGCCGCTTGGCGAGTTCCGCGATCGTCTCGATATTGGGATGACCGAGCGTGCTGCGGTTCGCCGCGCAGTAGACGCCGAGCGCGTTGACGCACGATTTGTGGCCGGTCGCATAGGCCGTCATCGCGTTGGCGCTATCGGTGACGATGGAGTCGGTCCCCGCCGTCGATACCAGCGCCATATTCGGCATGTCGTCCATGGCGAGCTCGCCGCCGTACGTGCCTTCGGAGATGCCCTTCGACAACATGCGCGCGGCGGTGCGGTGCGCCATCGACATGCCGTCACCGATAAGCAGGATGACATTGCGGGCGAGCCGCCCGTCCGGCGTGCCGTAGACATCCCACGCGACAGTCGTGCGCAGCGCGCCAGCGCTCGCCTCGACGGTGACGCGGCCGGGCTTGCCGAGATGCACGCCGCGGATCCAGTAGGCGGTGTGACCGAGGCCGTCCTCGTCGGCGTTGATGAAGGGCGCGCGCCCCAGCACCTTGGCCGCGTCCTCGCCGTCGATCGTCACCTTGAGATCGGCGGCGGGCAGGGCGCCGGGAAACTCGACCTTCAGGTCGAAGGTCGCGCCGGTGAGGATGTGCGCCTTGTCGATGGGATAGATCGTCTGGCCGTTGGCGGCCGCGCATAAGGCGCTCAGCACGACGGCGGCGCGGATGATCGACAGCATGCGACTCGCATATCCGGCAATTGGGGCAGGGTGCCTAGCTAGCGCCGATGCGTGAAGCGTATGTGACAGTCGCTCTGCCGCCGCATAGGCAAACACATCTTCGCCAACCGTCCAGCAATGGCACGAACAGCGTTCTGCGCGTGTAGTATTGCGGTAAAGAATTGCTAACGAACACCAGCAACGATCATTGAAATTGTGTCTGTTTCATCTCAACTCTGGGACATCGCGCTCGTCGGGGATTTGGGACGGGCGGCGCGCGACCCCTCGATGGCGCGCTAACCGAGCTGAATGCCTGGGGGCAGGATGAGTGACGAACACAATCGCCGACTGTTCGGCCTCCTCAAGGACAATGAAACCCTGAGGTCGAAGGGCTATTCGCTGGCGTATAGCCAGTCGAACGGCATCGTCATCGACCGCGCCGGCCACGTGCACGGCATCTGGAACTACGACGCCGACAGCTACAGCTGGCTTTCTCCGGGTAATAGCGAGCCGAAGTTCCGGACGGGCAACGCGAAATCGGCCCTGCTTTATACTGTCGTCGTTCTGGCTCAGGACTGACGCATGGCCGGGGTTAGTTGGTGTCCTCGGGCAGCCTGGGCAGCGCCATGATCTCCACGCCCTCCTCGACCAGCGCACGCGCCTCGTCCAACGAAGCCGTACCCCGGATCGCGCGCTGCTCCACCTCGCGATAGTGGATCTTGCGCGCCTCCTCTGGGAAGCGGGCGCCGACATCCTCCGATGACGTGGTCAGCACGCGCGTTACCTCGCGCACGAGGTTGCGGTAGCGGAACGGCACGTCGTCTTCGGCGGGCCCGTCGGGACGCGCCCGGGTGGCGACGTTCGGTGCCATGATCGACTTGCCGACTTCACGGCTGTTGCACTCCGGGCAGGTGAGCTGTCCAGCTTCAACCTGGGAGTCGTATGATGCGCTCGAGGCGAACCAACCCTCGAATTCATGGCCATGCGTGCATTGCAGGCGGTACTTGATCACGACGCGACCTCTTCTGGCGGCGTATCTGCCGCATATACCACGTCAAAAGGCCGATCGTGCCTCAGAGACGGGACCTGGCGACGAACGTCATCCAAGCGTTGCAATTCAACATCGGCGAAGGTGACTGCCGGCTGAACACCAGCCTCGGCCAGAACCTCCCCCCAGGGCGAGATAACGAGGCTGTGGCCGAAGGTTTCTCGGCCATTTTCGTGCTTTCCGCCCTGCGCGGCGGCGAACACATAACACTGGCACTCGATGGCACGAGCGCGGAGAAGGGTGTGCCAGTGAGCTAAACCTGTTGGTTTGGTAAACGCGGCTGGAACGGCCAGGAAGCGTGCGCCCGCCTGCGCCAGCGCCCGGTGCAGGTGCGGAAAGCGAAGGTCGTAGCAGATGGTCATGCCGAGTTGCCCCCACGGCAGGTTGGCGACGACGGCTTCGCGCCCGGGCTCGTAGTTGGCGCTTTCCCTGTAGGATTCGCCCCCACCGAGGTCGACGTCGAACATGTGGATCTTGTCGTAGCGAGCAGCGATGGCACCGTCCGGCGAGATGAGCAGCGAGCGGTTCACCGGCCGGCCGAGTTCGCCCATCAGCGCCAGCGACCCGATATGCAGCCAAATGCCGAGCTCGCGGGCAAGAAAGCGGAACTGGGTGACACCGAGATCGTCCGCCTCGGGCCGTATCACGGCCAGCAGCCGCGTGCGGTCCAGCTCCATGATGTTGGTCATCTCGGGCGTTTGCACGTACGCCGCGCCGCCGGCTGCTGCCTCGCGCACGAGCGCGGCCGCGGCCGCTATGTTCTTTCCGACGTCCCGCCCCGCGCACATCTGCACAAGGCCGACGCGGAACACCTTTTCTGCGTCCGCCATGTCGGGAGCCATCTTTCTATCCGTGCCGCGCCGGGCGATTTCTCCGGCTTAGGCGGCAAGCAGCAGGTCGAGCTTGCCCTGGCGGTCGAGGTCGTAGAGGTCATCGCAGCCGCCGACGTGCTGATCACCGATCCAGATCTGCGGCACCGTATGGCGGCCGCCAGCCTTGGCGCTCATCTGCGCGCGCAGCTCGCACTGGCTGACGTCGATCTCCTCGAATGCGGTAACGCCCTTCCTGCGTAGGAGCTCTTTTGCCATGTGGCAGTAAGGGCAAAAGCGGGTCGTGTAGACAGTGATCTTGGCCATGGCTTCTTGTTGGGTCCCTTCCCCGTTAGGCCGGTGGTCGTGGCGCCTCATCGCCCAACTTAATACCTCTGCGTGTCCGAGCAAGGCTGCCAGCGGCGCAATACGGCTTATTCACTGCGGCCATCAAGGCGATAGGAGGGCGGGGTCGGTAACCATGGCCAGCGCCAGGACGTCGACGCGTGCGGCACCGGCGCGCTTCATCACGCGGGCGCAGGCCCGGACCGTCGCGCCGGTCGTGATGACGTCGTCGACCAGCACGATCTTCGCCCCAACGAAAATGTCTTTGCGTGGCACGGCAATGCCGAAGGCGCCGGCGACATTCTCGCGGCGCTGCTGCCGGGTAAGGCCGACCTGCGGCGGGGTGCGCTTGATGCGTTGCAGGGCCAGCGGCTCAAACGGCAGACGGGCAAGCCGCGCGACCTCGCGCGCCAGGATGGCCGCCTGGTTGAAGCGGCGTGTCGCCAGGCGGACGCGGCTCAACGGCACCGGAATGACCACGTCGGCGTCGGCGAGCAGCTCGGCCCCCGCCTCGGTCAGCCAGCGCCCGAACAAGCGGCGCGCGTCTTGCCGGTCGCGAAACTTGAGGTCGTGCACAAGCTGGCGCATGACGCCGTCAAATCGGGCCACCGCTCGCGCCCGTTCATAGTCGGGCGGATCGGCCGCCGCGGCAGCCGAGATCATCGTCCCGCCGACGCCGAAGGGCAGCGGGATGCCGAGGCGATCGCACAGCGGGGCGCGGATAAAATCGATGTCCGACCAGCAGCCGGGGCAGATGCAATCGTGCGAGGACAGCGGCCGGTGGCAGGCCAGGCACACGGGCGGGACGATCAGATCCCCCACCGCCGCGACCGCCGAGCGCAAAGCTCCGGCGGCGTCTTTCCCCCAATGAAGCATGTTGCCCGCTACGCTGGCCAAGAGCACCCTGAGCGATCATGGTAGCGCCCAATTCGAGCCGCCGCGAGCACGCCTTGTCCGCTGCACCCGACCCCGTCCGCATTTTCGATCGCGCGCTCCTGGCACGGCGGCGGGCCCGTGTCGCGGCGTCGGTGGCAAACCATGACTTTCTGCTGGCGCGCGTCGCCGAAGACCTCGCCGAGCGACTGTCCATCGTCCGGCGTTCCTTTCCGCTGGCGGCGAATATCGGCGCCCACCATGGGCTAGTGTCCCAGCGCATCAGCGGCATCGCCGGCGTCGAGCACATCGTAGATGTCGACGGGACGGCCGAGCTGCTGACCGGGACAGCGGGCTGGCGGGTCGTCGCCGACGATGAGGCCCTGCCCTTCGCCGATGCCTCGCTCGACCTAGTCGTCTCCGGCCTGTCGCTGCAGCTGGTCAGCGACCTGCCCGGTGCGCTGGTGCAGATCCGCCGTGCCCTGAAGCCGGACGGGTTGCTGCTCGCCTCGCTGCTCGGCGGCGCCACGATGCATGAGTTGCGCGAGGCTTGGCTGGCCGCCGAGGCCGAAATCAGCGGCGGCGCCTCGCCGCGCGTGGCGCCATTCGCCGACGTGCGCGACATGGGCGGACTGCTGCAGCGCGCCGGCTTCGCCCTGCCGGTCGTCGATTCCGACACGGTGACTGTCACCTACGCTGATCCACTTGCCCTCATGCAGGAGGTCAAGGCCATGGGGGCCAGCAACATGCTCATCGCGCGGCGGCGCACGCCGGTGACGCGCGGGCTGCTGTTGCGAGCCGCGGAAATCTACGCGGAGCGCTTCGCCGCCGCCGACGGGCGCGTGCCGGCCACCTTCGAAATTCTGACGCTCACCGCCTGGGCACCCGACGCCAGCCAGCCGCAGCCGCTGCGTCCCGGCTCGGCCACGACACGGCTGGCCGATGCGCTTGGCGTCAGCGAGCGCAAGCTGAGAGAATAGCGCTCAGCCCAGCAGGTCGCGCAGCGGCGCGATCAGCGGCTCGTCGGCCGGCGGCATGGCGTAGTCCTTGAGACGCATAGCGCGCACCCACGCGAGCTCCTGGCCTTCGCGCGCGGTGACGGTGCCGTCCCATTGGCGGCATAGGTACAGCGGCATCAGCAGGTGGAAACTCTCGTAGGCGTGGCTGGCGAAGGTCAGCGGATGCAGACACGTCGGGCAGACGTCGATACCGAGCTCCTCGAACAGCTCGCGCCGCAGTGCCGCTTCCGGGGTCTCGCCAGCCTCTACCTTGCCGCCCGGAAACTCCCACAGCCCGGCCATCGAGCGGCCCGGCGGGCGGCGCGTCAACAGGATGCGGTTGTCGACATCGACGAGCGCTGCGGCGGCGACAAGCAGGATGGAGCGGCTCATGCGCAGCCCATAGCCGACACGGGCGCCACTGGGTAGTGCCGCCGGTACGGCGGGCTCAGTTAGGGAAGGGTGGCCGCGATAGCCGTGTGCCGGGCCTCGTTTGCCGAGAACCCGCGGTCAATGGGCCTAGTCTGACGAAACTTGCGCCGACGGCTCGAGCTTCGTTTGCGGGAAACTCCGCGAACACGGCCCACGATACTGCCGCAGCCACCCTCCGCTCTGAGATGGGCTTGCTAGCGCACGCACGGGGAGGCGCGGTGGCGGGCTGGCCTTGAGCGCGCGGCCTCGAGCAGAGGGCGGCGCCGGCGGCCCGGAGGCGAACCGGGCTTGCACAAACTACGATTCATGACTATAAAAGTCAAGATAGTGAGCGCTTTATCCTCTGCCCACGGACGAAGCGTCCGCGCGTTCAAGCCAAACTCAGAACAATGGAGCGCAGCTCGATGACGTCTGTCGCCGACAAGCGAACCTTCACCACTGCCACCGTCGTGGATACTTCGCATCCCCAGCACGAGCAGGTTCGTGTGCTCGTGTCGGAGCTGTTGCGCGGCGGGCGCGAGGCGATCCTGGAGCATAGCGGCCAGGACTACCGCCTGCGTATCACGCAGAACGGCAAGCTGATCCTGACGAAGTAGCGGCTGACCCGAGCGTCAAGCCGTGGCGGCGGCCGGCGTCTTGGCCGCGGTCTTCAGGGCGCCATGGTCGTTGAGGCGCGACATGACCTCCTCGGTCAGCGCCCGCACCGCAATCCCCACCTGTCCCGGATACTTGGCCAGATAACTGCGCTCGTAGGAGTGGAAGTTGGCCGCGTCCTGCAGTGCAGGCATGCGCGGAATGGCCTGCGCGAAGCAGGCATTCTCGGCGTTGTCCTGCAACCAGCGATGATATTCCTCATCGGACGTCGAGTTCGTCTCTTTCATGTTGACGATGACGCCGAGGTTCTGGGCAAAGCCCATCTCGGGATTGAGCCCCTTGAAGCGGCGGAACACCTCAAGCCCGCACACCGATACGTAGTCGGCCTTGGTCGGGGAGATGTGGAAATCGGCCTCGCGCAGCCAGCACTCGGTCAGCACCGAGAGGCCGGGCGGACAGTCGATCAGCACCAAATCGAACACCCGGCGCACGCCGGTCAGCAGTTCGCCGATCACCTCGCGCAGCTTGCCGTGCAGATTCTCCTTGGAGACCTCGCGCTCGAGCAGGGTGAGTTGCATATCGCTCGGCAGCAGGAACAGCGACCGCGCGTCGTCTACGTCCGAAACGTTGCGCACGATGTACTTCGGCCAGTCGATCACCTGGTTCTTCAGGACGCGGCCGTGCAGGTAGTCGACGATAGTCGCCCCTTCGCTCTGCAGCTTGTAGAGGCTCGACACCGACATCAGCATGCTGGACACGCTCGCCTGCGCGTCGCTGTCGATCACCAGCACGTTCTTGCCATGGTACGCCGATATCGTCTCGGCAAGCGCCAGCACCAGCGTCGACTTGCCGACGCCACCTTTGGTGTTCATCACTGCGATCGAATTACGCATTCTGTCTGGACTTCCCCACCGCGCCCTTGATCACCCTGCATGGCGCGCGAATATGGCAACCATGGGAACGCGCCTCAATCGCACGTGGCGACGCACGCAAATTCGACTCGAAAAATAGCTCCCGGTAAACCGCCAGGCCCGCGATTGCTTGATCCTGCCTAGAACTCTAACTAGGACAAAGCTGCTGTTTCGCTCCTTTGGAGGCTCTTTGACCATGGCTTACGCGTCGGCGCTTCGCACGACCCGCCCATTTGCCGCCATTGCGGCGGCTGCGCTCTGCCTCCTGCTGGCGGGCTGCGGCATCAATACGATCCCCACCTACGAGCAGAACGCCAAGGCGGCCTGGTCCGAGGTGCTGAACCAGTATAAGCGCCGCTCCGACCTCATTCCGAACCTGGTGGAGACCGTCAAAGGCTTCGCCGATCAGGAGCGCACCGTGCTGACCGACGTCGTCGAGGCACGGGCCAAGGCGACCCAGGCCCAGATCAACGTGCCGGCGGATATCCTTACCAACCCCGAAGCGATGAAAAACTTCCAGGACGCCCAGAACCAGCTGGGCGGCGCGCTCGGCCGCCTGCTCGCCGTCGTCGAGCGCTACCCGGATATCAAGTCAGGGCAGAACTTCCTCACCCTGCAGAGCCAGATCGAAGGCACCGAGAACCGCATCGCCATCGCGCGGCGCGATTACATTCAGGCGGTGCGCCTCTATAACACCGAGATCACGACCTTCCCCGGCCGCCTCTGGCGCTCGTTCATGTATCCTTCGGCCAAGGAGATGGCGACGTTCGACATCCCGGCGGAAGAGATGAAGGCACCCAAGGTCGACTTCGGCACCAAGAAGTAGGTCCGCTCCCTAGAGGAGACGAACGATGCCTGCGGCGCGGTGCGCTTCGCCTTTGAGCTGGGCGCCTCGCGCGGCAGCGGCATTGCTCGTTGCGCTCGCGTGCCTTGTCGCGACCGCAGCGGCGCAGGTCGAGCCGAACTTCCCGGTCCTCACCAGCCGCATCACCGACCAGGCGGGGCTGTTGAGCGCCGACGACTACACGGCGATCCAAGCCGAGCTCGCCGCGCTCGAACAGAAGTCGACCGACCAGGTCGCCGTCGTCACGGTCAAGTCGCTCGAAGGCTACCCGATCGAGGACTACGGCTACCGGCTCGGGCGCAAATGGGGCATCGGTCAGGAAGGCAAGAACAACGGCATCCTGCTGATTGTGGCGCCCAACGAGCGCAAGGTCCGCATCGAGGTGGGCCGCGGGCTGGAGCCGGTGATGACCGACGCCATGTCGAGCCTCATCGTCCAGAACGCCATCCTGCCCGAGTTCCGCCGCGGCAACTTTTCCGCCGGCATCCGCGCCGGCGTGCGCGACATCAAGGACGTGCTGCTCGGCGACGCCGCCGAAGTCGAGCAGCGCGCGCGACGACCGAGCAACGAACTCGATTTCTGGTCGGTCGTGCTCATCATCTTCTGGATCTGCGTCGTCCTGTTCGTGCTGTTCGCCGTCGTGCAGTCGATCAACAATTCGCCGCAGGCAGTTGCCGGACGTCGCGGCCGGCGCGGCGGGCCCGTGGTCGTGCCCAGCGACTCGGGGAGCTGGGGCGGCGGTTGGGGTGGCGGCGACAGCGGCGGCGGTGGATGGTCCGGCGGTGGCGGCGACTTCGGCGGCGGCGGATCGTCGGGAAGCTGGTGATGGAGACAAGCGCATGAGACTGTTCTCAGCCGGAGACGAGAGGCGCATCTCCGAGGCGATCACCAACGCCGAGAAGCAGACTTCGGGCGAGATCGTCGTCGTCGTCGCGGCGCAGAGCGACGGCTATCACTATGTTCCCCCGCTGGTCGCCGGCATCGTCGGCCTGCTCGTGCCGTGGGTGCTCATCTACTTCACCCCCCTCGACATAAAGACGATCTACCTGATCCAGCTCGCCGTGTTCGCGCTCGTCACCGCGGCGCTGATGCCGACCCCGATCCGCACGGCCCTGGTACCTTCAGGCATCAAGCACCAGCACGCCCAGCGGCGCGCCATCGAGCAGTTCCTCGTGCAGAACCTGCACACAACCTCCGGGCGCACGGGGGTCCTGCTGTTCGTTTCCGTCGCCGAGCGGCACGCGCAGATCGTCGCCGACAAGGGCATCGACGCGATGGTGCCCCCCGGGACTTGGAAAAAAATCGTCGACCAGCTTACCGAGGCCATTGGCAAAGGGCGTGCGACCGACGGTTTCGTCACCGCTATCGCCGCGATCGGCGCCACGCTGGCCCAGCATTTCCCGCCCGGTGCTCAGGATCCGAACGAGCTCCCGGACCACCTCATCATCCTGCAATAGGTCAGCTGCCGCCGGCGAGGCGTCGCAAGCACGGACATTTTTCCGTGCTATAGGGCTGGCGCCGGGGGGCTAGTCGTCGGGGAACTATCATCGTGGAAATGGCTACGTCCGCTCAACACGTCGTGCCTGCGGAGCGCGCACCTTGGTCGGCCCGCATCTCATGGATGCTGTTCGACTGGTCGGTGCAGCCGTTCTACACGCTCATCCTGACGTTCCTTTTTGCGCCCTACTTCGCCAACGTTGTCGTCGGCAACGGGCCAGAGGGCCAGGCGATGTGGGGCTATGCCGCCGCCGTCGCCGGCCTGCTGATCGCGGTCGGCAGCCCGTTCCTCGGCGCCTATGCTGACGGACGCGGCCAGCGCAAGCCGTGGATCGCGCTGTTCTCGGTCATTCTCGCCGTCGCCATGGCCTCGCTGTGGATCGCCACGCCGTCCGCGTCCTCTTCGACAATCTACCTCGTGCTGCTCGCCTTCGTCATCGCGACGGCCTGCGCCGAGTACACGGCAGTCTTCACCAACGCCATCATGCCGAGCCTCGTGCCGCAGAAGGAACTCGGGCGCTTGTCGGGCGCCGGCTGGGCGTGCGGCTACTTTGGCGGCCTCGCCAGCCTGTTCCTCATCGCGGGTCTGATCGTGCCGGCAGGGGATACGGGCAAGACGCTGCTCGGCCTCCAGCCACTGTTCGCACTCGACACGGCAACGCGCGAGGGCGACCGCATCGTCGGGCCGCTGTCGGCGGTCTGGTACCTCGTGTTCATGATCCCGTTCTTCCTGTTCGTGCCCGACATCCGCCAAAAGCACGACCACGGGGATCGTCCGGCGACGGCGGAGCTATGGGACACGGTGCGTTCGCTGCCCGGCAATCCGAACATGCTCCGCTTTCTTGCCGCGCGCATGATCTACACCGATGGCCTCACCGCGATCTTCACCTTCGGCGGCATCTACGGAGCGTCCGTGTTCGGCTGGGGTGCGCTGGAACTCGGCCTGTTCGGCATCGTCCTGACGTTGGTCGGAGCGTTCGGTGCGCTGATCGGCGGCGTGCTCGACGACCGCATCAGCGCCAAGTTCGTCATCGTGTCGGCGCTGTGCATCCTACTGATCGGCGCCATCGGCATTCTTTCGGTCGACGCCACGCACGTGCTCTTTTTCTTCGATGTCGACCCGAAGGTACCCGGCTCTGCGCCGTTCTCCTCGACCGGCGAGCGCGTGTTCCTCGCCTTTGCCATCGTTGTCGGCCTCGTCTCGGCCCCGGTGCAGTCGTCCAGCCGCTCGCTGCTGGCGCGCTTGGCCCCGCGCGATAAGATCACCCAATACTTTGGCTTGTTTGCATTTTCCGGCAAGGTGACCGCCTTCATGGCACCGCTGACGGTGGCGCTGGTGACGAGCCTGACGCAAAGCCAGCGTATCGGCATGTCGGCGATCACGCTCTTCCTGATGGCCGGCATCCTGCTAATGCTGCCGCTGCGCATGCCGCCGCGGGAGGCCTAGCCCGACGGGCTGCGGCTTCCCATGTTTGGGCGTAGGTTGTGAGAGCCATAGTTTCGCTCGGGTCACCAAAGGAGTGATGTCCGATGAACCGGATGCTGCCGCTACTTGCCGCTTCGCTGCTCTTGTCCGCGGCCGCCTACGCCGCCGA
>JBDTOR010000066.1:0-12437 GCA_039933175.1 Hyphomicrobium sp. | reverse complement strand
TCTTGGCCGGCTGCACGGCGGCACGTGCCGTGGCTGCCGCCTTGGCGCGATCGGCACCGGCCGAGCTGGCCGGCGCGATCACCGGGGCCGTCTCCTTGGCCTTCGCATGAGCGCCGACGGTGTCGCGCTTGACGCCGAGGTAGCCGAGCAGCGGCGCGGCGATGAAGATCGACGAATAGGTGCCGATGACGATGCCGAACAGCATGGCGAAGGAGAAGTTGCGCAGCACCTCGCCGCCGAAAACAAGCAGTGCCGTTATGCCCGCGATGGCGGTCACGCCGGTGAGGATGGTGCGCGACAGCGTCTCGTTGATCGAGAGGTTGAGCAGCTCGTTCAAGTCCATGCGCTTGAACTTGCGCAAATTCTCACGGATGCGGTCGGAGACGACAACGGAATCGTTCACCGAGTAACCGAGAATGGTGAGCAGCGCGGCGACAATGGACAGGTCGAAGTCGAGTTGGAACAGCGAGAAGATGCCGACGGTCACCAGCACGTCGTGCAGCAGCGCGACCACGGTTCCAACCGCGAACTGCCATTCGAACCGGAACCATACGTAAACGATGATGGCGAGGATCGACGCGAACACGGCGATGATGCCGGTGCGCCGCAGCTCGCTCGAAACGGCCGGACCGACGACTTCGATGCGGCGTTGCGCGTAATCCGCACCCAGCGTGTCGACGACCTTCTTCATCGCCACCTGCTGCTCGACGTCGCCGCCGGGCTGCTCCTCAATGCGGATCAGCACGTCGGTATCGGAGCCGAAGCTCTGGATCTGCACGTCGCCGAGTCCCAGGCCCTTGAGCTTCTCGCGTAGGTCGCCGAGATCGGCGGGGCCGCCCTTGTGCTGCACCTCGATGAGCGAGCCGCCCTTGAAGTCGACGCCGTAGTTGAGGCCCTTAGTGAAATAGAGGCCGAGCGATATCGCCATCGCGACGAGCGAGAGGACAAAGCAGAGGCCCTTGAAGCGCATGAAGGGCAGCCGCAGGTTATGCGGGAAGAAGTCGAAGCCCTTGAAGTCGGGAACGGGGAAGAACATCGTTGCCTCTCTAGTGTCCCGATTCCGAAGTTCGCCGGAGTTTGCTGCTGGGACCGTGAGCGAACTTCGGAATCACAAGGGACACTACAAGCATGGGCTTGCTAGTGTGATTCAGATCGAGAAATTCGCTCGATCCCTTGCCGCTAGTGATGGCGAATTTCTCGATCATCACACTAGACCGGCACTTCGAGGACGCGGCCTTTGGTCTTGGCGCTCTTCAGCCACAGCACGACCAGCAGGCGCGTCACGGTAACGGCTGCGAACACCGACGTGAGAATGCCGATGGTCAGCGTCACGGCGAAGCCGCGGATCGGACCCGAGCCGAGCCAGAACATGATGACGGCGGCAGCGAGCGTCGTCAGCTGGCTGTCGAAAATGGTGACGAAGGCGCGCTGGAAGCCCTGCTCGATCGCCGCGATGGGCGACTTGCCGTTGCGCAGCTCCTCGCGGATGCGCTCGTAGATGAGCACGTTGGCGTCCACCGCCATGCCGATGGTGAGCACGAAGCCGGCGATGCCGGGCAGCGTCAGCGTGGTGCCGATGACGGTCATCAGCGCGATGATGAGGAAGCCGTGCACCAGCAGGCCGATGACGGCGAACACGCCGAACGTGCCGTAGGCGACGATGGTCAGGATGGCGGTGGCGAGACAGCCGACGAGACCGGCGAGCTTACCCGCTTCGATGGAGTCGGCGCCGAGCGAGGGACCGACGCTGCGCTCCTCGACGATGGTCAGCTTCGTCGGCAGCGAGCCCGAGCGTAACTGGACAGCAAGGTTGTTAGCGCTCTCGACGGTGAAGCTGCCGGAGATCTGTCCCGAGCCGCCCAGGATCGGCTCGCGGATGGCGGGTGCCGACAATACCTTGTCGTCGAGCACGATGGCGAACGGCGAGCCGACATTGTCCTTGGTGAAGCTGCCGAACTTGCGGGCGCCCGACTGATTGAAGCGGAACGAAATGATCGGCTCGTTGGTGCGCGAGTCAAACCCCGGCTGCGCGTCGACGAGATCCTCACCTGTCACGATGGGGCTCTCCTGCAGCACGAAGCTGCGCTCGGCGTTCTCGACCGACGGGTAGACCTTGTAGCCGACCGGCACGCGCGTCTGCTTGGCCTCTTCCGCCGACATGTCGGGATGCACGGCGTGGAACGTCAGCTTGGCCGTCTGGCCGATGAGGTCCTTGAGCTGCTTGGTGTCCTGCAGGCCCGGGAACTGCACGAGGATGCGGTCGGAGCCCTGGCGGATAACGGTCGCCTCCGAGGTGCCCATATTATCCACACGCCGGCGCACGGTTTCGATCGCGGCGGTCGATGCGCTCGACACGCGATGCTGCATGCCCTGCGGCGTCGGCGCTAAGATGATGGTGTCGGTGCCGGAGGACTCGACCGTGATGTCGTTGCCGCCCGAGCTAAGGATGGAGTTGCTGATCGGCAGGATCAACTTCTTGAGCGCCGTCGTCGCCTTCTCCAGTTCCTCGGGCTTGGTGACCTTCACCTGCACCGTGTTGCCGACGATGCCGAGGCCGGTGAACCCGATCTTGGTGTCGCGCAGCGACTTGCGCGTGTCGTCGCGCAGCGTGTTGAGCCAGTCTTTCTCCAGCTCCTTGGTGTCCATGGCGAGCAGCAGATGGGCGCCTCCGCGCAGATCGAGACCCAGGGGCAGCTGCTTGTGCGGCACCCAGCTAGGCCAGCTGTCGACCGTCTCCTTCGAGAAGAAGTTCGGCATCGTGAAGAGCACGCCTGCAAGACAGGTCAGGACAATGGCGATGATCTTCCAGCGTTCGAAGTGCAGCATGTCGACCGATCTCGTTTACGTTTCGCCGATGCGCGCCTAGGCGCGCCTCACGTCGTCTCTTTCGCCGTATCGCCCTTGCCGCGCACATCGATCAGCGTCGACTTCAGGACGCGGACGCGCATGGTGTCGGACAGATCGACCTCGATCTCGTCGGAGCCGTCGGTGGCCTTCGTCACCTTGCCGATAAATCCGCCCGAAGTAATGACGGTGTCGCCGCGGCGCACTTGATTGACCAGCTCGCGATGCTCCTTGGCGCGCTGCTGCTGCGGCCGGATAACCAGGAAATAGAAGATGAGGACCATCGCCAGCATCGGGACGAGTAGCCCGCCAATGCCCCCGCCAAAGGCGTCGGCACCGGGCGCCTGGGCAAATGCTGGAGTAATGAACATGCTTCCGTCCCCTTGCGGATATTGGCAACAGAGGGCGAAGTCTGCGCGAGCGCAGGCTACCGCGTCTGCTCTGCTTGAAAGTGCCGCGACTATAGTGTTCGGCAGCGCCTTTGCAACAGCCAGGCCATTGGTGCGCCGCCACACTATTCGTGTGACTTCGCGTTGGCCGCGCTATAGAAGCAGCCGCCCTGCCACGGCAAGCAAAAAGCGCCTAGACGCCCGAAAATACGAGCCTAGATGATGAACGACCAAGCCGCCCTCATGCAGCGCCTGGAGCGTCTTGCCTCGGCGCTCGAGCGCCTGGCGCGGCCGGCCGCCGCCAAGCCCGATTTCGAGGGCGCCGAGGCGTTCGTCTGGCACGCCGACGAGGAGCGCTTCGAGCCCGTGGCGCAGGTCAACCGGGTGCCGCTGCGGCTGCTGCAGGGCCTGGAGCACGTCGCGCCGCAGCTCGCCGCCAACACCGAGCGCTTCGCCCGGCGCCTGCCCGCCAACAACGCCCTGCTATGGGGAGCGCGCGGCATGGGCAAGTCGTCGCTAGTCAAGGCCGTGCACGCCGACGTTCGCGCCCGCCTCGCCAAAGAGCTGCGCGCCGCCGGCGCCGACCTGAAACTGGTCGAGATCCACCGCGAGGACATCGGCTCGCTACCCCGGTGCCTCGCCGCCATGCGGGCGAGCCCGCACCGCTTCATCGTCTTTTGCGACGACCTGTCGTTCGACAAGGACGATACCAGCTACAAATCGCTGAAGGCCGTGCTGGAAGGCGGCATCGAGGGCCGCCCCGACAACGTGATCTTCTACGCCACCTCCAACCGCCGGCACCTGATGCCGCGCGAGATGGTCGAGAACGAGCGCTCGACCGCCATCAATCCCTCGGAGGCGGTGGAGGAGAAGGTCTCGCTGTCCGACCGCTTCGGCCTGTGGCTCGGCTTTCACAACTGCAGCCAGGACCAGTATCTCGACATGGTGCGCGCCTATGCTGCGCACTACGGCCTTAGCGTCGCCGACGATGCGCTGGTGCGCGAAGCACTCGAGTGGAGCATCACGCGCGGCGCGCGCTCGGGCCGGGTCGCCTGGCAATTCACCCAGCACCTCGCCGGCCGGCTCGGCAAACGCCTCGAAGCCTAACCCCATCGGAGCTTTATCGCATGCGCACGACTGCCAGTGTTTCCGTTCTTGTCATCGCTGCGCTGCTGGGCGCCACGTCCGCGCATGGCGAGGCTCCGCCGTTCGTCGGCACATGGTCGCTCGATCCCACCAACTGCAACGCCGGACAGGAAACTCAGAACGCGCCGCTGGTCATCGCCAAGGATCGCTACGACCAGCACGAGAGCCACTGCACCTTCAAGTCGGTCGAGGCCAAGGACAGCGACTGGAAGATCACCTCCGACTGCACGGTCGAAGGCAGCGCCACGCCCTACGACTTCGCGCTGACCGTCTCCGGCGACACACTGACCTTTACCGACAGCGGCGGCGCGCGCGACTTCCTGCGCTGCAAGTAGCCGCTAGCCCGCGGCCGGAGTGCGCCGGCGTACCCACGCGATGGCTTCGACGAGCACCCACACGATGACGGTCCCGAGCGCGAACGGCAGGGTGATGAACAGGAAGTATCCCATCATGCCGAGCGTCAGCAGCGTGTGGCCCATGTCGCTGCCGCCGACCATGCACGGATGCACCCCGGCGAGGTCGAGCTTGCAGCCGTAGACCTGGGCGATGAACTCGGCCACCGCCATGCCCATGAGCGGCAGCAGGCAGATGAACAGCAGCACCGCCATGGCGGCACGGAACAATTGCATGTGGCTCCCCTCGGCCTTCCCCCGCATTTACTGACAAAGAGCATAGCTCGGAGGGCATTAGCGCTAAATGCCCACGATCCGGCTTACTTGCCTTTTTTGTTTCCCTGCTTGGGTCGCCCCGGATCAGCAGCCGAGGGTGCCATGGTGCAGAAATCAGAGAAGTGGTCGCACGAGGTCACGGAGCACGACCATCCGTATGCGCTGCCGGCGGGCATCTTCAAGTCGGCCGACCCCGACGTGATCGCGGCAGCCCTGCAGCATTCGGCTGAGGATCCCAAGCGCGGTTCCGAGGACGCCTACCGCACCGCCATGTCGATGCTCGACTTCTACATCAACCGGGCCGGCACGAACCTGTCCGACGGCGACCGCACGTCGCTCGAGCAGGCCAAGGTCGCGCTGCGCAAACGCTTCGGCAAAGCCCCGAGCTGACCGCGCCGCCGACTCCAACCCTTCGTCATGGCCGCGCAGGCGGCCATCCACGCCAGCTTGCCCACACGGCTCCGCGAATGGATGATGGAGCCGCGAAGTCTTGGGCGTGATCGATGAAGGAACCCTGTGTTTACATTGCAGCGAGCCGGCGCAACGGCGTGCTGTACATCGGCATCACCGGCGACCTTCACAATCGTATGGCCGAGCACGATCAAGGGCTGCTTGAGGGGTTCACGAAACGCTACGGCGTGAAACTGCTCCTCTACTACGAAACCCATGACAGTTTCGAAGAAGCGATCCGCCGAGAAACTCGGCTAAAGAAGTGGCGGCGTGCCTGGAAGGTCAGGCTGATCGAAAGCATGAAGCCCGAGTGGTTGAACCTGTACGATCCCATGACGGGCGAACTCACCGAGGGTCCCGCAGATCGCGCGAGACTACTACCCAAGTAGACACCTGCTCCGAACGTGGATGGCCGCCTCCGCGGCCATGACGGAGTGTAGATGCCCACTACCTCCACATATGTCTTTGTCAGGATGTGAGGGCGCGTCAGCCGCTAGGCGCGGACGGCGACGTTGACGGTTTGCGCGGGACCGGACGTGGCGCCGGCGCGATCGGCGACGACGACGGCGAAGCTGGCGCGCGGCTCATCCGTGCCGTCATGGCGGAACAGCACTGTGCCCTGCTCGAGGTCGGCTTGCGTGAAGGCCTCCACCGGACGCGCCGGATCGGTCGCCAGCGACACGAAGCCGTTGCGCACCTGCGACACGGTGAAGGTGAGCGCGTCCGCCGTATCGTCGGGATCGATAGCCGACAGATCCTGCAGCGTGATGCGCACGGCCTTGCCCTTGTCGACCGACAGATCGAGATCCCCGGAGATCGATGGCGGAATGTTGCGCATCTCGGCGGTGAGCAGGCCGCCCATCTCCATCGCGAGCTTGCCGTACTTGACGTTGCCGGTGACCTCGCCGGTGCCGCGAATACAGATCAGCTGACGAACGTGGATATCGCCCTGCAGCTGGCCGCGCACGTCGGCCGTGTCGACCTTGACCTTGCCGAAGCAGCGCCCGCCCGGCTGCACCACCAGCATGTCCCCGGCAATGTCGCCCTCGACGTAGCCGAACACCTCGATGCGGCCGCCGTTACGGATCTCGCCCTTAAGGAACGTGTCTTCTCTGATGATAAGGACGCGAGAATTGTCTTCCACTGACCTGACCCATACCCATTAAGCGCCGCGGATACTGCTGGGCCACGATTAAGCCAGCTTGGTGACAGAGCCGAGCGCGAATGGTCCACGAGGTAAATGCGCCGCGGGGAGCGTTTCCGACGAGCAACTGGCCGGACACACTCATGCTACAATCCACAGACCGCGGAGCCCCGCCATCTTGAGATTGTCGCGCGGCGGGAGCAGCTTACGCTCGCTGGGGCCGCGGCCCTGAGCGCACGCATTGGGAGGGGTAAATGTCCAAGTCGAGATCCTGCGTCCTCGGGCTTGCCGCTGGCCTGTTCGCACTTTTGCCGGCCGTAGCCATGGCCGCGCCTGCCGTACCGCCCGGCGCCAAGGACTGCCGCGGGTTCCGCGCCGTCGGTAGCGGCCTAACGGAGAGCATCGCCACGTTGATGGCGACACAGGGCGCAATCAATCTGGCCGAGAACCGGGGCTTCTCCATTATCGGCGATGCCAAGCTGCAGTCGTGCACTTCGACCGGCATCTTCGGCGTTGAATGCGCCGCGACGTCCTACGCCTGCAAGCTGCCTCACTGAGGCTATTTCAACGGCCGCCAAGGCTTGTAGGGGCGAACCTGGGTTCGCCATTCACCGGCGCTCGTTTCGTCCTGAGCCTTGGCGAGCGCCCCCCGCGGCACGTTCTTGGCGGTCGCCGACAAGCGGCCGAGCGTGCTCGTCTCAGGAGTTGCCGCACGCGCCTCCTTCAACCATGTACGCCCGGTTTTTTGATCGACCTCCAGCCCATAGCCTGACCGCGGCTCGGGGCATGGATCGAACGTGTGCTCGGAGCAGCCCGCGGCGCACGCCGGCGCCAACGCTGCTGTCGCGCAGATCGCGAACGCGGCACGCTTGGCTTGTCGAAACATGTGCTGGCCTTTCCTCGCCGCTGTCGTTCAGTGACCGGGTCAACGCACGGTCGCGAGCGCTCGTTCCGACGTTGCAGGCGCACCGACGTGCGCGAATCGCTCTACTGATTGGTGTCCAGCGCAAACTGAAGTTGCCCACAAAAAATCTCTTGATTGTTGTAATGCCGCCACATAATCTTCGGTATTGCATAAGTGAGAGAGCAACGCCGCCGCCATGCTCACGCTTCTAGACAGCCCAGTATTAGAGTCCCCGCGTACCAGTTCCGCCGATGGCAGTGCCAGCGCGGCCGAGCACCATCGCACGCTTGCCGCGGGCGATGTCCTCTTCCGAGAAGGTGACGCGCGCAGCCACGTCTATCGCGTCGAGAAGGGAGCGATCTGCCTCTTCAAGGAGCGCGGCGATGGCTCGCAGGTCGTCCTCGAGTTCGCGTTTCCCGGCGACCTCGTCGGCCTCGGCTACCTCGACAGCCACGTGTCCGGCGCCCAGGCAACGATGGAAACCTCGCTCAGCTGCCTGCCGCGCTCGGCGCTTGAGCCGACCCTGGAGCGCAGCCCCAATATCAAATCCCGGCTGACGGCGGCGATCGAGCGCGAAGTCGCCTTCCTCAAGGAGACGGACGAGCGCGCCGGCCGCCCCAAACCGCTGGCGCGCATCGCCGCGCTGTTCGTGACGCTTGCCCGCTGCAACGCCTACGAGGGCCGCGACCCCAGCGTTCTGACGGATTCGTTGAGCTGCGGCGTCGTTGCCGGGTACCTCGACATGAGCGTCGACGACCTGGCGCACTGGCTGACCGAGCTGGAAAGCCTCAGCCTCGTCGAGGCGGCGCCGAACGGCCTGCGCCTCAAGAATCTCGATGAGCTGGAGCGTCTTGCCGACGCTGCGGACTGAGCGGAACGCCCGCGCTATAGTCGCGGCGATCGTATCGGCAGGCAGCACATCCCTTCATGACCAATGAAATGAACGGCGACCACGGCATGTTGCAGCCTGGCCGCATCGGCACGGCATCCCTCATCGTCACCGAGGCGCATCTGGCGCCCCGGCTCGGCAGCGGCCGCGCACCCGTTTTCGGCAGCCCGGCGATGGTAGCTCTGATCGAAGCGGCGGCGGTCGCCTGCGTCGAGGATCAGCTCGCGCCGGGGCAGGAGACGCTCGGCATCCATATCGATGTCGAGCATATCGCGGCGACTCCGGCGGGGCTCACGGTCACCGCGGCGGCCGAGCTGATCGAGGTGTCTGGCCGTAAACTGGTGTTCAAGGTCGAGGCGCGTGATGCGCGCGAATTGATCGGCCGTGGACGCCATACACGCATCGTCGTCGACGCCGCGCGGTTCCGCGCCAAGGCGGCAGCGAAACTGCCGGGCTGAGCAAATACGCCCGGTCACAACACCTGCCGCGAAATCGGCCCTTTTGCCGGCAAACTCAGTGCAAACACCTTGCACGCCGGTCGCAATTCTCCCCACAATGCAGGGGAATCAAGCAATAAGCCTGCGATGCACTTCGGGGAGGGTTCGATGCGCGCAATTCTCAAGACGACCTTGTTCGCCGGCGCGGCGATGCTCGCGCTCAACGCGACGGCCGTCGCACAACAGCAGCTGGGCCCTGCCGCCCCTGCCGCCAAAGCCGCCGACTGCCCTGGCAATCCCAATCCGCTCGGCGTCGCCCGGGTGGTCGAGATCGACACCACCGGCGGCCCCGGCTTCGGCTTCCAGCACTACAAGACGTACGACTTCCTCAATCCCAAAGAGGTCGTGCTGACGTTCGATGACGGGCCACTGCCCAACCGCACGACGGCGATCCTCGCGGCACTCAACGCCGAATGCACCAAGGCGATCTTCTTCTCCGTCGGCAAGGTCGCCGCCGGCTATCCCGAGATCCTGCACGATGTCGCCAAAGCGGGGCACACCATCGGCGCGCACACGATGGACCACAAAGACCTGTCCAAGATGCCGTTCGAGGATGCCAAGGCCGACATCGAGAAGTCGTTCAGCGTCATCCACCGCGCCGTAGGCTCGGGCACTGCGCCGTTCTTCCGCTTCCCGTTCCTGCGCCACTCGCCCGAGACCTTGAAGTACCTCGCCGACCGCAACGTCGCGGTATTCTCCACTGATATCGACAGCTTCGATTTCAAGGGCGGCAAGGCGGACGCGCTAGTCAAACGCATCATGGCTGGCCTGGAAAAGCGCGGCAAAGGCATCATCCTGATGCACGACATTCAGCCACATACGGCCCAGGCCATGCCGGAGCTGCTGAAGCAGCTTAAGGCTGGCGGCTACAAAGTCGTGCAGATGACGGCCAAAGCGCCTATCCAGACGCTGCCCGAGTTCGACGAGCTGATCGCCAAGGATATGCAGGGCATGCCGACCGCCCTGTCCGACCGTCCCATGAATTCGGTCGTCAAAACGATCGGCGGTCAATAATCCGCCGCATGGCCTTGGTCGATCGCGCTTGGGCCAGCAGATTCGGCGGCCCAGTCGCGATAGGCTAGAGCATTCCATGCGTCGATCGGTTTTCTCAGGCCTGCTGGCCACCCTGGCTTTGGTTTTCGCGCCGAGCGGCGCCTATGCCGCCGCCTGCACGGCCGATCAATTCGCCGCCGCCGTCGACAAGTCCGGTGCGCAGCTGCGCGCCTTCAATGGCGAGGCGCTGCCGAAGCTGCAGGCCAAACTCAAGCAGCTCAAAGAAAAGAAGGGTTGGGACGAGGAGAAGGCGCTCGGCACCGTGCGCGATGACCGCACCGGCAAGTTCGACGAGCAGGCCGAAGACCTCATCGTCAAGATCGATCAGCTGGGACGCCCGCCCGAACAGGGGGAGCCCGATTGCGCCAAGCTCGCCGAGCTCGAAGCGGCCGGGCTCGAGCTACTGGCGGTGATGAAGGCGAAGTCCACCTACATGCTGGCCAGGCTCGACGGCGAGATCGCCGGAGGCGCCAAGCAGACCACCGCCGAGCCGAAGACGGCCGCACCCGCGCCGACGTCGGCGACCGACACCACACCGCCTAAGCCTGTTGCCAAGGCGACAGCGCAGAAGTGGGCGACGCAGACCAAGCCGCATACCGGCGCGGGCGCCGAGCCGGAAGTGCCGACCATGGAGCCCGGACCGGCGGTCGCCATGCTGGAGCCGCTCGGCCCCGAGGAGGCCGGCTACAACATCGACGAGATCCGCGAAATCTCGCGCGGCTTTTTCGGCACCATCTCGACCGAACTCGGCAGCGTTCTGGAATATGCGTTCTCGAGCGCCGGACGCCCGGACGGCTACGTGCTCGGCACCGAGGGCGGCGGCGCGTTCCTCGCCGGCCTGCGCTACGGCAGCGGCAAGCTCTACATGCGCTCCGGCGGCAGCAGCGACATCTACTGGCACGGCCCTTCGATCGGCACCGACTTCGGCGCCTCGGGGTCGCGCACCATGTTCCTGATCTACCGGGTGCATGCGCCCGAAGCGCTATACCGGCAGTTTACCGGCATCGACGGCTCCGCCTATTTCATCGGCGGCGTCGGCATCACGTTCCTGAAGGGCGGCGCCGTGACCATGGCGCCGATCCGCACCGGCCTCGGGTTCAGGCTCGGCGCCAACATCGGCTACATCCGCTTCACGCCACGCCCGACCTGGAACCCGTTCTGACGGGCAAGATCGCGCGGCGCGGCGCCGCTCACCGTCGGGCGCTCACCGGGTGTCGTGCCGGAGGCGCGCTACCAAGTATTGTAGCCGCCGCCGTACTGCTTCTTCTTCACTTTCTTGACCTTCGGCTGATAGGCCGACTGCTGGCTGTAGCCGAAGAAACCGCCCCAGGCCTGCGGTGCCGCCTGCGCAACGCGACGGCGACGACCTTCGGCCACCACCGGAGAATACGGCGGCTTGCCGCGTACGGTCACGCGGGTCATCTGCATGCCATGCTTCTGTACCAGGTCATAAAAGACCTTGGCGTTCTTGGGGTGCGAGCGCACGCAACCGTGCGAAGCAGGGCTGCCGAGATTGCCGAGGTCCCGGGTCCCGTGCACCGCCACGCCCTCGTTGAAGAACACCGAATAGGGCATCGGCGAGAAGTGATACTGCTTGGAGTAGTGCATGCGCGCCGTGTAGTGCGGCGTGAACGTGCCCGTCGGGGTGCGGTAGCCGCCGCGCGCCGAGGAGATTTTCCAGCTGGCAATCACGCCGTTCTTGTCGGAGACGGTCATCGTCTGCGACCCGAGGTCGATGACGGCAAACAGTGTCGGGTCGGGCGGCGCGATGGGCGTGGCGGTCTCGGCCTCGGCCGGCGCGGCGACAGCGGCGGGAAGCGCGGCGTCGGACGCCTGCGGGCCGGAAACCAACGGTGCCTCGGCGGCCGGATCGGCGGCGGCCAGCACTACGGGCTGTTCTGCGGAAGCCGACGAGACGGCGACAAAGGCGGCAATGGCCGCACACAATACCCCAACCGGACGCATCGCTCTTAATTCTCCCCCTCACCGAACGCGTTTGAGGCTTCCACAATACGTGGTGAAAAATGCGGAAAGCTTAACGGCCGTGCTGATTTAGCCTGGCGGGCGATGCCGCCGTGGCAACTCGGGTGGCAGCTTCCCACCAAGGCGGCGGCCCCCGCAACTCCGAACATTGCCAACCGGCCGGCGGCGCGCTTTTCCGGGGCGCCCTGTAGCCCACCGGCAGCACCCGCCTCCCCTACCGGCCCCCCGCCCGCTTTGGCCGCGGGGCCCACCTCACCTCTCCCGTCCATGCGGAGCATGGCACCGCCATGACGGAGAGGTCGACGCGAATGCGCAGCATGAGCGACGGGTGAGGGGTGAGGCCCTCTCAGGAAAGTCACGAGAACTGATGCCGACCATCCCCTCACCCGGCCGTCGCGCTGCGCGCATCCAGCCGACCTCTCCCGTCCATGCGAAGCATGGCTCCGCCATGATGGGAGAGGTGCTAGGCA
>JBDTOR010000065.1:0-12565 GCA_039933175.1 Hyphomicrobium sp. | reverse complement strand
CCGCGCCGCGCCGCCGTCTCGTACGGCAGCGTGACGGTCGGCGAGATGAAGCCGGCCATGCGCTCGGTGAACTCGACGCCGGCCGGACGCAGCGTCTCGCGACCGCCGGGCGCCGCGATCAGCATCGGCGCGTCGAACTTCTGCGTCTCGGAGAAGCTCCAGCCGCGATCCTTGGCGAGATAGATCATCGCTCTTTCGGCGATCGCCGTGATCGTCAGCAGCGGATTGACGCCGAGCGGCCGCGGGATGACGGAGCCGTCGCACACATAAAGGCCGTGCAGCACGGCGCCTGCCTCGGCGTCTGGGCGCCCGTCGAACACCTGGCACTTGTGGTTGACGACGCCGCTGGCGCGGTCGCGGCCCATGACGCAGCCGCCCAGCGGATGCACGGAAATGAGGTTGTGCCCGAACAGCGTATCGGTGAGCGGATTGCGCGTGTAGGTGCCCCCCGTCGCCTGCGTCGCCTTGCGCAGATTGCGGTCGACCTTCTCGAAGATCTCCTGCGTCGCGACCTTGGGCCACGACAGCTTCAAACGTCCCTCATCGAGCGCCATGCGCCCCTTGCCGTCGTCGTGGCTCATGACGAGGTAGGTTTGCGTGCGGTTGGCAGCGCCCTGGTAGGCACCGAACAACAGGCTCTGGCGGCGGCGCGCCCGCTCGCCGATGAAGTCGATGATGCCGCGGTCGGTATCCTCACCGAGTTTGTCGCCGCCGGAGGCGAGCAGCGCCGGCAGAATGGGCGCCAGCGCCGAGGGGATCGAGCCCTCCTCGATCACCATGCCATCTTCGAGCTTGGCAGTATCGCGCAGATCGATCAGGCCGGTGATGCACGGACCAACGGGTCCCGTGTCGACGGCGGGCGGCTCGCCCACGCCGATGCCGTTGACCGGCACGTCGTTGTTGTAGGCGAAGGCGAGCACGTCGCCGTTGCCGGTGAAGCGCTCGCCGACCTGGTCGGAAACCGGCAGGCCTTCGTCGCGCGAGCGCAGCAGGATCTCGGTGGAGCCCAGCGTGCCGGCGGCCAGCACGACGACGTCGCATGTGATCGATTGGTCGGCGGCGGCGAACTTCTCGCGCTCGTGCCCCAGCGGCTCGAAGAACACCCTCCAGCGCCCGCGCTCCTGGCGCACGTGCGACACGCGCATCTCGGTGAAGATCTCGGCGCCGTGGTGGAAGGCGTCGGCGAGGTAGGTCACCTGCACCGTGTTCTTGGCGCCGACGTTGCAGCCCGAACAGCAGTCGCCGCATAGCGTGCAGGCGGGCTGCTCGACGCCGGCATAGTTCACCTGCTTTTCGAACGTCACATTGATGGGCGGGCGCACGATGTCCTTGCGCAGCGCATTGCCGCTGACGCCCAGCGCATTGAGTTTGTCGAGTGCCGGCCCCTGGTAGGGAACGGGGCGCAGCACCTCCATGGCGCGCGTGAAGCCTTCCTGCCGCGTCTGATCCTGCATGATCTCCGGCGGCCAGACAGGGTCGTTCCACACGCGCGGATCGGGCGGCAGCGAAACGTTGGCGTTGACGAGCGAGCCGCCGCCGAGGCCGCAACCGACGAAAACGTGGATGTCCTTGCCGAGGCGAAGGTCATAAAGCCCGGTCGGCGAGCCCGACACGCGCTTGCCATCCTGCGAAACTTGGAATTGCTCCTGCGCCTCGATCATGCGGTCGGGGAAATCGCCGATGGCGAATTCCTGGCCGCGCTCCAGCACGGCGACCTTCTTGCCGGCCCGCGCCATGCGCGAAGCCGCAACGCCGCCGCCGTATCCCGACCCGACGACGACGACGTCGTAGCGCAACTTCAGCTCGGCGACGGACTTCGACAATCGCCGCATGTCACTCTCCCTCGACCGGCGCGGGAGCGCGCCGGCGCCAGCGCGCGAACCAGGCGAGGTTGCGCTCGCGTGCCTTGTCCGGCTGCGCCGCTTTGGTTGCCGGTGCCGGTGTCGCCACTGGCGCCTGCGCCGCGTCCTCGCTGATGTGCCAACCCCGATCGCGCGCGAGCAGGATCATCGCACGCTCGGCCAAGGCCGTGATGGTCAAGAGTGGGTGGATGCCTAACGGGCACGGGATCACCGCGCCGTCGCACACGTAAAGCCCTTCATGCACCGCGCCGGGCGTCGCGCCCGGACTTGCATCAAAAACCTGCCCCTTATGGTTGACGACGCCTCCGCCGACGCTTTCGCCCATGGTGCAGCCGCCGAGCGGATGCACCGTCATCAGGTTGCCGCCCAGCGCCTTCTCCGACACCGGATTGCGCATGTACGTGCCGCCGGTCGCATGCGACGCGGTCTTCAGTGCTTCCTCGATGCGCTGGAAGACGCGCTGCTGCGGGCCGTTGGTCCACTCGATGGCAAGGCGGTCGCCCTCGAGGCTCATCAAGCCGTTGCCGGCGTCGTGGCCGACGGCGAGAAAAGTTTGCGTGTTGTGCACGGCGCCCTGGTAGGCGCCCTTGATCAGGCTGTCGGTAGCGCGCTCCATCGCTTCGAGCTGATCGCCGAGCGAATGCTGCTCGTGCTCGCCGAAGATCGCCGCTCCGGGCGCCAGCAACGCCGGCAGCGCCGAGGCGAAGGCGCTCGGCAGCGCGCATTCGCACATGGCAAGCCCGTCGCGCACGTCCTTTGAGTCGCGCAAGTCGATGAGGGCGTTGACCGCCTGACCGACGGGCGGCACCTGCGCCTTGGGCGGCTGGCCGACGCCAATGCCGTTGACCGGCACGTCGTTGTTATAGGAGAGCGCAATGGCGTCGCCGTTCGAGGTGAAGCGGCCGCCGAGCCAATCGGAGATCGCCAGTCCCTCCGCCTGCGAGCGCAACAGGATCTCTGTCGAGCCGAGTGTGCCGGCGCCGAGCACGACGATGTCGGCCGTGATGAAGTACTTGTGTCCGCGGTGGGTGTCGGCGTCGGTCGGCATGGCCCACACGCGCCAGCCGTGTTGCTCGTCGCGCGATAGCGACAGCACGCGGATGCCGGTGAACACCTCGGCGCCGAAGGCTGCCGCGTCGGCGATGTAGGTTACAGCTGTCGTCGTCTTGGCGCCGACGTTGCAGCCGCCGCAGCAGTCGCCGCACTCGGTGCAGGCCGGTTGATGGACGCCGGCGGCGTTGGGGCCGCTTTTGAAGGCGACGTGCAGCGGAATGGGTTTGACGCTCCGTTCGAATGCCGATGCGGCGATGCGCAGCGCCGCCACCTTCTCGTATGACTGGGTATTGCGCGAAGCTTCCGGCCGCAGCATGTGGCGTGCCCGCACGAAACCTTCCGCCAGCAGCCGGTCGCGACGCACCTCGCCCGGCCAGGCGGTGTCCTCGAAGACCCGCGCATCGGGCGACAGGCAGACGTTGGCGTTGATCAGCGACGTGCCGCCAAGCCCGCACGCCATCAGTACGTTGACGTCCTTGTTGACGCGCACGTCGAACAGCGCGGTCGGCGAGCCGAACCGCCCCTTCGGGCCGGCCACCTGCGTCTCGCCGCTGGCCTGCACCACGTTCTCGGGGAAGTCGCCGGGTAGGTATTCGCGGCCGCGTTCCAACACGGCCACCTTGCGACCGCAGCGCGCCAGGCGTGAGGCGGCAACGCCCGCCCCATAGCCCGACCCCACCACGATGACGTCGTAGTGCGCCTTGACCTTGGTAGCGGGCATCGACAGCCGCGCCTGCATAAATCGTTCCCCGTTACTGCTGCGCGCTGCGAACGCGTTCTTGTCGTCTTAAACGATGGCCGATGACCCCGGCGTCTTGGTATTAGGCCGCTTCAAATCTCCGACGCGGATTTCGATCGGCCCTTCGATAAGGCTTGGCCGCAGCGGCCGCGTCGGTACGATTGCTGGCCCGCCCGCATCGCCGAAGCCGCGGTCCTTCGCCTTCCGCCATCCCCACCGCCGCGGCGTGCGCCGCAGCCCGATCGGGAAGATGGTCAGCTTGTTCGGCTCGACCTTCATGCGCAGGAAATTCTTGAAGTCGGGAATACCCATCGACGCGAACGCCTGGTCGCAATGCAGGCCGAGCAGGCAGCTGATCGTCAGATACGCGCCCCACACGAACCCGGCGAAGATACCGCCGATGAAAACCATCTCGAGCGGGAAGATCACGATGGCGCGTAAAAGCTCGCGCACGTCGCTGTTGCTCTTCAACTCAAGCGTATCGAGTACCGACTTGGCCTGCGGCCACGCCACATCGACGAGCCACAACGACGTAACGGATACGGCGAAATACAGAAGGATCATCATGGAGACGTGCGCTGCCCAATGCAGCGTACCCATTGCCAATCTGGTTTTGTTGCCCCACGCACCATCGGCGTAGAAGTAGAGGACGAGCCAGAGCATCAAGGCCATGATGCCGAGCATGACGTTCTGCGCTGCGGCCAGCGGCGTCAGCAGCAGCAGATCCGGCCACCAGTGGAACGCCGGGTCGAGGTTCAGAACATCGCCCACCGTCTTGTATTTGGACGGGTCGCTGCCATCGAATGGCGTTCGCGCGAACACCCAGATGATCAGCCAGTAGATGACGCCGAGCGCGACGGCGAAGCCGTAGTTGCGGAACGGGAACGAGAGCGTCGAAAGGCTAAGGCGGCGGCTCGTCCCGCGCGTCGGCCAGCAGGACGGATCGCCGGTGCTCTTTCCATCCTTCAGTTGGCACCGCAGGTCGAGGTCAAGCTTCTTGCCGCCCCACGTCAGCCTGCGTTTATCCGGCAGGTAGTGCGTCGGGGAGAAGTATGCCCCGCCTCCGCCGGCCGTGATGAAGCTCGTGCCGGCGTCCTTGGAGAAGTAGCGGCTGTAGTGATGCAGGTCGCCGGCCACCACGGCAGCGACGCGCGCGCCCGCATCCGTGGCGATCTTGGTGATGGTCGAGAGGTTGTCCTCTCCCTGCAGCTTCTCGTCCTTGTCGTAGTTCCAGCTCGGCTCGGCGGTGCACAAGATGAGCTTGGGCGCCTCCGTCGGATGCGCCTTCATCGCCTCGGCGACGCCCTCGAAGTAGAGTATCTGGCCGGCATCGAGGTACTGCGCCAGCTGGATGTCGGCGCCCCAGATCCACCAGTTGTGCGGCAGGCGGATCGCGAAGTAGCTGCGATGCTGCGGGCATAGCCAGCCGCCGATGCGGTTCTCCGTGGCACGGCCGAAGCGCGCCTTGCAGAACATGTGATCGAACGAGCTCAGCCCGTCGTACCAGTCATGATTGCCCGGAAGCACGAACAGCAGCCGCCGCCAGTTGCCATCGGGCGCCGGCGGCAACGCGGTCGTGTACGGCATGGCGAAGCGTTCGCGATATTCCTGGCGCGTGGGGTACGGATAAACCTGATCGCCGCCCATGATCAGCAGCTTGGGGGCGGGCAGCGACCCGACGCCCGGCAGGTCGATCTGCGGCTGGCTGATCAGCGAGGCGATCGCAAAAGTGGAATCGAAGCCATCGCCGAGGTCGGCGACATAGTCGACCCACACCGTGTCACCGTCGCCGAGTTGGCGCAGATCGGAATAGTTATAGCGTCCGACGACCGTCTTCATGATCTCCGGCGCGAAGCCGTCGATGGTCGCCTGCATGATGCGCTGGTCGGCGTATTGACCGAAGAGCTCCGAAACGATCGAGCGCCAGCCCGTGCTGACGAGATGGGCGGGGCTGTACCAGCGCACCATCTTGGGGAGCGCCTTAAGGTCGATCTCCCCCGAGCCGTCGGCCATGCCGAACTCCCCCACGCAATACATTCTTTTCGAAACGGGCCCCCCGGCCCGCTCCTATTGGAACGAGTCTAGGGTGGCTACGGAGAGGAGTCCAGAATGGCGGCTTTGCCGTGGCGCCTGGTGTTGCTTCGCAAGCGCACAGGCGGGGCGTCCGACGCTCTGCCCAAAGATCACCGTGCGGACGAATG
The DNA here is from genome assembly GCA_039933175.1 of Hyphomicrobium sp. Taxonomy (GTDB): domain Bacteria; phylum Pseudomonadota; class Alphaproteobacteria; order Rhizobiales; family Hyphomicrobiaceae; genus Hyphomicrobium_A. The sequence goes on along the minus strand of JBDTOR010000065.1, from coordinate 6,710 downwards.
CCCCGAGGGTGTTGCCTCAGCGACATGGCCGGGCAGCCGGCTAACCGGCGGCGATCTTGCCGGGCCGTACAGGAAATGCCCGTCGCGGCGCGATATCCGTAGCGCAGACGCGCTTGGGGTGGGCGTGACGGGGTATCGCGCAGCGCCGAGGACGACGCGCGCGGCCAGACGTTTTCTCGTGCAGGTACGGAGACTTCGCCGCGATTGTAGATTAACGTTAAACCCACCACGGTTCTGCGTGCGGCAGCGAAACAACAGCGCCGGTGCGCAGATCGCTCGACATAATTCCCTCACCCGCACATGCTCCGTATCGGGTGATCCCTCGAGGACAGGTTTAGGAGGTGCGTTGTGTTCGGCCGCGGAACGAGTCCAGATCAAAAAACGCCTAGCGCAACCGGATCGACGTCTCCGTCGTTGACGCCGCCACCAACCCCGGGCCGGGATTTCGGCGCCTCCTCGTCGACCATGATGTCGCCGTCGAAGCCGGCCTCCGTGATCGGCGCCGACCTCGCCATCGTCGGCCAGAAAATCACCCTCGTCTGTCAGAGCGCGCTGATCGTTGCCGGCGAAGTTTCCGGCGACATCCACGGCGACGACGTGACGGTCGGCGAGACCGGCAAGGTGAACGGCACGGTCAGCGCCCGCAACCTCTCTATCCATGGCGAGATCAACGGGCAGCTGCGTGGCGAGACGGTCGCGCTCTACGCGACGGCGCGCATCAACGGCGACATCATCCAGAAGAACCTGGTCATCGCCGAGGGCGCGCAGTTCGACGGCCGGGTGCGCAGCGCCAAGGATCCCAGCGACTGGCAGCCGGTGCTCGATGCGGACACGCATCGCAGCGGCGTCTAACGTCCGTTTCCTAACGGTGCTTAGGCGGAGTTCTTGTCGAGACCGGTGATGCGGTCGAGTAGCCGTGCCTTGCGCGTCCGCTTGACTTCGCCACCGGCCGGCTCGGTGCTGGCGGCTTCATTGGTCGCCGCGTGCTCGACGCGCTCCTCGACCGGCATTGATGCTGCGTCGAGCGCCTTGAGGAACCCGCCGACACGCCGCGGCTCCTGCCCGGCATTCTCGGTAGCGACCGCCTCGCTCTCGCCAGCGGCGCGCACGAGCCGGGCGACACGTGGATCGTTGATGCGCTCGGCCAGCGGGCGCTTGGCATCTGCTGCCGGCGCCGCGGAACGGCGCGCCGGGCCCGAGGCGGGCACCGTGCCCGATCCCAGGCGGCGCATCTCTTCCATGAAGTAGGCTGCCTGCCGCGCCAGCTTCTCGTTGCCGGCAGCGACCTCGGCGCGTAGCGATTGAATGGTGCCCGTCTGCTCGTCGGTCAGCGCCTTCAGCGCGGAAAGCCGCGCTTTCATTGCGATTTTGCTTTCCTTGACGCTGCGATCGTCCTGGTCGGCGGCCTCGTAGGTGTTGAGCGCCGCCTTGAGGCGCGACAGCTCCGCGGCCTGATCCTGATTGACCGACTTCAAGCGGCGGATCTCGGCCTGCGTCTGCGGATCGGGTCCCTCGGCACCCGCATCGTAGGACTTCAATGGCGGCGGGCCTTCGGCGCTCTTGCTCCTGCCGACGACCTTGGCCGGCCGCATTGCGTCGCCGGAGCCGTTGAGCCCATCCCCAGCCTCGGCAGCGGGGCCGGCGCGGGCCACCAGCGACTGGAGACGGGCGATGAGTGCGGTCTGATCGCGGGTCTTGGCGCGTAGCGCCTCGATCTCGGTGCGCAGCGCCACCTCGCCGTCGTAGCGGGCGTCGCCGAAGCCCTCGCGGTTGCGCGACGCGCGCGTGTTGAGCGCGGCCTTGAGGCGATGCACCTCGTCGGTCTGCTGGGTGTTGATCTGCGTCACTTCTTCGAGGGCCCGCGACTGCTTCTCGCTCCCCTGGGTCAGCGACACGATCTCGCGGTCGCGCTGGAACAGCAGCTTGCGCGCTTCGGCGAGGCGATGCTCAACCTTCGGCAAGCGGTCCATGATCGTCTGCTCGAGCACGCGGCGCGCGTTCTCGTGTTCTTCCAGCGACGTACGCTGGCCGGAGACCTCGCCCTCGAGCTCGCTGATGACGGCGTCGCGGCGGTTCAGCTCGATCATCTGCCGGGCCGAAGCCTCGGCTGCCTCGTCGACCTTGGTCTCGAGCTTGTGAATGCGGATGGCCGCCTCGGCGCGCAGGCGATCCTTGTCGGCGCGAATCTCCGCCTCGGTCAGAGGCATGGAGCGCTTCAGCATTTCGGTGGTCAGGCGGGAGACGCGGCGGCGATAGAGCGGCGCTATGAACAGCGCCAGCAGGGCCGCCGTGAGGAAGCCTAACGCCGCCAGCATGACCATCTCGATAGTGATCACGCCAGCGCCCTCGACTTCGCAACCTCACGCAATGCCAATACCTCGCAACCCGGCTCGCCTGGCACGTGGAGACCGAAAATCCGACTGGGGAGTTGCGTCCGCAATGCTTTCATCCCGTGCGTGTCTGGCCCGGGCTTATGCAAAAGCCGCACGGCGACTCAAAACGGATTCCACGTTGGAGAGCGGGTATACTTCAAATATCCGACGTTCGCACCTAGTCGCAGCCCGATCCCCGACCGGATGGGTGCCAGCGTCACGTTGCCGTGCGTTTGATACTGAATTCCCACGCCGCCGACGAGATACGCGGAGCCCTGAACACCCCCATAACGCTCATATATTTCGGAGGGGTCGCGCAGATTGTAGACGAGCACCATGGTTTTTGAGCCCTCGCCGCCGAAGTCGTAACCAATCGACGGACCCTGCCAGAAAACCCGGTGGCTCCCGGCATCACGCGTGTAGAGCGTGCCTTCGCCATAGCGCAGACCGGCGACGAAGGCCCCACCGGCGTCGGTGCCAAGAATATAGCCGTTGGGGCGGCCAGATTTCTGGAAGGCATACTCGACGACGCTGGCGAGCCCTTTGCTCACCGAACCGAAAAAGCGCCCGCCCGCGTCGATGATCTCGTTCTGCGAATAACCATCATCCCGCGGCGGCGGGCCGTCACCAGGCGGACCCTCGCCCGGTGCGTGGTAAGGCTCGCCGTAGCCGGGCGCCGCCTCGGGTGGAGCGGCTGCCTCGCGCCCGTTCTCGTAGCGCCGATAGTTGTCGCCCTCGCTGTAGGCGCCGCCGGGACGATAGGGAGCCTCGCTCGCCGGCGCTTCCTGGGCCGGAGGCGGGTTGGCCGGGGGCACATAGGCGTCGCCGCCCGTACGCCCGCCCGAGTATGGGCCATAGGCGTCCTGCTGTGCCTCGACCGCGGGGACGAAAATTACCGCGGCACACAGTGCGGCGAAGGCGGGAAGTAGTACGGAAAAGCGAAGTTTGCCGGTTGGCAGCGCCATGGGACGATCCATCGGTTGCGCCCGTGTCCGCGGTGATCCGCGAACGCCGTTATGATCAAAAATCCTTCGACGCTAAGTGGCGCGAAAGTGTGGCCGCTGAGGCAGCCCGATGTGATCTTATTGCGGCACCCGGGGCGTGGCGGGGGTACGGATCAAAGGCTGCCTCGCCCAAGCGATAAAATGGGGGTTGGCGTAGCCGGCGTCCCGCTTGCCATACTCCAGCGGCTGCCCGTCGAGCGTGGCAACGCTGCCGCCCGCGGCGACGAGGATGGCCTGGCCCGCCGCCGTGTCCCATTCGCTCGTCTGCCCCAGGCGCGCGTAAAGATCAGCTTCGCCGCGCGCGATGAGGCAGAACTTCAACGAAGAGCTGGCCTTGCGCTTTTCCGCGATGGGTAGCCGTTGCAGAAACTCGTCGGTGGTCTGCGAGGCGTGCGAGCGGCTGGCGAACGCGACGAGAGCTTGCGGATCTGGCTCGCGGGTCGCCAGGCGCGTCGTAACGCTCCGCGAAAGATCAAAGCCCTTATCCTCGGTCGAGATTTTCGCTTCGATCGACTCATCGGGGCCGACCGTCGCAAAGAACTGGTCCAGCGCCGGCGCGTAGATGATGCCGAACACCGGCTTGCGGTCGATGACGAGGCCGATGTTGATCGTGAATTCCGGGCTGCCCTTGATAAAGGCGCGCGTGCCGTCGAGCGGATCGACCAGGAAGAACGCGTCACCGGTCACCGGCACGCGTCCGGCCGCGACCGCTTCCTCGGCGATGACCGGGATCCCCGGCGCGGCGTGATGCAGCCCCTCCGTCAGCACCTCCTCGGCCTCGTGATCGGCGATGGTGACGGGTGTCGCGTCGGCTTTCGTCTCGACTTCGACGCCGGCGGCAAAGTGCGCCATCTCGATGCGCCCCGCAGCCAGAACGGCCGGAAGCAACGCCTCGACCAGCGGACGGTATTCCTCTAGCTTCATGGGCCGCTCGTATCCTGATTCGCTTGCCGGACTTCGTGCCGGACAGCCGCAGCTAGGGTCGCAGCGACATTCGCTTCGCAAAAGCGAGAAGCGCACCGTAGGGCAGACCTTTGCATCGGATGTCCGGCGCGTGTATCAGAAGGCAAGAACACTGCGCAAGCGGCCCTTGTTGGCTCCATTCGAGCATCCCTGCGTTGCCGGGACTTTACTAGCCGCTCTGTCGTTCGGATCTGCGACATCATAAGGGGGCATCGATGGGCCAGCGTGCCAATCCGACGGACCTTGAACTCGCTGCACTCATCTCCAGTAAAATATGCCACGACGTAATCGGCCCCGTCGGCGCCATCTACAATGGCCTCGAAATCCTCGACGAGGACGACGACCAGGAGGCGAAGAACTACGCCCTCGACGTCATCCGCAACGTCACCGAGCAGGCCTCGGCACGCCTGCAGTTCTGCCGTTTCGCCTTCGGCGCCGCCGGCTCGGCCGGGGCGATGATCGACCTCGGCACCGCCGAGCAGATCTCCCGCGGCTTCGTCGGCAAGGGCAAACACAACCTCATCTGGAAGGCCCCGCCCGGCCACATGGGCAAAGACAAGGCCAAGCTGCTGCTCAATCTCGTTGCCAGCGCCATCACGGCCCTGCCGCGCGGCGGCGACATCGAAGTGCAGATGGCCGGTTCGCTGGAGAACCCCAGCTTCCTCATTCGCTGCCGCGGCACCAACGCGCGCCCGCCCCAGCACCTCGGCGAGTTCATCGCCGGCGAGCATGCCCCGCCACTCGATGCGATGACCATCCAGGCCTATTACACGTGGCGCCTGGCGGCGACGGCCGGCATGCGGCTCGCCGTGTTGCAGGACGGCGCCGATATTCTGCTTTCAGCAAAGCCGGCTGGCTAGCGGACCCGTCTCATTGCTTGCTAAGCCTCCTTGCCCGGGTTCGCCGGAGCAAGAGGACACAGCGTGCTGCGCGTTGATCGCCTGCAAGTCGCCGGATTGCCGCCCCTGAGCTTCGAGGTCCCCGACGGCGAATGCCTCGCCGTCGAGGGCGCGTCCGGGGCAGGCAAAACCCTGTTGCTGCGCGCCATTGCTGATCTCGACGCAGCCGGCGGCGATGTCACCCTAGACGGCGAGGAGCGGCGCGAGCTGCCGCCGCAAGAATGGCGGCGGCGGGTGCGCTATTGCGCGGCCGAGCCGGCCTGGTGGTGCGACACGCCGCGCGAATGTCTTGCGCCAGCGCATCCGCGCATCGACCGCCTCCTGCAATCGCTGGACCTCGATGCATCGCTGCTCGATCGACCAGTTGCCATGCTCTCGACCGGCGAGCGCCAGCGCCTCGCCTTGGTCCGGGCGCTGCTAGACGAGCCGAAGGTGCTGCTGCTCGACGAACCCACCGGCGCGCTCGACCCGCAGTCTACAGCGCTGACCGAAGAGCTCATCCGCTTTCAGCTCCTGTCGGGACACAGTGTCTTGCTCGTCAGCCACGATAAAGCGCAGGTCGAGCGCCTTGCGCATGCGCGTCTGTTGCTTGCAAAGGCCAACGGCGGCCCTGACGGCGAAGCGGCGCGCCGGCCATGAACTACGTTTCGCTGACGCCGGTCGACATCGCCCTCGCCGCCGCGCTGCTGTTCGCCAATGGCCTCATCTCCTGGGGCTTCCGTCTGCGCCTGGAAACGAGCATCGCCATCGCGGCCGTGCGCATGGTGGTGCAGTTGGCGCTGATCGGCGTCGTGCTGAAGTTCATCTTCGCGCAGACCTCACCGGCATGGACGGTCGCATTCGCTTTGGTGATGGTCTGTGCCGCCGGCGTCGAGGTGGTTGCGCGCCAGCATCGCGGCTTCGCCACCTGGCGCACCTTGGGATTGAGCACGGCGACGCTGCTCTTCATCGGCACGCTGGTGACGGTGCTCGGCGTCGGCGCGATCATCACGCCCGATCCCTGGTATTCTCCGCGCTACGTACTGCCGATCCTCGGCATGGTGCTCGGCAACACGATGACGGCGGTGGCACTCGTGCTCGACGTCTTGAACGAGACGGCGCGGCGCGAGCGCGGCTCCATCGAGGCACGGCTGGCGCTCGGCGCTCCGCGCTTCGAGGCTCTGGGCGGTCCGCTGCGCACGGCCCTGCGCACCGGCATGATGCCGATGCTCAACTCCATGGCGACCACCGGCCTCGTCGCGCTGCCCGGCATGATGACCGGCCAGATCATCGCCGGTGCCGACCCGGTCGGAGCCGCCAAGTATCAGATGCTGATCATGTTCCTCATCGCCGGCGCCACCGCGCTCGGCTCGTTCCTGGCCGCGGTCGGCGGTGTGCTGCTGCTGACCGACGAGCGGCACCGGCTGCGATTCAACGTTGACGCCGGCGCAAAAAGAAACGCCCGCAGCTGAATGCGGGCGTCTCGTCAGATC
>JBDTOR010000064.1:0-12850 GCA_039933175.1 Hyphomicrobium sp. | reverse complement strand
CCAGCACCGCGAATTGCTCGGGCGCGGCGAGCTGCACCGCATGTCCCTTCGCCGCGAGCCCAAGGGCCAGAGCAATGTACGGCTGCACATCGCCTCTCGTGCCAAGTGTATCGATGGCAATGCGCATCGCGCGTTCATCCTGCAAGATTGATCGACGGCAATAGATCGGACGCGATGGGCACACCCGCCTTCGGGCTCCGTATACCAAATTCGCCAGGCGCGACGGGTAGCGGGCGGCCCGACAGCCTAATCGCCGGGAACGGATGGCAAAGAGATTGTTATCTGTGACCTCGCGCAGCTGCACCCCCTCAAGTACCAATTGCTGCCCGGCGCCGTCGGGCGCTCACTTGCTTCCCGCAATCCCGAGCGATCTCCCGTTGAGCGGGCGCGCGATGAAATCTTCGCTCGAGATCCAAGCAGAGGCTGCGCACGACCCGTTGCGACGGGAGCCTGATGGCGCCTCGCAGCCCCCTCCGCGGCAACACCACCGGCGCAACGTGCCGGGCCTCAAATCCCTCCTCGGCAGCATCGGACGTTTCGGATCGCACACCGCCATAGGGCGCTGGTGGTACGGCCTGCCGGTTCGCCTGCAGCTCATGATCTCCATTTCGATCATCAGTATAGGCGCCGTGCTGCTCTCCATCGTACTCGCCGTTGTCGACGCGCGCAGCCGCGTCGAGGTGGAGGTGGCGTCGTCGATGGAGCTGGCGCAGCAGCTCGTGAACGACATGGTGAAGCGCCTCGCCTCCGACGGGCAGATGGATGAGCTTCTCGATGTAATACCCGAGCAACTGAAGTACGTGCGGCACGCGCGCATTTTGGTGAGCGACGGTCATGGCGAGCTTGTGCAGGTCGCGCCTGACACCAAGGACGACAACCGATTCCTGCAACATCCCGAACGCGCGCCGCAATGGTTTGCCGACCTCGTCGGACCGAGCGTCGGCACGCGGGAAGTGCGCGTTGTCCTGCGCGAGCACACGATGGGCACTGTCGTCATTGTCGGTGAGCCGCGCGATGAGCTCGGCGAGGTGTGGGAAGAGGTCTCGCGGCGGGCGGTGATCTGGCTCGGCATCACGGCGATGATGCTGGCTCTGCTGTACGTCGTGCTCGGCCGCCTGCTCAATCCGCTGATCAACCTCGCGCGCGGCATGCACGAGTTGGAGGATGGTCACTACGGCACCCGTTTGCCGCAACCCCCCGTACGCGAGCTGGCGGCAATCGCCGGGCGCTTCAATCTGCTGGCGGGAGCGTTGGAAAAGGCCCACGCGGAAAACAGCCGCCTCTATCGCAATCTGATCGCCGTGCAGGAGGACGAGCGGCGGCAAGTCGCCAACGAGCTGCACGATGAGGCCGGGCCCTGCCTGTTCGGCATCACCGCCAACGTCTCCTCGATCGGACGGCTCGCCGAGCAGGCGGCGATGGCGCAGACCCAACCGATCAAGATGCGCGTCGAGGAGATCCTGACGGTCGTGTCGCGCCTCAAGACCATCAACCGCGACTTGCTGCGAAGACTGCGGCCGGTCGAGCTCGGCAGCATCCCCCTGGAGGAGCTGATTGTTAGCCTTGTGGCCGGATTCGAGCGCCGGCACCCGGACATGAGCTTCTCCGTTGCCACTAGTTCCCTTGCGCGCGGTTATGGCGAAGCCGTAGACCTGACCATATTCCGCTGCGTGCAGGAGGCGCTGACCAACGCCATGCAGCACGGCGGGGCGTCGCGCGTGCGTATCGACATCCGTGAAGAGCCGGGTGCAGCGGGCGATGGCCAGGCGGGGCGCACGTTGCGGCTAACGGTCGAGGACAACGGCAAGGGCTTCGTCGCCGGCGCCACCAACGGGATCGGCCTGACGGCTATGCGAGAACGCGTCCGCGCCATCGACGGCACGAGCAGCATCGAGACCTCGCCGGGGAACGGCACGACCATCACTGTGACGGTGCCGCTGAGCAGCGCCAAGCCGGCGCGCACCGCAACCAAAGTTATCGAAGGTGTCTCCTGATGCAGGTTCTCGTTATCGACGATCATCCGGTGGTTATTCAGGGATGCCGCAGACTGCTCGAGGACATAGGTGTCGACGAGATCCACGTTGCCGCCAGCTTGTCGGAGGGATTTCGGCTGTATCGCCAGAAGCATCCCGACATGATCATCGTCGACCTGTCGATGCAGTCGGGCGCGCTCGGCGGCCTATCGTTCATCCGCCGCTTGCGCATCCATGATCGTCGCACGCCGGTGTTGGTGCTGAGCATGCACTCGGACCGGATGATCGTGAGCCGGGCGCTGGAGGTCGGCGCCAACGGCTACCTGCTGAAGGACACCTCGTCGGGCGAGTTCTTGAATGCGTTCCGCAGTGTGCGCGACGGGCAGCACTATCTCAGTCACGAACTCGCCTCGCAGCTCGCTTTCATGGAAGCGCGCGGCGACCGGAACCCGCTCAGCCGCATGACATTGCGCGAGCTGCAGACGCTGTCGCTGATCGCCGACGGCAAGGCATATAACTTCATCGCTGAAGAGCTGCACGTCAGCTACAAGACTGTGGTCAACACCTGCGCGCAGCTCAAGACGAAGCTGGGTGTGCGCACGCTGCCCGAGCTCACGCGCATCGCGATTCAGAATCTGCCGCAATCACCGGCAAAGCGCTCTTGGAGCGTTCGCGGCGACGTCGTCGCCAAGTCGAACTAGTGTCCTGATCGCGAAATTCGTCTCAGTGTGCGGCCAGGGCGGAACGAATTTCGCGATCTGAAGGACACTAGCCAGCTCAGTTCTTCTAGTGTGATTCAGATCAAGAAGTCCGCGGCACCACCCAGCCGCGCGTGACGCAGCGGACTTCCTCGATCATCACACTAGGCAGGAACCTGCCGGTCCGATACGCAGCCCCAGCCGGCCAGCAGCCAACCCTTGCGGTTTTGCTCCAGCCACTGCAGCGCCTCGTTGATATCCGTGTTGCGGCAGACCTCTCCCGGGGGCGGCACGAGGTAGTGGGTGATCCAGTGCTCGCGGTGCGTCCGGTCGCAGTCGCCCTCGTGGCAATACTCGAACTTCAGAACCTGTCCGGGTTGGCCATCCGGCAGCCTGACGATGCGCGTACGGCAATCATCGCCGGCGGCCATGCACTGAACGAGCACGCTGCCGGCGTCTTCCGAATGCACGGGGAGCAGCGCCAACGCCATCAAAGCCAGCGCGATGAGGGGAAGAGATCGGCCTAGAAAACGGGTCATGGGATACCCCTTTAGCTGAAGCTCAACCCACCGTATGTGGGCCGGTTCCACCACAGGCGTTCCCCGCGACGTTTCTATTTGCCCCGAATCGTACGCTTGAGTCGCCCGATCCTCAAGATTGAAAAAGTACCAGTTCCTGCCCGATTCGCGGCCACGTACAGGCCAAGCCCGAGCGCAAAAAGCGGCGGGGCCCGTTCTCAGACGATCTTCTGCTCGATGGCAATGCTGATCAGCTGCGAGGGCGTGCGGGCGCTGAACCTGGCGCGCAGCGCGGCGCAGGTCACCGCGACGGTCTTGTAGGAGACATTAATGAGGGCGGCGATCTCCGACATGCTCTTGCCTTTGGCCAGGAGGCGTAGAACCTCCCGCTCGCGCAGTGAAAGCGGTCCTGCCCCTTCACCCGCACCGACGCGCAGAAACGCAACTTTCTGAGCCATTTCAGGGGCCAGGGAGTACCCGCCGCTATAGACCGTGCGGATGGCGGCGAGGAAATCTTGAGGATCATCGCTCTTGCTGAAGTAGCCCCGGGCGCCGCACTCGATGCCCTGCGCGGCAAACATCGAGTCGTCGTTCATGCTGAACATCAGGATGCGGGCGGACGGGTCGCGCAGCACCAGGCGGCGGGCGAGCTCGAAGCCTGAAATGTCGGGCAGGTTGATGTCTATAACCGTCACGTCCGGTTTTTCGGCAGCATGGATCTCCTGAGCGGAGGCCGCGTCGCGGGCTTCGATCATCTCCATGTCGCGCGACCGGGCAATGAGCGCCCGGCAGCCCGACAGCACGATCGGGTGGTCATCGACAACCAGGACTTTCATCAAGCGGCTCATGTCGGCTTTTCCGTTGGAACTGTATAACATACCCGATACGGCGCCAGGTTAAAAGCCGGGACGTACCCGGAGTGTGGATGACGGCGCCGGTCCTCAGGAGCACGGCATGTCGATCCGCTTTCGGCTCAATGCACTGTTCATGGCGCTGCTCGCCGTCGCGCTGATCTCGTTTCTGCTCGCCATGTTCGTCAGCGCCGGTCCGCGCATCCACGCGGAAAACGACAGCATCATGCGACTGGCCAAGGAATTCGTTGAGACCACCGTCGAGAGTTTGCAAGGCGCCCCCAATCCGGGACAGCGCCTTGAAGTCTTGCTCGACGGGCTCAAGGACCTGCGCCATGTCCGCATCTATCGCGCGGGCGACCACGAGGCCCAAGCGGCGGCGGCGGCGCCTACCGTCGGCGAGGCCCCCCCCTGGCTCGGCCGTCTTGCCGATCCGACCCCGGTATTGGAGATACCTGTCTCGGTCAACGGCCAGGACTTCGGCAAGCTGGTGATTGCGCCGCGCGCCGACCACGAAGCGGCTGAGATTTGGGATTCGATCGTAACGGTCTCGGCCGTCGGGGGCACCTTGGCGATTGCCACCTTGCTCCTGATGAGCCTGCTTATCGGCCACCTCTTGAAGCCGATCCGCATGGTCGGCGACGCGCTGATGGTGCTCGACTCCGGCATGTACGACGTCATCGTTCCCGAGACGGGACCGCCGGAAATCTCCGACATCTGCCGCAAACTGAACCGCTTCGCCGCCACGTTGGAGGGCACCATCTCCGAAAACAGGCGGCTCGCCGAGCGCATCATTTGCGTGCAGGACGAGGAGCGCAAAGATCTCGCGCGCGAATTGCACGACGAGCTCGGCCCTTACCTATTTGCCATCCGGGCGGCGGTCACCGCGCTCAAGACCGAGCTGGAACTGGGCGGGAGCGATCGCGCCATGCTGCTGGAAACGTGCGACGCCCTTGTCGAGCCGACGGAAATGATCCAGCGCGTTAACGGGCGCGTCCTGCAAAAGCTTCGGCCGATGGGCCTTGAGGAGTTCGGTCTCAAGGCCAAGCTGGGCTCGCTCGTTGCGCTCCTGCAACAGGGTCACCTCGATGTGAAGATAGATTTGCACGTTTCCGAGGCTCTGCCCCCTCGTGACGAGACCAGCAACCTCACAATTTACCGCGTGATCCAGGAAGGCCTGACGAATGCGCTCAAACATTCCGACGCTTCGGTCATCGACATCAAAGTGGAGTCCGCCGACATGCGTGACGCGCCGGCGGCGCTTAAGGATCAGCCCCGGCCGGTCATACGCGTGAGGATCACCGACGACGGAAAGGGCCTGCCTGACGAGGTAAAGCCGAGCTACGGCATCGCCAGCATGACGGAAAGAGTGTGGGCCACCGGCGGCGAAATGAAGATGACGAACAGGCCCGGCGGCGGCGTAAAGATCGACGCATGGGTGCCGGTTACCGGGCGTCCCTCTGGGGCGGAGGGCTCGCTCGCAAACCGTCAACTCTTTCCTTCCTGAAAAGCATTGCCACGAGTGGCAATGTAATCATCCGAACTCTGAAATTCTAATGCCACTTTCCGCGCGATAGCAGTGGAAAGTGGATCGAAAGGCCATGGGAAATTGTGAAGTAAGCAATGGGTCTTTTGCTCCTCGTAGCGTTCGAGTAGTCGCCCTTCCGAAAGGGGGGGTGATCGGGGGGAGTACTGGTAATGCGTTCGTATCGCGTCGCAGCTGCGTTTGCGGCTGTCTTCCTGAGTATGGCAGGCCCGCTCCTTGCGCAGGATCCGCCAACGCCGGCGCCGCCAGCCGATCAGCTGCCGCCCGTGGATGTGATCCAGAAGCAGCCGGCTCCCGCGCCAAAGGCTGTCAAGAAATCCGCAGCCAAGAAGAAGTCGACCGTCTCGCCGACGCCGCAGGCGGCGCCCGCCTCCGCTCCTGTGGAGCCGACGGGCTCCGATGCCGTGCCATATTACGGCCCGGCCGGTGGCCGCGCTGCCGCGCAGCGCGCCGAGACCGGCCCGTCCTCGCCGATCAATCCGCTGAACGGGATCCTGCCCGGGAACCTTGCGGACTTCCCTTCGGCCGGCACCGCGGTGACGCAGGACCAAATTCAAGAATTCCAGCCGCGCACCGTGAACGAGGCCTTCACGCGCGTCCCCGGCGTCAACGTCGTGAGCGACGACGGCTTTGCCCGTCATGGCGGCATCGGCATCCGCGGCTCGCCGCCCCGCCGCGGCCGCAAGGTGCTGATGATGGAGGACGGCGTCTCCCTCAACATGAGCCTGTGGCTCGATCCTTCCGTGCATTACGTGCCGCCGCTGGACCGCATTGAATCCATCGAGGTGTTGCGCGGCACGGTGATCAACTACGGCCCCAACAACAACCACGGCGTCGTCAACTTCAAGAACATGTCGCCGTTCGGCGCCAACGAGACGGAGATCGGGTTCACCGTCGGCGTGACGCCCGGCAAGAACGACGGCTTCTTCGTCGATGAAGACGACGAGCTGCACAAGAGCACCACGGACCGGTCGGACGTATCCAGCACCTGGCACGTCCACACGCGTCAGATGTCGGGCAATGTGGGTGCCGTGCTCTCCTATAGCGGCGCCGACGTCAACGGTGCCTGGGACACCGAGCGCCTGCGCTACAACGATCTCTACGGCGCACTCGGCTGGAAGGGTATCGACCAGGATTTCGTCGTGTCGGGCGTCTATTTCCGCCAGCGCGATCACTATGACGAGGCCAACCTTGAGGGTGACGAAGATGGCGACTTTGACGAGTCAGCCGACGGGCTCTTCCCCTCGGTCGGTCACTGCAAGTCGTGCTTCAATCCCGGCTCGCGCTTCAACACCTACAACGCTGATGTCGTAAGGCTGCAGGCGACACACAACTACTACGTCGACGACGATACGACGATCACCTCGCGGCTTTACGGCCAGTGGCACCGGCGCGACCGGTACCAGAACTTCGACGGAGCCGATCCCACGGACGCCGATGAGGAGTTGTCCCCAGAAACGGGCATGTTCGACCCGGGTGGCGGCGACCCGCCGTTCTATGCCGCGTTCATCCCGGAAGGCAGCATGCTGGGGCGCCTGCGCACCTATAAGCACTATGGCGCCGAGGTGCGCGGCGAGTGGGCCAACCGCAACTTCGCCGCCGGCATGACGCAAGACATCCAGGCCGGTCTCCGTTTCGAGAAGCACAACTTCACCAATCGCAACTTCTTCGGCAACCAAGGTCAGGTTCTCGAGGATGGCGACGAGGATGGGCTGACCACCTTCAATCGCGCCTACGCGGCGGATGCCTACTCTGCCTTCTTGCAGACGGCCATCCACGTCACGCGCGACTTCTCGGTGACGCCGGGCGCGCGTCTTGAGCATTACCGCATCGATCGCGACACCTACGCGTTGAGCGTGGAAGAGGGCGAAGAGGAGGACGAGGTAGATTGCGATCAGACGCCCGTCGGCGGCAACGGGGATTCGGAATGCGCAGTCCTGCCGCTGGTGGAGGATGACGACATCACAAGCAGCGAAAGCTTCACCAAGACCAACGTGCTTCCGGGTGTGGCGCTGGCCTACACGGGCCTCTACCGCAGCACGGTCTACGGCGGCTACCACCGCGGTCTGTCCATGCACGTGCTGCGTGAGGAAGCCTTCCCGGCCAAGGACGAGCTCGGCGACAACTTCCAGATCGGCTGGCGCTCGACCGCACTGCTCGGCGTCACCTTTGACATCGCGGCGTTCCACAACCGGATCCAGGACTTCCAGATCAAGGGCTCCGGCGTAACCGACGACGGCAACAACATCTACTCCACCGTCGATCGGGTCGACATCAACGGCTTTGAGGTCTACGGACGCCTCGATGGACGGCCGCTGATGGGTGGCGGCAAATTCAATCCCTTCTTCGAGGGCAACTACACTTTCGCCGACGGCAAGATCAAGAAGGGCACCTCGACGGATGAGGACGGCGACGAGATCAGCGTAGCCGGCAACGACATCCCTGAATCCTCCCGGCACGTCGCGGCGCTGACGCTCGGCCTCGAGCACGCCACCGGCTGGAATCTCAGCGCGACCTACACCTATCGCGGCCAGTTCTACACCGACGAAGCCAACACCGCGTTCGACCAGGAAGGCGAGGACGGTCTCGTGCCCAGCGTGTGGCTGCTGTCGGCGCGTGGCAACTATCGTATTCCCGGGACCGACACGACGCTGTTTGTCGCCGGCGACAACCTCACGGACGAGCTTTACATCTCCGACCGCGAGGATGGCGTGAAGCCCGGCATGGGGCGCACCTTCTGGGGAGGCGCCAAGATCAAGCTCCAATAGTTAAAGCGCACTTGCACCGCGCCGCCGTCCTTGCCTTCGGGTAAGGGCGGCGTT
Source organism: Hyphomicrobium sp. (assembly GCA_039933175.1). GTDB lineage: Bacteria > Pseudomonadota > Alphaproteobacteria > Rhizobiales > Hyphomicrobiaceae > Hyphomicrobium_A. Next base: position 4,442 of record JBDTOR010000064.1, on the reverse strand, counting down.
TTTTTTGTGCGCGGCGGACGGACCATGCGTCCGATCAGATTTCACCTCGCGACATCACCTCGGCCTTCACGGCGGATGACGCGCTTGTGAATACGGCCGGCCTGATGAGCCAATTCCGATGAAGCACGTGTTGCTTGAGCTTTCGCGCCGGCCCGGGAATTGCGCATCTCGTGAACGTCAGAACTTTCACTTGCGTGTGGGAACGCAACCCCTATCGGCGTTGGAACCAGTTGCATACCGTCCGTTTGCTACGCACTCGCGGCCGGACGCCGAGAAGACCCGCATCCTCCGTTGGACCTCCCGACGCCGGGCCGCATTTCCCGATTTGTGCGCGGGCAACAAGGTTAAGTCGCTGAGGTGGTCGGGCTCCCGACGCCCTTGGCGGTGACACAAAAACGGAAAGCCGAACGCCATCCGGCATGTCCGCGGCGCGACTGGAAGCAGTCGTGTCGCAAGGCGGAGGTGTGCGTCGAAGGCTTCAGGTTGGGGCACTCGTAGAAGGCAAGGAGAGGAAGCAAAAGATGATACGCAATACCGTCCTCCTGCTGTCGGGCCTGTTGATGGTCTCGGCAGTGGGAATTACAGCTCCAGCGGTCGCCGAGACGGCGTCCGAGGAGATCGACGCACGTGCGAAGAACCCGGACTGGTGGCCGGCGCCTGGTCGCGACAACAAGTTGACGCGACACAGCAACCTCAAGGACATCAATCTCGATAACGTTGCCAAGCTGAAATACGTCTGGTCGCAGTCGACCGGCGCTCTGCGCGGCCACGAGGGCCAGCCGGTCGTCGTCGAGCATGACGGCAAGCCGATGATGTTCTTCTCGTCGGGCTGCCCGAACATGGCTCAGTGCAACATCGTGCAGGCACTCGACCTCACCGATCCCGACAATCCGATCCAGGTGTGGAACTACGTCAAGAAGACGGATCGCGACGAATCGGCCGTGCCGCGCGCCTGCTGCGATACCGTCCATCGCGGCGTGAACTACGCCAGGGGCAAGGTGATCTATCACACGCTCGACGGCTTCGTGATCGCCCTCGATGCCTCCACCGGCAAAGAGGTCTGGGTCGTCAAGCATGCCTATCCGGAAAAGGGTGAGACGATCACCGGTCCGACGCTGATTGCCGAGAACCTCGTGATTGCCGGCTTCGGCGGCGACGAGTTCGCGGCCCGCGGCCGTCTGACGGCTTACGACGTCGACACCGGCAAGGTCGTGTGGAATTGCCATTCGACCGGTCCCGACAAGGACGTCTGCCTGACGCCCGACACCAACAAGGCCAACCCGCATTTCGGAACGGCCGGCACGGATATCGGCGTCACCTCGTACCCCGAGACGAACGGCGGCGAGTGGAAGATCGGCGGCGGTTCTTATTGGGCCTGGGGCAGCTACGATCCAGAGCTCAAGCTTGTCTTCTGGTCGACCGGCAACCCCGGTCACTGGAGCCCGAGCTATCGTTGCGGCGACAAGACCCACGACGAGTGCAACACCGGCAAGTGGGACAACAAGTGGTCGATGACCATTTTCGCCCGCAAGGTCGATACCGGCGAGGTCGCCTGGGCCTATCAGATGACGCCCTTCGACCAGTGGGACTATGACGGCGTCAACGAGAATATCCTCACGGATATGGACATTGACGGCAAGAAGGTCAAAGCGCTGACGCACTTCGACCGCAACGGCTTCGCCTACGTTCTCGACCGCACGAACGGCACGCTGCTGCGCGCCAACAAGTTCGTGACGGTTGATTGGGCCGAGAAGATTGACCTCAAGACGGGTCGCCCGATCAAGGTTCGCGAGCACTCGCCGTTCGAGATTGGTCGCAATACGCCTGCTTGTCCGTCGGCCATGGGTGGCAAGGATCAGCAGCCGTGCTCGGTCGATCCCAAGGATCCTGCCAAGTTCTATTGCCCCACCAACAACTGGTGCATGGAAGACGAGCCTCAGGAGCGCACCCACACGCAGCAGGGCACGGTCTACGTGTTCGCCAACGTGTACATGTATCCCGAGAAGCCCGGCATCTCCGGCAAGATCAAGAAGTTCGACGTGCTCACCGGCAAGGCGGACTGGGAAATCCCCGATCCGTATCCGAACTGGGGCGGCACGATGAACACCGACGGTGGTCTCATGTTCTACGGTTCGAACAACGGTGACTTCCGTGCCGTCGATCGCAAGTCAGGCAAGGTCGTCTGGCAGCAGCGTCTCGGCTCGGGCATCATCGGCAACCCGATCACCTACAAGGTAAAGGGCAAGCAGTACGTATCGATCTTCGCTGGTCTCGGCGGTTGGATCGGTATTCCCGTCACCGCCGGTCTCGACATGGAAGACAAGTTCGGCGCGATCGGTGCGACGGCGATGGCCAAGGCTACGGGTCTCGACAAGATCCCGCAGGCCGGCATGCTCTACACCTTCCGCGTCGGCGACTAGGCCGCATTCGTAGAAGCACAGCAGTGGCGCCCGAGGCCTTCCAAGGCACCGGGCGCCATTCCCGTCGATCTCGATGCATCAGGCGTTCCGGCATGAAATTCATTTCACTGTCTGCGTTGCTCGGCTCTGCCACCGCCCTGCTCCTGTGTGCCGCCTCCTCCGCCGAGGCGGTTGAGCGCAAGGAATACGATCTATCGACGCCCTATGAGCAGCTCACGCCGGCGGAGATCGCCGCCACCAAGCAGGCAGCGAAACGGCGCAAGATCAGCACGCTGTCGGTGTGCGCCGATCCGGGAAACATGCCGCTCTCCGACAACGCGCAGGAGGGCTACCAGAACAAGATCATCGAAGCGGTGGCCGAACAGCTCGGTGCGCGGGTCAGCTATTTCTGGCGGCCGTACCTGGAGCGCGGGCTCACCCGCGAGACATTCGCCAATGACGAGTGCGACATCCTGCTCGACATGCCGGCCGATTCCTCGTCGGTCCTGACGACCATTCCGATCTACCGCTCGACCTATGTGTTCGCCTACCTCAGCGACAGGCACTACGACTTCAAGGGGCTCGATGATCCGCGGCTGAAAGAGCTGAAGATCGGTACCTACCAGCACTCCGCCATTCGCATCGTGCTCGCCAATCTCGGCATCAAGAACCTGACATCGCTGGCCATCATCACCCCTGATGCCGACCTGCGGCCGGAAAACCAGCCGTGGCGCCAGGTAGAAAAGGTTGTCGACGGGCAACTCGATGTCGTCGGAGTGTGGGGACCCTTCGCCGGTTGGGTCAAGAAGGTGAAGGGGGCGCCCATCACGGTGCAGCCCGTCAACGTGCTCGAGGACAACGTGCCGCTCGAGTTCAGCCTGGCCATCGGCGTGCAGAATACCGATGTCGTTCTCAAATTCGCCCTCGATTACGCGCTGATGGCCAAGAAGGACGAGATCGGCAAGATCCTCGCCGATTACGGCGTCCCGCTCGTCCAGTGCAGCGACTGCGTCGTTGCCGGCGACCTGCCTTCGCATGGCGCCTACGACAAGGCGATCACCAAGAAGTACGAGGATCGCTACCTGAAGTCGGCAGCCGCCGTGCCGGCAACGGAAGCCGCGTCCGCCGACCAGATCGTCACGCAAAAGCGGCTCGAGGAATGGCTCGCCGCCGGTGCCGACATCAACGCCGAGCTTAACAACGCCGTCATGGCGTTCGATCCCGTGCGGACGAAGTTCCTGCTCGGCAAGGGCGCCAACGTCAACAAGATCAACGATCAGGGATATGCGCCGCTGCACACCGCGGCGCGCAGCCGCAACTCCGATCTCGTGACGCTGCTGCTGGAGCATGGCGCCGACCCGAACCTGCCCGACAGCGACGGCATGAGCCCGCTGGTGCACGCAGTCATGCGCAATCACGTCCCGTCGATCGAGGCGCTGGCGGCCAAGGGCGCCGACCTCCAGAGGGAGAACCGGCAGGGCTATACCCCGCTCGAGATCGCCATCGGCGAGGATCAGCTCTTTGCGGCGGGCGCGCTGATCAAGGCGGGTGCCAAGGTCGGCACGGCCAACGGCAAGCAGAAGATTACGCCCCTGATGCTGGTTGCTTCGCAGCTCAGCGCGCAGGCGCGCGCAACGCATCTGGCCGGCGGCCCGACGCCCGTCGACATCGCTGAGCAGCTGATCGACCACGGCGCCGAGATCGATGCCAAGTCGGCTGCCGGCGTTACCGCGCTGATGGTTGCCGCCGGGCACAACAACGCCCCGATGATCGGACTTCTCCTGGGAAAAGGAGCCAATCCTGCGTTCAAGAATAACCTTGGCAAGACGGCGCTCGACGTCGCACGTGAGGCCCACAACGACGTGGCGATCAGCGCGCTGCAATTGCTTTCCGTGCCGGTGCCGAATTGACCGCCGCCGCCGCCGCTCCAGACAATGCTCACGGGAACGATGAGAGAATATGCGTAGAGCTGCCGGACTTCTCCTTGCGGCCGTCGTCCTCGCGACGCCCGCTGGCGCCTATCAGCTGTTCATCAGCAACGAG
>JBDTOR010000063.1:0-13103 GCA_039933175.1 Hyphomicrobium sp. | reverse complement strand
TCAGGTCGAGCGTGACGAGATCGATCGGCAGGCTCTCGATCAGCGCCAGCGCCTGCCGTCCGTCGGCCGCTTCGACCACCGTAAAACCCTCGCCCTCGAGCCCCTTGCGCAGCAGCGCGCGCACCTCCGGCTCGTCATCGACAACGAGAATTCTCTGCTGATCCGCGGACATGCTGACTCGCTTGGTCCTAAGGGCCCCGTGTCTGTTACATGCTGTTACACAACCGCACAATCGGGTCATACGCCGCGAGCGGGAGCACACTATTTTGACCGCTACTTTTTAATCGAAGGGTGGCGCGGTGTCAGACCAGCATAGCGATGCACGCGTCAGCGCCTGCTGCGGCTCGTGCCAGAACGCTCGCGGCGGACGGCCCCGTTACGTGGTCGGAGTGTTTACCGATCCCGGCGGCGCCCACGGTGCTGCCGGCAAACTGCGCACCAGCGCCGGAGGAAATGTAAGCGTGCTGCACAGCGCCGTGCCGCTGCTGGTGCACGACTTGCAGGGCGACACGGCACTGTCGCTGATGAGCTGCGGCAGGCTTTTCCAACAGATCACCCACCATCTGGCATCAGGCGCGGCTATCGTGGTGGTAGACGCGCAAAGCCCCGAGGAGCAGCTTGGCGTCTCGCGGGTGTTGCTTGAATCGAATTGCGACCTGCTCCTGACGCACGACGGCGCCCAGCACGCGCACGCCGATTGAGCTAGGACTTCTTAGCGGTGTCACCCGCTTCCGGCTCATCGTCGTCTTGTATGGCCCGCCATCCGGCTCCCTCAAGGTCTTCGAATTGTCCTGACTGCAGCGCCCACAGAAAGGCCAAAAGCCCGAGGGCCCCCAGCACCAGGGCACACGGGATAAGCCAGGCAAGCGCCGTCATGACATTGATCTCCGCCCGAGCATCAACTGGCGCCTACGCAAGCGCAACGCGTTGCCCGTAACCGCGATGGACGACAGCGACATTGCCAGCGCCGCGATCAAGGGCGTGACGTAGCCCATCATGGCAAGTGGCACCGATACGGCGTTGTAGCCGATTGCGATGGCAAAGTTTTCGACCGCCATACGCTGCGAGGCCCGTGCCACGCCCAGCACCTCGATGATCGGCGCCAACGGCTCGCCCTGGAACACGGCGTCCGATGCCGTCTGGCTGACTTCGGTGGCGGTCGATGGCGAGACAGATGCGTGTGCCGCAGCCAGCGCTGGCGCGTCATTGAGACCATCGCCGACCATCAGGACCTTGCGCCCCTCGGCTTTCAAGGCTTCGAGCCGCGCGATCTTGCCGTCGGGGCCGACCTCGCTTGCCCATTCCGCGATACCTGCCGCCTGCGCCGCCGCGCGGACCGCCGCTTCACGGTCTCCCGACAGAAGGTAGATGCGGTAGCCGGCGTTGCGCAGCGCGGCAACCACCGATGCCGTATCGGATCGAAGCGCATCTTCGAAGCGCAGTGCCACCGGTAGCGCATCGCCGTCGCGAAACCATAGCGACGCCGACGCGGACTCGTCCGCGCCCGTCACCCAACGCGTCGAGCCAAGCCGGCACTCGCCGCGCGGACCGCGCGCGGCCAGACCGCTTCCCGGGTGCTCGGCGACGCCTTCCGCCGCCACGACGCTCAGTCCGCGCTCAAGCGCGGTGCGCACCACGGCCTTCGAGTATGGGTGCCGGCTGGCGATAGCGAGCGAAGCTGCTGCTGCAAGCGTTGCATCGTCGATCTCCGCCGCGTTGGCGAGCGATGGCTCGCCACGCGTGAGCGTACCGGTTTTGTCGAACACGATCGTGTCGACCTCCGACAGCCGTTCTAGGCCGTCGGCCGCTTTGACAATAACGCCCTTGGCAAAAAGCCGGCTCGTCGCGGCCACCTGCACCGCGGGAACCGCCAGCGCCAGCGCGCAGGGGCAGGTGATTATGAGCACGGCGACGGCATAAGTCAGCGCCTGCTCGAACCCGCCGCCAGCAATGATCCAGCCGAGCAGCGTTGCTGCTCCCAAAATATGCACCGCCGGCGCATAAAGGCGCGCTGCCCGATCGGCGAGCCGCACGTAGTGGCCGCGGCCCTGCTCCGCCGCAGCAACGAGCCGAGCGATCTCCGCGAGCAGCGTGTTGTCATCGGTTGCGGTGGCCTCGACCGTGATGGCGCGGGCCAGATTGAGCGTACCGGCATGCACGATCTCGCCCGCAGCCGTCGGCCGCGGAACGCTCTCGCCGGTGATGAGGCTCGTATCGACATGCGTCTCGCCACTCAACACCCGGCCGTCAACGGGGATGCGCTCTCCTGCCGGGATCTGCACGCGCATGCCGGGCAACAGCGCGCGCGCGGGCAGGCGCCGCACGTTGCCGTCCGCCTCGACGACGTCGGCGGTAAGGGCCTTGAGACCGAGCAGGTTCTCGGCGGCACCCCGCGCGCGAACGCGCACCTTCTCGTCGAGATAGCGCCCGATGAGAAGAAAGAACGTCAGTGAAATCGCGGCGTCGAAATAAACTTGATCGGTGCCGCGGATGGTCTGGAACAGGCTCATCGCCGTCGCCAAGCCGATGCCGAGCGAGATCGGGACGTCCATGTTGAGACGGCGTGCTTTCAACGCCGCATACGCCGACCGGAAAAACGGCTGCGCCGCATATGCCACGGCCGGCATGGCGATGAGGGCCGATAGCCAGTGGAACAGATCGGCGGCCGACTGGTCCATGTCGCTGGCAAAACCGGCCCACGCCGACACCGAAAGCAACATGACGTTGGCGGCGGCGAAGCCGGCAACACCGAGGCGGCGCAGCAAGTCGTCGGCGCGTGCGGCGGTCTTCTCGTCAGAGCACTCGATGGATTCCGCGGCGTGATAGCCGCTCCGGTCGAGCGCCTCGATCATCTGCAGCGGCTCGGTGGCGGCCTCGTCGAACGTCACCGCCACACGCTTGGCGGCAAGGCTAGCCCGCGCCGACGCAACGCCCGGTGTGGCGCGCAGAGCGCGTTCGATGCGTCCGATGCAGGCACCGCATGTCATGTTCTCGACGATGAGCGAGACGGTCTGCGGCTTCTTCGCTGACACCGGCACGACGCCGGGCACCGGACCCGGGACCGTCAGGGCTTGATCCACAGCCGCCTCCGGGCCTGATAGAGCGGCACGACCAATGCTGCGTCGGCATAGACGCTCAAGTCGACGGTCCACGTTCCTTCAGAAACGACAGGGAGCGCCGCGGCGTACTCGCCGGACCCCACCTCGGCGAGGTCCAGCGTGGCATCGAAACGATTGGTTGCCGGGCGCCCGACGCGGGCGACGAGCTTTTTGCCCGCGACGGGGGCACCAGAGCGGTCCCGCAACGACACGCGCAGCCGCTGGCCGTCGACAATCTCTACGTCGTCGTGCCAGCCGATCAACGTTTGCTCAGCATCGCGCGCGATGCGTTGGTTGTAGGCGACGCCCTGGCGGTAGGCGTTCGGGTTGTCGACCCCGCCGAAAGTCGTCAGCGCCTCGTAAATCATGGTCGCGTCGGCCGCGATGATGACGGCAAAAAACGCCAGCATCGCACCGAGCACATGCGCACCCCGAATGCCGCGCCGCTTCGCTAAACGTGTCGCCGCCGTGCTCATTGCTCCGGGCTCCTGAATGCCGTGGCGCGTACCACCGTCGTGCCGCTCGCGGCGTCAGTCACGACGAAGCGGAGCGGTGTCGATCCGTCGATAAGGGTTGCGCGCGCCTCATGCGGCACCGTCACGTAGACCCTCACGGCCCGCAGGCTGTCCGCATCAACGGACAGCTCGCCGCCATCAAAGCCAACAACAGACATGCGGGCCGCGGCGATGCCATCCACGCCAACCACGAACCGTTGCGGCTCGTGCGTCTTGTTGAGGACCTTCAGCGTGTACCCATTGCGCACGCCGCCATCGGAGAGCCTCACGAACAGGGGGTTACGGTCCTCGATGAGGCTGATCTCAACGTCGGAGCGCATGGTGAAGGCCGTAGCCATGATGCCCATCACGAGCGCGATGAGGGCCGTGTAAAGTACTGTGCGTGGACGCACGAGGCGTACCGGCACGCGCTGCTCTTCCGAGGCCACAGTTAGATTGCGGAAGGTGTCGTAGGCGATCAACCCGCGCGGCCGGTCCAGCTTGGCCATGATGTCGTTGCACGCGTCGATGCAAAGCGCGCACTGGATGCACTCCAACTGCGAGCCGTTGCGGATGTCGATGCCCGCCGGGCATACCGCGATGCAGGCTGTGCAGTCGACGCAATCGCCACGCCCTTCCCACGACTGCCCCTTTTTGTGCGGGCCCCGTGGCTCGCCGCGATAGTCGCGGTAGGAGACGAGAAGGGATTCGGAATCGAACATCGCCGCCTGGATGCGCGGCCAAGGGCACATGTAATTGCACACCTGCTCACGCGCGAAGCCGCCGAGCGTATACGTCGTGGCGGTGAAGATGGCGACGAACGCATAGGCGACGAGCGGCGCCTGCCCGGTCCACAGTTCGGCCCACAGCGTCGGCGCGTCGCGGAAATAGAAGACGAAGACGCCGCCGGTGGCGAGCGCGATCAGCAGCCAGGTCGCGTGCGTAGCGCCCTTCTTCCAGATCTTGCGCAGCGTCCACGGCGATGCATCGAGGCGCAGCCGTGCGTTGCGGTCGCCTTGAAAGAACCGTTCGACCGTCACCATCAGGTCGGTCCACACGGTCTGCGGACACGCGTAGCCGCACCACATGCGGCCCGCGACGGCCGTGACGAGGAACAGCGATAGCGCCGCGAGCACCAGCACACCGGTGATGTAGTAGAACTCCTGCGCCCAGATCTCGATCGGGCCGAAGAACACCCGCTGATTGGCGAAATCGAGCAAGAACGCCTGGTTCGGAAGGTTCGGCCCACGCTGCCAGCGCAACCACGGCAGCAGATAGTAGATGCCGAGCGTGACGACCATCACCGCCCATTTCACGTTGCGGAAGGTACCGCGCGCGAGTTTGGGGTAGATCTTGCGGTGCTTGGCGTAGAAGCTCTCCGGCGCCGGCGCGGCGTCGATGATGAATTTCTCTGCCGGATCGATCTGGGTCACACGTGACCTCCACCGCTTCTTACTTGCCGCCACCCAACGAGTGCACATAGATCGCCAGCATCTTGATGGTTGCGGGGTCCAACTTTCCGTCCCAGTTCGGCATCACGCCGCCGCGCCCGGTTCGGATCGTCTCCGTGACGTCGGCCTTGCGATCGCCGTACAGCCAAATCCCGTCCGTGAGGTTCGGAGCACCCATCTCGATCGAGCCCTTGCCCGCCTCTCCATGACAGCCGCTGCATTGCTCGGCGAAGATCGTGCGGCCGCGCTCGATGGCGGCGGCATCGCCGCCGGGGGCGGAAAGCGACAGGACGAAGTCGGCGGCATCCGAGATCTGGTTGCCGTCGAGCATCTGATCGATACCGAAGCGCGGCATCGCCATGGCATGTGTCTCCGCATGGTCGGAGCGGATGCCGTAACGGATGGTCTTCTCGAGCATGTCGATCGAGCCACCCCATAGCCAGTCATCGTCGTTGAGGTTCGGGAAGCCCTTGAAGCCCTGCGCACCGCGGCCGTGGCAAGGCGCGCAGTTGTTGGAAAACTGCGCCGCGCCGCCACGCATGACGAATTCCATAAGGTCGGGATTCTTCTCGATTTCGGCGACCGGCGTCGTGGCAACCGCGGCAAGGAGGCGTGACTGTGCGGCCTTGGACGCCGCGAGTTCGGCGCTCACTGCGCTGCGCTGGCTGTAGCCTAGATAGCCTTTCGTATAGCCATCGAGCATCGGCCACGCCGGGTAGAACATCCAGTAGCCGACGGCCCACACGATGCACGCATAGAGCGTGTAGAGCCACCACCGCGGCAGCGGCTTGTTGAGCTCCTTGAGGTCGCCGTCCCAGACGTGTCCGGTCGTCTCGACCCCGGTTACCGCGTCGATCTCCTTCTCAGCGGCCATGCGGCTTCTCCGTCGTTTCGTCGTTGTTCAGCGCAAGGCGCGCCGCCGCTTCGAAGTGGGCTTTGTTCTTGGGACGCAGCACGTGCACCAGAACGCCCGCCATGACCGAGCCAAATAGGACCATCGCCATCAGCTGGCAGATGCCTAATACGGTTTCGTAGCTCATTGCATCCTCGCTCAGCGCAGGTTGGGGCCGGCTTCGTCGAACTTCGTGAAGTCGACGAGCGTGCCCAGCATTTGCAGATAGGAGATGAGCGCATCGAGTTCGGTCGGCTCGGGCGAGGCAGCGCCGTCGAACTTGCGCACTTGCGCCTTCGGATAGCGCGCCAAGACGTTCTTGGCGCCATCCGCATCCGGATTGATCTGCGCGACAAGATCTTCGTTCGCCTTGGCAATCATCTCGTCCGAGTAGGGAACTCCCGCCAGCCTGAGCGCCTGCATGCGGGCGGAGATGTCCGCTGCGTCGAGCTTGCGCTTGGCGAGGAACGGATAGCCCGGCATCACCGAGCCCGGCACGATCGAGCGCGGCGCGGTCATGTGCTCGACATGCCAGGCGTCCGAATACTTGCCGCCGATGCGCGCCAGGTCCGGACCGGTGCGCTTCGATCCCCACTGGAACGGGTGGTCGTACATGCTCTCCGCGGCGAGGCTGTAGTGACCGTAGCGCTCGACCTCGTCGCGCAACGAGCGGATCATCTGGCTGTGACAGTTGTAACAACCCTCGCGCAGGTAGATGTCACGCCCGGCCAGCTCGAGCGGCGAGTAGGGACGCATGCCCTGCACCTTCTCGATCGTCGAGCCGAGCACGAACAGCGGCACGATTTCAACAAGTCCCCCGATGGCGACAACGATGAGGATGCCGATCAGCAGCACCATCGAGTGCTTTTCGAAGATGTCGTGTTTCATCTGTCGCGTTCCTTATTCGGCCGGCGCGGCGAGGGCGCCGACGCGCAGCTCGGGGGCCGCGGCGACGCGCGGCTGGGAGGCGATGTCCACTGGCTTGTCCCCCCGCACGGTCCGCCAGACGTTCAAGGCCATGAGCAGCGATCCGATGAGGAACAGCGTCCCGCCGGTGGCGCGGATGACGTACGGCCAGTGCATTGCCTCGACCGTCTCGACGAACGAGTAGGTGAGGAAGCCGAGGTGATCGTAGGCGCGCCACATCAGGCCCTGCATCACGCCCGACACCCACATCGACGAGATGTAGAGCGTGATGCCGATCATCGCGATCCAGAAGTGCCACTCGACGAGGCGCAGAGAGTAGAGGCCCTCGCGCTTCCACAGCCACGGCACCATGCAGTAGATGGCGCCGAACGAGACCATGCCGACCCAGCCGAGCGCGCCTGAATGCACGTGGCCGATCGTCCAGTCGGTGTAGTGCGAGAGAGAGTTGACCGCCTTGATGGACATGAGCGGCCCCTCGAAGGTCGACATGCCGTAGAAGGCGACCGAGACGACGAGCAGCCGCACGACCGGATCGGTGCGCAACCGATCCCAGGCGCCCGACAGCGTCATCAGACCGTTGATCATGCCGCCCCACGACGGCATCCACAGCATGATCGAGAACGTCATGCCGAGCGTCTGCGCCCAGTCGGGCAGCGCTGTGTAGTGCAGGTGGTGCGGGCCTGCCCAGATGTAGAGGAAGATCAGGCTCCAGAAGTGGATGATCGACAGGCGGTAGGAGTAGATCGGCCGCTCGACCCGCTTGGGGATGAAATAGTACATGATGCCGAGGAAGCCGGCGGTGAGGAAGAAGCCGACGGCGTTGTGCCCGTACCACCATTGCGTCATCGCATCCTGCACGCCGGAGAATAGCGAGTAGCTCTTCGAGCCGAGGAAGGAGACGGGCACCGCAAGATTATTGACGACGTGCAGCAGCGCGATCGTCACGATGAAGGCGAGGTAGAACCAGTTGGCGACGTAGATGTGCGGCTCTTTGCGCTTGGTCAGCGTGCCGAGGAAGACGAGCAGGTACGTCACCCAGACGATCGTCAGCCACAGATCCGTGTACCATTCAGGCTCGGCGTACTCCTTGCCCTGGGTGGCACCCATGACGTAGCCGGTAGCCGCCAGCACGATGAACAGCTGGTAGCCCCAGACGACGAACCATCCCGACCAAAAACCGGCGAGGCGTGCGCGGCAGGTGCGCTGCACGACGTAAAGCGAGGTCGCGAGCAGAACGTTGCCGCCGAAGGCGAAGATCACCGCCGACGTATGCAGCGGCCGCAGGCGTCCGAAATTGGTCCACGGCAGATCGAAGTTGAGGGCGGGAAAGGCGAGCTGCCAAGCGATGATGGTGCCGACTAGAAATCCGACGACGCCCCAGAACACCGCAGCCAGCGTGGCGACGCGGGCCGGGCCGTCGAAGTAGGCGTGCTGCTCCTCTGCGCCGCCACTGCGCGGATGCGTCGTGACATAAATCGCCGCGGCAGAGCAGGCGGTGAGGAAGAACAATCCGTGTAGGCGGATGACCTCGTCATGCCCGAACAGCGCGAACACAAGCCCGACGATGGCGCCGACCAGCGCCACGATCGTTGCCGTCGCACTTGAAAGCGCAATGACCTCTTCGCTCGTTGCCTTCATGGCTCGCGTCCCTCGTCCTCACCTGTAGCCTCGACGATAGGGGTCAGCCCGGCCGCACCCCATTGACGAGGATCAAGCCTGCGGCGAAACGGCAGCGGCTGCGGACGTGACGGTTGTGCTTTGATGGAGCTTCTCAACTGTCATCCTCGGGCTTGTTTCGAGGACCCAAGGTTCGGCACACTCCCACGCAGAGTTTGGTACTGCATCGCACCACCCGTCGTCGGAGCAAGGGCACGGTGGGTCCTCGGGACAAGCCCGAGGATGACACCTGGGGGGAGCGTACCGCTCCGAAGCTCACGCGCAGCGCACCGAGACGTGATCGCTGACTTTGACAGGGATCAAGCGCCGACGCCGACCCACGCGCGACCTTCCTCCTCTCACCAGGGAGGTGTTCGATGAACGAGATGGTGCGCGGCATTTCGCCGACGGCGGAGCCGATGACGGAGGCTGAGTTCGAGGCGGCAATCCGCGCGGTCGGTGCCGAGCGCTATCACGACAAACATGCGTTCCATAAGCTGCTGCACGGCGGCAAGCTCACCAAAGGGCAAGTGCAGGCCTGGGCGCTGAACCGCTACTGTTACCAGGCCGGCGTGCCGCGCAAGGACGCCGCCCTGATCAGCCGGGCGCACGACCGTGAGTTCCGTCGCGAGTGGCTGCATCGCATCCACGACCACGACGGCCTCGGCGCCGAACACGGCGGCATCGAGCGCTGGCTTATTCTCACGGACGCGCTCGGGCTCGACCGCGACTACGTGATCAGCATGGAGGGCGCCCTCCCCGCCACGCGTTTCGCCGTCGAGGCGTACGTGCGTTTTGTCATAGAGCAGCCGCTGGTGGTTGCAGTCGCCTCATCGCTCACGGAGTTGTTCGCGCCTTCCATCCATCGCGAGCGCATCGCGGGAATGCTGGAGAACTACCCGTTCGTGAACGACGAGGTCATGGCGTACTTCAAGCGCCGTCTGACCCAGGCGCCGCGCGACGCCGATTTCGCACTCGATTACGTCAAGAAGAACGCGGTGACGCGCCGCGAGCAGACAGCTTGCATCGGCGCCGTGCGCTTCAAGTGCAATACGCTGTGGGCGCAGCTCGATGCGCTGCATCACGCCTATGTCGCTCCGTGCGACGTGCCGCCGGGCGCGTTCCGTCCGCAATGACGGGTGGGGCGAGCCGCTCAATGTGCACCGCACCCAACTCGTCCCACAATTTGGCGAAAGCGGGGATGAGTTGGGGCGGTGCTACCGGCCGGAAGGCGACCGGAACTATTCGTTGGAGAGATTAGTGAGGCGCGCAAGGTCGCAAAGGACGACGCGCGTGCCGCCCTGCTCAATTTCGATAACTCCCATGTTGCGCAATTTCGTGAGCGTGCGGCTGACCGTCTCGATGGTGAGGCCCAGCAGGTCGGCGATGTCGCTGCGCCGCATGGCAAGCGTCACCGTCAGTGAACCGTCGGTGGCGGTGCGCCGATGCAGCGCGACCAGGAAGGCTGCGACGCGCTCGATGGCGCTGCGCTGGCCAACCGTCACCAGGAGGCTGCGTGTTGCCGCCAGCTCCTGGCACACGGACTTGTACAGCTTCAGCGCCAACGTCGCGTCACCCTCGGCCATGCGCTCCAGCGTCGTGGATGACAGACAGCGCACTTTCGCTGCCGTAGTGGCCTGGGCGCTGAGCACGTGCTCGTCGAGCACGCCAAGCCCGATCAGATCGCCGGGATAGGCAAAGTCGATGATCTGGCGGCGACCATCGGGGAGCGTCTTGTAGACGGCGATGACGCCCTCCTCGACGCGGAAGACATAGTCACGTGCATCACCCTCACAGAAAACATGCTCCTTAGCCGCGATTCTGCGGACCGCAGCATGGCTGAGCCGATCGTCGAGTGTCACTGCCGCGGTGGGCGGCAGCGGGCGGGCCAATTTCGAGGCGTAGTCCGGATGCGCCGCCAGCATTTGCTTCTCCCGTGCTGTGTGTTCTTAGAACGGGAGTAAACAGGGCGCGCGCCGCGGGCGTATGCCGCCTGCGTGACGATTTGTAAGAGAATGTAACAGGGCCCGGGCGCCCCCAATGATTTCGATCAAAGTGGGCCACACCCGGCGCGCTAGCTTGCCGGCATGGAGCCGGAAATGGGATCGAAGCTCGACATTCGCGCACAAATCGCTGCCGACGCCGCGCTGCAGGTGGAGATCGGTCAGGCATTGGTGGCAATCGCCGACAGTTTGCCGCAGGCAACCGAGTTGCGGATCGCTCGCATCGTACTGCGCACGCTCGAGGCCGGTTGGGACGAGCATGTCTCCTTTCAAGACGAGGTCGTCTTTCCCATCGTGCTCGGCCGCCACGCACGCCGCACCGCGCATATCGTCGAGCGACTACGCGCCGACCACGCCGGGCTTTCCTCTCGCCACGCCGAGATCGGCAGACACCTTAATGGCGTTCTGAATGGGGCGACCAACGAGCTGGCGGCGCTCGAACAGACGCTGCGTGCAACATTCGAGTTGCGCCGGGATCACCTGCATGTCGACGCCGAGCTCAGCGGCTGGCTGCCGCCGGCTTTCTCCGCCGCGGAGCTGTCGCTGTGCTGCAACTGGGAAGATAGCCGCCCAACGCCACGCTTTCCGCTGAACGTGCTGAAGGCGACGCAGCGGCGATCGTTCCGGCTCGGCGGCGAGGGCGTGCATTGATGACGAACTAGGACAGCATTGCCATGACCGGCTTCATGCTCATCGCGTTGAACGGCATCGCGCTTGGCCTCGCCAGCACGCTGCACTGCGCCGGCATGTGCGGCGCCATCTCCTGCAGCCTGATGCTGGCGCAGGAGCGCAGCGGAGTTCGCAGTGCTCAGGCCGCATTCGCCTTGACGCATCTCGGTCGCATCATCGCTTACGCCACCGCCGGTGCCGTCGTCGGGTGGGCAGGCGCGCCGGCAATTGCGTTGCTGGACCGTGAAGCGGCATTCCGGCTGCTGCAATGGGCGGGGGCCGCTTCGATCATTTGGGTCGGGCTTTCCACCGCCGGCATGGTGCCCTCCATCACAATTCTCGATCGCGGTTTTGCCAGCCTGTCGACAAGCATTGGCCGCGCCGGCGCAACCTTGCCCAGATCCGAGTTCGCTCCCATAGCTGCCGGCATGGCGTGGGGCATGATGCCTTGCGCCATGGTGTATGCCGCCCTCTTCACAGCCATGCTGACGGGCTCGGGCGGCATGGGTGCGACCACCATGGTGGCGTTCGGCATCGGCACGCTGCCGGGACTGATCGCAGCCAGCTTTGGCTTTCGGCGTCTCTCCGTCATCCGCGGACCGGGGCGTTTCGCAGCCGGCTTGGCGATCGCCGTGTTCGGCATCGCGACCGTGTTTCTCGCGCATCCTACTGCCGCGCTGCTGTGCCTAACGGGCAGCCCGCCGGCGGCAGCTACGCGCGTCATTCCGGCACCGCAAGCGGTTGATCGCCATCAAACAACGATGCCAGAGCTGCCGCTAGCCTCCGGGGCGCAATAAGCAACCGCGCCGAACGCAAGCAGGCAACAGCGATGAGCCCCGAACTCGTGAAGCGCTATTCGGCGCCCGTTCCGCGCTACACCAGCTATCCCACCGCCCCACACTTTTCCGCCGCTGTCGGACCCGATACCTACGCCACCTGGCTCGCCGATCTGCCGGCTGCGGCCCGACTGTCGCTCTACGTGCACATCCCGTTCTGCGAGTCATTGTGCTGGTATTGCGGCTGCTGCACCAAGGCGGTTCGCCGTTACGAGCCCGTAACGGACTACCTCGCATCGCTCTATGCGGAGATCAGCGGGATAGGACGGCGAATTCCCAGCGATCATCAGGTTACGCATATCCATTGGGGCGGCGGCTCTCCCAACATTCTCTCGGCAACGGACATTGCCGCCTTGGCCGACGCGCAGCGGCGCGAATTCCGCGTCGAGGAAGGCGCGGAGTTCGCCGTGGAGATCGATCCACGCGGATTGGATGAAGACCGCATCGCCGCGTTCGCCCGCGCCGGCGTGACGCGCGTCTCCGTCGGCGTGCAGGATTTCGACGACAACGTTCAGGTGGCGATCAACCGCCGCCAAACGTTCGAGGAGACACAGCGTGCTGTCGTCGGCTTCCGCAGCTACGGCATCGGCGCAATAAACATCGATCTCGTCTACGGGCTACCGCACCAGACCCGAGACAGTATAGAACGCACGGCGGTGCAGATTCTGGAGCTGCGGCCCGACCGCATCGCCGCCTTCGGCTATGCGCATCTGCCCGAGCGCCTGAAGCATCAGATGCTCATCGATCAAAAAACGCTGCCCGGCACCGTGGAACGCTTCGGACAGGCCAATCGCCTCTCCCGCATCTTCACGGCTGCAGGGTATGTCCGCATCGGCCTTGACCACTACGCGCAGCCAGGCGACCCGCTGGGTTGCGGCGTTGTGGCGCGCAATTTCCAAGGTTACACCACCGACGCGGCCGAAGCGCTGATCGGTCTCGGCGCTTCGGCGATCGGGCGCTTGCCGCAGGGCTACGTGCAGAACCACGCCTCGACGGCGGAATACGCGCGCCGCGTCGGCGAAACTGGACTGGCCACGGCGCGCGGTTTTGCGTTGAGCGAGAACGACCGCATGCGCG
>JBDTOR010000062.1:0-13271 GCA_039933175.1 Hyphomicrobium sp. | reverse complement strand
CGCCGCTGGTGCCGGAGAAATTTGCCGCGCTCGCCGGCCGCGGTTTCGAGCCGGTGCGCCATACGGCGATGCACCACCGCCACATCGAAAACGGCGCGCAGATGATGATCGCCGGCCTGTGGATGCGCCCGGCCTACTACGGAGCCAAGGGCGACGGCGCCCGCGCCATCGAGCGCGAGGTGCGGGCCGTGCGCCAAGGCGTTGGCATGATCGATGTCTCCACGCTCGGTGGTCTCGACGTGCGTGGTCCGGAAGCAGCAGCTTTCATCGAGCGAATGTACACCTGGGCCTACGAGAAGCAGCAGGTCGGGCGGGCGCGCTATGCGCTGATGACCGACCAGACGGGCGTCGTCATCGACGACGGCGTCGCCGCGCGCCTGCACGAGCGCCACTATTACGTGACTGCAACGACGGGTGCCGTCGAGCAGGTCTACCGCCAGATGACCTGGTTCAATGCGCAATGGAAGATGGATGTCGACGTCGCCAACATCACGGCGGCGTATGCGGGCATCAACCTCGCCGGCCCGCACGCGCGGACCGTGATCGAAAAGCTCGCCAGCGACATCGACTTTTCGGCGGCGGCGTTTCCCTACATGGCGGCGCGGGTCGGCACGCTCGCCGGCATTCCCGTCCGGATACTGCGCGTCGGCTTCGTCGGCGAGCTCGGCTACGAGATCCACGTCCCGTCCGGCCTCGGCGAAGCGCTGTGGGACCGGCTGCTGGAGGCCGGCAAGCCGTTCGGTATTGTACCGTTCGGCGTCGAGGCGCAGCGCATCCTGCGTCTGGAGAAGGGCCACATCATCGTCGGCCAGGACACCGACGGCCTGACGCATCCCGCCGAAGCCAACATGGAATGGGCGCTCGGCAAGAAGAAGCCGTTCTACGTCGGCAAGCGCGCCGTCGACATGCAGATGGCGAAGGGCACCAAGCGCAAGCTTGCCGGTTTTGCACTCATCGATGCAGGCGCACCGATGCCCAAGGAGTGCCACCTCGTCATCCGCGACGGTGACATCGCCGGGCGTATCACGTCGATCACGCGCTCGCCGACCTTGAACAAGGTGGTCGGTCTCGCCTACCTGCCGATCGACCTCACCGAACCCGGCAAGCGGTTTGAGATTCGCGTCGACGGCGGCGTGATGGTGCCGGCCGAAACGGTGGTGACGCCGTTTTACGATCCCGAAAACAAGCGGCAGGAAATGTGACGAGGAATGCGAGCATGACCGATCCTGTCGCCTTTGCGCGCCGCTCGCCGTTGCGCCGCAAGCTCCAAGCCGCCGGCGCGGTGTGGGGCGATGTCGGCGATGCGGCGATTGCCGAAAGCGTGGGCGAGGCGCCGCCCTTTCGCGGTCTCGGCATTGTCGACCTGTCGCCGCTGCCGCGCCTCGGCTTCAAGGGCCGCGGAACGATCCCCGCCATGCAGGCGCGTGGCATCACGGTCGAAGCAACGCCCAACCGCGCCTTTCGCCAGCCGGACGACGGTCTCTGCCTCGTACTGGCGCCGGGCGAGGTGATCCTGTTGTCCAATCTCGCCGGCGACGCTGAGAGGCTTAGGCAACTCGAAACTAATTGGCGCATCGAGGACGAGGAGCGCACCTACCCGCTGCCGCGCCGCGACAGCCACGCCTGGCTCGCCGTGGCCGGAGAGGCCGGCCCGGAGATGTTCGCCAAGCTGTGCGCCATCGATCTGCGGCCCGCTAAGTTCGCCGATCTATCGATCGCGCAAACGTCGATTGCCAAGATGTCGGCCATCCTCGTTCGAGCCGATATTGGGGCTAAGCCCGTTTTCCACTTGCTTGTGGACAGTGCCGCCGCCGTATACTTCTGCGATTGTCTCCTCGATGCCGCCGACGAGTTCGGCGGGCGCATCGTCGGCTTGAAGGCATTGCAGAAGCTCGAAGGCGGATGAAAAAAAACACGTCCCGCGGAAAAGCCCCGGCGAAGGCGCGGGTCATCGAGAATACCCAAGACGCATTGAGCGAGCCGCTGCGCGGCGCCGATGCCGGCGCCAAGCCCGGTCCCGGGCGCGTTTCGCGGCACGTCGCCTTGCGCAAGCCGCTGCTCGGGGGTGAGCAGGATCCGCACGCCCTGCAGGGCGCGCGCGACAACATGCTCGAGGTTGCCATCGGCCGCGAGGTGCGCGGCTTCCGCAACAAGCTCGGCATCACGGCCTCCGACCTCGCCCGCGGCGCCGACCTTTCGCTCGGCATGCTGTCGAAGATCGAGAACGGCGTCACCTCGGCATCGCTGACGACACTGCAGCGCCTGTCGAAGGCGCTGGGCGTACCGGTGACGTCACTGTTCCGCCGCTTCGAGGAGCGGCGCGACGCGGTGTTCGTCTCGGCCGGCCAGGGTCTGCTCATCGAGCGGCGCGGCACCCGCGCCGGCCACCAGTATCAGCTGCTCGGCCACACCGGCGGGCTGTCAGGCAGCGTCGTCGTCGAGCCGTACATGATCACGCTGACGGAAGAATCCGAAGTCTTCCCGCTGTTCCAGCACGGCGGCCACGAGCTGATCTTCATCCTCGAGGGAGAGGTCGTGTACCGGCACGCCGACAAGCTCTACCCGATGAAGCCGGGCGACAGCCTGTTCTTCGACGCCGATGCCCCGCACGGCCCGGAGGAATTGGTGAAGCTGCCGATCCGCTTCCTGTCGGTGATCAGCTACTCGCGCGAACTGCCTTAAACCTGCATTGATTTAATTGAACGTCGCTTGCAAAGCGTCAGCCTTGGGAATATCCGTTTCCCGCCAGGAAATTCGGAATTCCATCGTAAGGGCCCGATGCTGCCGCGCGTCGCCATCTTCCAACACGCCGCCAACTGCCATCCCGGAACGCTCGCCGGCCATCTCGTCGCCGACGGCCTTGCGCCGACGATCATTCAGCTCGATCGCGGTGAGGCTATTCCCGACCTCGATCTCTACGACATCCTCATGGTCATGGGCGGGCCCATGGACGTTTGGCAGGAGGATCGGTTCGCCTGGCTGAAAGATGAGAAGGCAGCCATCCGCGCCTGGGTCGCCGAGCGCGACAAGCCGTTTCTCGGCGTCTGTCTCGGGCATCAACTGCTCGCCGACGCGTTGGGCGGCGAGGTCGGCCCGGCGGCCGTCGGCGAGATCAACCTGCTCGACATCAAGCTGAGCGAGGCCGGGCGCGAGCATGCGCTCTATGCGGGCTTCGGGCAGACCAAGCGCGGCGTGCAGTGGCACGGCGCCGAGGTAAAGGCGCTACCGCAGGGCGGCGTGCTGCTTGCGTCGACGGGCGATTGTCCGATCGCCGCATTCGCCGTCGGCTCGTCGGCATTCGGCCTGCAGTATCACGTCGAAGCGACGGATCAGTCGATCATCGATTGGTCGTCGGGATCGCCGGGGTCGGACTCGCTGCGGCGGCTGCATCCAGACGGGTTCGGGACCAAGCTGCGCTCGCGCGTCAGTGACAGCTTCGCCGAGCTGCTCGGCAATTCGCGGCGCCTCTACGACAACTTCATGCACATCGCCATGGCGCGACTGACGCACTGAGCGCCGCCGCCCCTCAGTCGCAGCGCCAGCCGTAAAGCCAGTCGAAGCGCGCCATCAAGCGCTCGGCGGAGACGTTACGCAGCATGAGGTTGCGCGCCAGCGCTTGCGGTCCCCACATATGATAGATGCGCCCGTTGCGCTGCGAGGCGCGTGCAACGCGTACCGCCCGCGGACGCCGCTTGCGCTGATACTCAAGCAGCGCCGCCGCGATATCGTCCGGGCGGCGATGCACGGCGTCGGCCAGCACCACCGCATCCTCCAGCGCCATGACGCCGCCTTGCGCCAGGAACGGCGGCACTGGATGCGCCGCATCGCCGAGCAACGCGATCGGACCGCTCGTCCACTGGCGCGGCACGGGAAAAGTGTGCAGCGCCCATCGCCGCCAGGTGCGCGCCTGCAGGATGAGCGCCTGCAGCCGCTCGGCGCAGTCGGGCATGCTCTGCTGCACCCACATGGGCGGCACGGGCGCGTTCCAATCGGTGTTGTCGTGAGGATCGTCGAGCACGACGACGACCGCCAGCTCGGCGCCGCCGGACACCGGGTAATGCACGACGTGCGCGTCGCGAAACAGCCAGATCGTCGTCTCCGGCCGGTGGAAATCCTCCGGCAGCTCGTCGAGTGCAACGACGGTACGGGCGGCGCTCTTGCCGGAAAATTGCGGGCTGGCTTGCGTGAACAGCAGCCGGCGCAACGGGGACCAGATGCCGTCGGCGGCGATGAGCGCCTTGCCGCTCCACGCTTGTCCGGTGGCGGATGCGACGGCGACGTGCGCCGCATCGATCGCTACCTCGGCGGCATCAAAGTCCATCGATAGCGCGATCAGCGGCTCGGCGCGTGCCACTTGCAGCAGCGCGCCGTGCAGATCGGCGCGGTGGGCAACCCAGTACGGCGCGCCGTGGCGCATGGCGATCCAGCGGCCGAGCGGCAGCCGGGCGAGTTCGGCGCCGGACCGGCCGTCGCGCACGCTCAGCGCCTCGGGGATGCCGACGTGCGGGCGCAGCGCATCGGCGACACCGAGCTTGCGCAATATGCGGGTTCCGTTAGGGCCGATCTGGATGCCGGCGCCGTCCTCGTTGAAGGCCGGGCGGCGTTCCAGCACGTGGGAGGCGATGCCGTGGCGCGCCAGGGCGATTGCGGTCGCCAGCCCGCCGATGCCGCCGCCGGCGATGAGCACCGGTCCGGGATGGCCTTGGCGGGCACGCGCCAGCGCCGTTTCGGCGTTTTCGTTGGCCTGCGGATCGAGCTGTAGCACGGTCATGAATTACTACGGCGGCGAGGC
This sequence comes from Hyphomicrobium sp., assembly GCA_039933175.1. GTDB lineage: Bacteria > Pseudomonadota > Alphaproteobacteria > Rhizobiales > Hyphomicrobiaceae > Hyphomicrobium_A. The sequence goes on along the minus strand of JBDTOR010000062.1, from coordinate 8,479 downwards.
CGCGACGCGCCCGTGCTGCGAAGAAAGTTAAGGCTCTAGTGTCCCGATTCCGAAGTTCGCTAGAGTTCGCGGCTAGGACCGGGAGCGAACTTCGGAATCATGAGGGACACTAGCAGCATGGACTTTCTAGTGTGATTCAGATCGAGAAATTCGCTCGGCACTTCGTCGCCAATGACGGCGAATTTCTCGATCATCACACTAGGCGGCATCCTCGATCAGGCTCACGAGGCAGCCGACCGGGTCGCTCTCATCGGTCGCGAGCCGCGGGTCGTAGATGAACAGCGTCGAGCAGTAGGGGCAGAGAATCTGACCGTCGTCGCCCATGTCGAGGTAGACGTGCGGATGGTCGAACGGCGGGCGGGCGCCCATGCAATTCAATTCGCGCACGCCGATGAAGATCTTCTCGGCGCCCTGATCGTTGGCGAGATGCGGAACGGGGCTGGAGGCCATTGAATTGCCCTGCAGTTCTTGACGATTGCGGGCTCGACCATAGCCGCGCCGGACGCCAAATGATAGGGGTGCGCAGGCGGGACAATAGCTACCGAGAGGGGCGATGAGCGGTGCAGACGTTCAACTCTGACGGGGTCGAAATCGCCTATCTCGACGAGGGCGCCGGCGAAGCGGTGCTGCTCATCCACGGCTTTGCGTCCAACGTCGCCACCAACTGGGTCGATACGAGCTGGACAAAGACGCTGACGCAGGCCGGCCATCGCGTCATCGCCTATGACAATCGCGGGCACGGGCACAGCGAGAAGCTGTACCGCCTCGAAGACTACGGCGCGCCGATTATGGCCGAAGATGCGCGCCGGCTGCTTGATCATCTCGGGCTCGAGCGGGCACACGTCATCGGCTACTCGATGGGCGCACGCATTGCCGCGTTCCTCGCCTTGGCGCACCCGACGCGCGTGCGCAGCGTCATATTCGGTGGCCTCGGCCTCAACATGGTGCGCGGCGTCGCCGGCACCGGCCCGGTGGCGCGGGCGCTGGAAGCCGCCAGCATCGACGAGGTGACCAACCCGACGGCGCGCACCTTCCGCGCCTTCGCCGAGCAGACCAAGAGCGACCTCAAGGCCCTCGCTGCCTGCATCCGCTCGGCGCGCGCGCCGATCACCGCCGAAGCGCTCGGCACGCTGCGCTGCCCGGTGCTGGTCGTGGTTGGCGAAAGGGACGTGATCGGCGGCTCAGCGACCGCGCTTGCCGCCCTGATCCCCGGCGCGTTCGGCGTCGAGCTGCCGGGGCGCGATCACATGAAGGCGGTAGGCGACAAGGGCTTCAAGGAGGCCGTGCTGAGCTTCCTGGCGGAGCAACGCTAAGCCGCTGAGGAACCCCGAAAATACGAGGCCCCGGCAGTCCGCCGCAAGGATCTCAAAAGACAAACGCGGGGTTGCCAAGAGATCAGCGGCCGAACTAATGCCGGGGCCAAGACGCTCACACACTCAGGTGGTGCAGCACATACGCATTACGGATTGGCCGCTGCCTGAGGGCCCGGATTACCTCCGGACACCCAATACTTAGCAATTTAACTATGACAGGTCTGTAGACGCTGCGGTCGCGCCCACGTTCGAGCTGTGGATAACCGGCCAAGTGCCGTTGTCCCGCCTTGAGATCTCTGAAGCGCGCCGCAATCGAATCGCAAATGCGCCGGAAAGAACTGGTCTCTATGTGTCCGGGAAGATGGCTGATTCACAATCCGTTAGGGTTACCGCGGTTACCGTCCAGCCATGCCATCCGTCCGTTCCTGCGTAGTAATTGGCATTCTTTGCACCGTGCTCTCCGCCTGCGGCGGCAGCGGCGGGCAATACTTCGTGACCAAGGACGAGCCCTGGCGCGAGACCGAAGAGCGCGCCTGTCTGGCCTCCGGCGTCGTCCAGGAAAGCCCCTTCATCAAGACCAAACTCTCGCTAGGCGGCCCTAGCGTGTGTGGCGCCGAGCGGCCCTTTGAGCTGGCGGCTGCCGACGGGGGACGCGTCGCCTTGCGACCGGTGGCGTACCTGCGCTGCCCGATGATCCCCCAGGTCAACCGCTGGGTATCGACGTCGGTCGAGCCGGCGGCACAGCGCATTTATGGTGTCCCGCTGGCCGAGTTGCGCATCGCCGGATCCTACGCGTGCCGGCCGATGAATAATTCATACGGTGGCCATCTGTCCGAGCACGGGCACGCCAACGCGCTCGATGTGTCAGGGTTCGTTCTGGCCGACGGCCGCAGCATTACAGTGAAGAAGGGCTGGCGCGGCGATGATCGCGATCGCGCTTTCCTGCACGCGGTGCACGACGGCGCCTGCCAGAATTTCACGACGGTGCTCAGCCCCGACTACGACAGCAACCATCATGATCACCTGCACGTCGACCTGGCGCGACGCGGCCCCGATGGACTGCGGACGGTGTGCAAGTGATGGCTGCTAGCGGCGCGAGAACCTAGCCTCGCTTCGATCAGTCGTCGTCGTCCGGATCGCAGGCGATCGGGAACTCCAAATCGGATTCCCAGCAGACGACGTCGGGTTGAATGCGGGCATGAGCCGGCCACGGGGTCGCCGACGCGGCCATGACGGCGAGCAGCAGCAGAGCAAAGCGCATGGCTATTCTCCCCTGACCAGTGCCGAAACCTAACGGTTTTCAGTCGCTTCCACCAGCGCGTGCAAGGGCGGGCTCCCCTCCCGCATCTGCATTGGCGGCCGATTTGCCCTGCTTTTTGGCGAAATACGTCTGCGCCTGGCCAATATCCTCAGCGGCCATTTCATCGACGGTGCGGGTGCGCAGCGCCCGCATGCCCTCGACGTCGATGTCGCCGAGCTTGATGCGCTGGGCATACTGCATGGCGACGAGACCCTTGCCGTCGGCGGCGCGGGCGTACTTGAAGACGTTGAACTCCATCACGTCGCTCTCGGGCGCCCAGGTGAGGAAGTCGATGATGGCTTCGCCCGTTTTTTCGTTTTCGACGATGGCGAAGTTGGCGTCCTTGTTCGTTTCCTTGACGACCTTGCCGACCAGCTTCACGGCGGCTACCGGATCATCACCCATCTCCGGATAGGCGTGAAAGGCGAACAGCTTCGACCAGTCCTCGACCGTCTCGCCGGGCAGCGTGAATTCAGCGAGGCCGTCGCCGCGGGAGCCGTCCTCCTGCGTTGCCTGGTCCTCGAAGTTGAGCGTGAAGCGTTCCCCGCCGAACTCGACGGCCGGCGTCTCGGCCCGCGCCAGTGCGATGGTTGCCACCAACGCCGCGAAGATGGACAGCAGGCGCATCAGGGTACTCCTCGATCGATCTGTCAGGACTGGATGAGGTCGCGGTCGGCGACGACGCGGTCGAACGGCTCGGCGTCGTTGCGGATCTTGTAGAGCACGGCGCCCTCGCCTAGCTGCATCAGCTGCTCGATGCGGTAGGAGGCCTCGGGTGCCGCATAACCCGTTACAAATCCGGTGAAATGCACGAATGCCCCGATGTCCAGCTCGCGTCGCGTCATACCCTCACCCTCCCTGAGCGGGGCGACGCCCCGAAGCCCGGAGGGTGTCATGCGAGGCTGAAGGATGCGTATCCCGGACTGCAACAAATCGACCAAAGGCCGCCTGCCGGGCCAAGAAGGGGCTGGTGGCGGGGCTCGCGCGTAACTATTTGCGCAGTGCACCGAACCCGATAATGCAACAGATCGTTATCGGGCTGAAGGTTATGCCGGTTCTCGTTGCAATGCCCCGCAGCCCCTCACAGCCGAGGCTCCCGTGCTCTCATCGCTTCCGGTCCAAGCGACTACTCACCCCCAACCCAAACTGCATGTCCCCGACCTCCACGACCGACTGCGCGCCAGCCGGCAACTGTCGCTCGCGCTCGCGGCGCCGCTGAGCGATGAAGACCAGACGGTCCAGCCGATGGACGACGCGAGCCCGACGAAGTGGCATCTCGCGCATACGACGTGGTTCTACGAGAGCTTCATCCTGAAGCCGCACCTGCCCGACTACCGCGAGTTTTCGGCCGACTTCGAGTACTGCTTCAACTCCTACTACGAGAGCAAAGGCGAGCGGCAGCCGCGCGGCCAGCGCGGGTTGCTGACGCGGCCGTCGGCGGCGCAGGTGCGTGCCTATCGCGCCCACGTTGACGCGGCGCTGACGCGGCTCTTCACGCAGGGTTACGTCGACGAGGGGCCCGACCCGCTCGCTGTGCTGATCGAACTCGGCATCAATCACGAGCAGCAGCACCAGGAGCTGCTGCTGACCGACATCCTCAGCCTGTTTGCCGCCAACCCGCTGCGCCCCGCCTATCGCGATCCCGCCCCGAGGGCGGAGCCGGTCGCCGCCGCGAGGGAGGCGGAATACATCGCGTTCGAAGGCGGCATCCGCGCCATCGGCTACGACGGCGCCGGCTTCTCCTACGACAACGAGAGCCCACGCCACGAGGTGCTGCTCTACCCCTATCGCCTCGCCAATCGCTGCGTGACCAACGGCGAGTGGATGGCCTTCATGGAGTCCGGCGGCTATGGCGAGCCGCTCGTGTGGCTGGCTGACGGCTGGGCAACGGTGAAGGCGCAAGGCTGGCAGGCGCCGGGCTACTGGGAGCAGCGCGACGGCGTCTGGCATCAGATGACGCTCGAGGGCTTGCTGCCGGTCGATCCGCGCGCGCCGGTCACGCACGTCAGCTACTTCGAGGCGAACGCCTTCGCCAATTGGGCCGGCAAGCGCCTGCCCACCGAATTCGAGTGGGAGGCGGCAAGCGCCGGCTATCCCGTCACCGGCAACGATCTCACCACCAATGCGCTGCGTCCGCGCCCGGCGATGATGCCCGGCGACGGCCGCCTGGCGCAGATGTTCGGCGACGTGTGGGAGTGGACGTCGAGCGCCTACCTGCCGTATCCCGGCTACCGCCCGGCGCCCGGCGCGGTTGGCGAATACAACGGCAAGTTCATGGTCAGCCAGAACGTGTTGCGCGGCGGCTCGTGCGCCACTGCGCCGGGTCACGTCCGCGCCACCTACCGCAACTTCTTCTACCCGCATCAGCGCTGGCAGTTCACCGGCCTGCGCCTTGCCGAGGACGCGACATGAACGTGGAACTTGGGCGCCACGCCGTCGCGGCAGAGGCGCGCGGTGATTTCGCCGATGCGCTGATTGCCGGCCTGTCGGCGCGGCAGAAGTCGATCCCCTGCCGCTTCTTCTACGATGCCGTGGGCAGCGCGCTGTTCGAGGCCATCACCGAGCTGCCGGAATATTATCCGACGCGCACCGAGACCGCGATCCTGCGCGATCACGCCGCCGACATGACGGCGCTGGCGGCGCCCGGCGCGGTGCTCATCGAGTTCGGCTCCGGGTCCAGCACCAAGACCGAGCTGCTGCTCGCCGGGATGCCCGGGCTTTACGCCTACATGCCGATCGACATCAGCGGAGCGGCGCTGCGCGAGGCGCAGACGCGCATTGCATTGCGCTTTCCCCGGCTGGCAGTGCTGCCGGTCGAAGCCGATTTCTCGCGACCGCTGACGCTCAGCGACAGCATCGCCGCGCGCCCGCGCCTTGGCTTTTTTCCCGGCTCGACCATCGGCAACCTGACCGAGGTCGCGGCGGTGGAGTTGCTCTCCAATATGCGGGCCATTCTCGGTATCGGCGCCAAGTTGATCATCGGCGCCGATCTCAAGAAGGACGTGCGGGCCCTCATCGCCGCCTACGATGACGCGAACGGCGTCACAGCGGCGTTCAATCTCAACCTGCTGCATCGCGCCAACCGCGAGCTGGGCGCCGATTTCGACGTCGATCAGTTTGCGCACGCGGCGACCTACGACGTGCGCAACGGGCGCATCGATATGCACCTTGTCAGCCGCAGCGAGCAGAGCGCCACGGTGCTTGGCCACCGGTTCCGTTTCGCCGTAGGCGAGCGTATCCATACCGAGCACTCGCACAAGTACGACGTCGACGGCTTCCAGGCGATGGCGCGCCGCGCCGGCTGGTGGCCGCAGGTCGTATGGACCGACGCCGAAAATCTGTTCAGCGTCCACGTGCTGGTGGCGAGCTGATTTCAGCGGACTGCCACGGCCGCGCGAATTGCGCTAAAAGCTCGCCATGACTTGGCACAAGGGCGGCCCCGGCGCGCGGCGCGGCTACCATCACGGCAACCTGCGCGAGGCGCTGATCACGGCGGCGCTCGATCTCATTTCGAAGAAGGGGCCGGCCGGCTTCACCTTCGCCGATGCGGCGCGCGCGGCGGGTGTCAGCCCGGCAGCGCCCTACCGCCATTTCCGCGATCGCGACGCGCTGATGGCCGACATCGCCAAGCGCGGCTTTGACGCCTTCACCGAGGCGCTGGCGCGCGCCTGGGACGGCGGCAAACCGGCACCTCGCGCCGCCTTCGAGCGCGTCGGGCGCGCCTACCTGGAATTTGCTGCCAAGGAGCCGTCGCTGTTTTCGGCCATGTTCGAATCGGGCGTGCCGATCAGCGACTATCCGGAGGTGCGCGAAGCGGGCGACCGCGCCTTCAACGTGCTGCGCGAGGCGTGCGAGGCGGTGGCGGGGACGCTGCCCAAGGAGAAGCGGCCGCCGTCGCTGATGATGGCGCTGCACATCTGGTCGCTGAGCCACGGCATCGCGTCGCTGTTCGGCCGCGGTGATGCAGCCCGCCGCCCGATCCCCATGGCGCCGGAGGATCTGCTCGAAGCCGCCGTGCTCATCTACCTCGAAGGCCTCGGCGTCCCCCCGGACAAGTGAGCCGTCCGACGAACTCCCAACCGTCATGCTCGCGCAGGCGAGCATCCACGCCAGCCTCAGCGGTCTCTCTGGGCGAAGGTGAGTTGCAACGCTGCATTCCCACTGTAAGTCCCCCCCGACGTGGCGTTCGCGGACACTTGCGTGGATGGCCGCCGTCCATGCGGAGCATGGCTGCGGCATGACCCGGCCATGACGGATTGGGCGGCGGTGCTCATCTACCTCGAAGGCCTCGGCGTGCCCGCGGACAAGTGAGGCCCCGCGCTCTCTAAGCGCTGCAACCGTCATGCTCGCGAAGGCGAGTATCCACGCCAGCTTCAGAAAATTCTCTCGCCGTAGTGCATGCTGCGACTTGCGTAGATCCCGGCCTGCGCCGGCATTACGGCTCTTGGCGGTTGGCGAAGACCCGCGCATCTGGTGCGGGCCCGGACAATCCCCATGTGTAGCCAACTCGGATGGCCGGCCGGCGCCGCTGTCCGGTCGATTTTTCCCAATCGTCCACTTGACGACCGGGTACCCGGATGCCAACTATGTAAATGTGATAAACATTCACATGGAGTGAAAAACTGCGATGACTGGGGTTGTGACGACGCTCGACGATTACGGCCGGCCCGCTTGGATTGGCGTGATGGTCCTCGCCTTCATCCTGTTCTGGCCCGCTGGCCTCGCAATTCTCGCCTACATGATCTGGAGTGGACGCATGGGATGTGGACGATCGGGTGACATGAGCCGTTGGCAGCAGCGCATGACGGACCGGTGGGACAACAAGATGCAGCGCTGGGGCCGTGACTTCCGCGGCGGCTTCGCATCAAGCGGCAACGCCGCCTTCGACGACTACCGCGAGGACACGCTGCGCCGGCTTGAGGAAGAGCAGCGCGAGTTCCGCGAGTTCCTCGATCGCCTGCGCAAGGCGAAGGACAAGGAGGAGTTCGACCACTTCATGGCCGACCGCCGCTCGCGTCCGACGACCACGGAACAGCAGACCGGCACCGGCGCCTAGTGCGCGCCGAGACGGCACACAAGTTCAAGCCGGGGCATGCATTGCCCCGGCCATCTCGTTCATCGGTAATTGGAGCTCGCGAGCGATGCCCTTGCTGATCCTCACTGTGGTCTTCTTCACGCTGCTGTGGATGGTCTGGACCGTCATCTGGCTGTTCTGGCCTATCGCACTCTTGATTGGCGCCGCCGTGCTGTTGCGCGGACAGAGGCGTCACTGGCAGCGCCTGGCGTCGGAGCAGTCGGAGCCTGCAACTCCGTATCGGCAACGCCCATCGAGCGGCAACCGCGCCTTCGATGAATATCGCGACGAGGCGCTGCACGCGCTCGATGAGGAGCGCGGCAAGTTCGGAGAGTTCCTCGAGCGCCTGCGCAAGTCGAAGGACAAGGCGGACTTCGACCGCTTCGTGGCCGACCGCCGGCAGCGTCCTTCAATCGAAGGCCCGCAAGGCGCCGGCGCCTAAGCCGCGCACCAGCGCCGACACAACAAAAGCCAGGGCCGCGCCCTGGCTTTTTCGTTGTGCCGCCGACCCGCAAATCGTCATGGCCGCGTAGGCGGCCATCCACGCCATCATCGGCGGATCGCTTCGGCAAAGCGAATTGCTGCGCATCGTCGCGACAGCGGGGGCTTGCATGGATGGCCGCCGTCACGGCGGAGCCGTGCTTCGCACGGACGCGGCTATGACGGGAAGAAGCGAATACGCGCAATCGACATCTCCCCACCGGGGAGAGTGAAGAGGGAGAAGGCAGGCCGTGATGAAGGTCAGCGGATGGTCTTGTCGAAGTTGACCGCGGTGGCGAGGCCCTTCACCGT
>JBDTOR010000061.1:0-13287 GCA_039933175.1 Hyphomicrobium sp. | reverse complement strand
GGAGGACCGCAGCGATTGGCTGCAACTGCTATCCGAGCAGGCCGCCGACATGAAGATGCCGGTTGCCAACGCGGATGAGGTGATGCGTCCTGATCCCGGCTCCGCGCATCCGGCGAAATTTCCCAAAGATCCGAACGCCGACAAAATGCATCCGCGCTGGGCGTCGCATCCGCGCAATGCGCGCATCATCCCCAAGTCGCGCGATTTTCACTGAGGCGCGACCGCGGGCGCCGCCGGGTGGGCCGGCAGCATCTGCGTATTGGGCACGCCCTCGGCACCCATGAACACCGAGAGGATGCGCGCTTCGCCCGCGCCGGTGTTGCGTCCGTTATGCGGCACATCGACCGCCTCGACGATGGCATCGCCGCGCCGATAGACGTGCGTGCCCTTGGCGCCATAGTCGACGGTCACCTCGCCGTCGAGGATGTAGCCGAACATCGGCACGTCGTGCTGGTGCCAGCCGGTCTCCTCGCCGGGCTGCATGGTGACGACGGCGGCGGCAACTTTCGCAGGCGCTTCCGTCGGATAGACGATCGGTTGGCCGACCACCGTCTGCGTGGTGCTGAGCAGCGACGCCACGGCCTCGCGCGCGGTGCCGCGATCAACGCCGGCGATCAGCAGCGCGGCCGACAGCAGCACTGCGGCCAACGGCCATACGTACGATCGCGGGGTCGACATGCCGGGTCCTTCCATCGGGCATTGTGCTTGGTGCCATGATGGCGGAAGTTGGTGAACAACTGCCCACAACGTCCGGTCCCCATGCTCCTTCCTTCCAAGCTGCACCGCGCCGCGTGCGTCGCCGGTCTCCTATTGCCTTTGGTCACGGGCGGCGCGGCCGAGGCCCAGCTGCTCGATCCGCGCAGCCAGCCGGAGGCCTCGACCGGATCGGAGACGCACGCGCTGGCGACGGCCAGGCGCCACATGGTGTCGGCTGCCAACGCCCTCGCCGCCGAAGCCGGGCGCGAAATGCTGCGTGCCGGCGGATCGGCCATCGATGCGGCCATCGCGACGCAGCTCGTTCTAAACATCGTCGAGCCGCAGTCGAGCGGCCTCGGCGGCGGCGCCTTCATTCTCTATTGGGACAAGGCGAAGTCCGAGCTGAAAGTCTACGACGGCCGCGAAACCGCGCCGGCATCGGCCCGCCCCGACCGCTTTCTCGTCGGCGGCAAGCCGATGCCCTTCAACGACGCCGTGCTATCCGGTCTCAGCATCGGCGTTCCCGGCCTCGTGCGGCTACTGGAGGACGTACACAAGCAGCACGGCAAGCTGCCGTGGGCCAAGTTGTTCGAGCCGGCCATCCGCATCGCCGACAACGGCTTCGAGATTTCGCAGCGCCTGCATTTTCTGTTGCGTCTCGATGGCCCCGGGAGCTTTGTGCCGGCGGCGCGGCGCTATTTCTTCACCGACGGCGGCAGCGCGCTGCCCATGGGGCACCGGCTGAAGAATCCGGAGTTCGCCGCGACCCTGCGGGCCATCGCGGCGGGTGGCGCCGACGCGTTCTATAGCGGGCCGATCGCGCAGGCCATCGTCGACGCGGTGGCGGCGGCCCCCATCGCGCCCGGCGGCATGACGCTCGACGACCTTAAGAATTATACGGTGAAGGAACGCGCACCGCTGTGCGCCGGCTATCGCGGACACGAGATCTGCGGCGTCGGTCCGCCGTCGTCCGGCGGTCCAACCGTGGCGCAAACACTGAAGCTCGTCGAGCCGTTCGAACTCGGAAACAACCCCGACACGGCTCTCGGCGCCGGCGCGCTGCATCTCATCGCCGAGGCCGAGAAGCTCGCCTACGCCGACCGCAACAAATACATCGGCGATCCCGATTTCGTTGCCGTGCCGGAGGGTTTGCTCTATGACGCCTACATCGCAACGCGCCGCGCGCTGATCGACCCGCTGCGCGCCGCCGACAAGCCGAAGGCCGGCGAGCCGCCCGGCCTCAAGCGACAGTCGTTCGGCGTCGACGCCACGGTCGAGCGCTCCGGCACCAGCCACATCTCCATCATCGACGACGCCGGCAACGCGGTGTCGATGACGACGACCATCGAGGGCGGCTTTGGCTCGCACAACTGGGCGGCCGGATTCCTGCTCAACAACGAGTTGACCGACTTTTCATTCGTACCCGTCGACGCGGCCGGCCAGCCCGTCGCCAACGCCGTGGCACCCGGCAAGCGATCACGCAGCTCGATGGCGCCGACCATCGTGTTCGACAAGGCGCGCAACGTCGAGGCCGTGCTCGGCTCGCCGGGCGGCAGCCGCATCATCCTCTACGTGGTGAAGACGCTCGTCGCGTTGCTCGACTGGGGGCTCGACGCACAGCAGGCGGCGGACCTCACCAACTTCGGCAGCCAGGGCAGCGGCTTCGAAATCGAGATCGACTGGCCGGCCATCCCTCTCGGGCTGACCCTGCGCCCGCTCGGCCATCGCATCGTGCCCTCGCTGATGAACTCCGGCATCCACATCGTCACCCGCCGCGACGGCCACCTGGAAGGCGCCGCCGACGCCCGCCGCGAAGGTGCCGCGCTCGGCGATTGACGCCGAGGGATTGAGCGGCGCCCCCCAACATGCGAACGGTGAGCCGTCCGCTTAAGCCAACAGAAGAAGCATGCCCGCGAACACGCGCTCCATCACGGTGCTCGGCGCCGGAATCCTCGGACTCTGGCAAGCGCTCACGCTTGCCCGCGCGGGCCATCGCGTGCGGCTGGTCGAGGTCAGCGCCGAGCCGTTCGCGGATGCGGCGAGTTTTTACGGCGGCGTTATGCTGGCGCCCGAGCGCGAGGCGGAAACGGCGCCCGCCATGCTGCGTCAGCTCGGCCGCGAGGGCGTCGCGCTGTGGCGCAACTTCTACCCGGCGCTGAAGTCGAACGGCAGCATCGTCGTCGCCGCCGCGCGCGACCGCGGCGAGCTGGAGCGCTTTGCGCGTCGCACGCAGGGCCACCGCCTCATCGATGGTGCCGAGCTTGGCGCGCTGGAGCCTGATCTTGCGGACCGTTTCACCTCGGCGCTCTATTTCCCCGAAGAGGCGCATATGCCGGCGCCCGCCGCGCTCGCCTTCATCCTGGCTGAAGTGCAACGGGCTGGCGTAGAACTGATCTTCGGCGAGTCGGACGCGCCTGCCGACGCGGAGACGATCATCGACTGCCGCGGCCTTGCCGCGCGAGACGTGCTGCCCGACCTGCGCGGCGTGCGCGGCGAGCGGGCGCTGATCCGCACACGCGAGGTGTCGCTGCAGCGGCCGGTACAACTGCTGCATCCGCGCCTGCCGCTGTACATCGTACCGTGGGACGACGGCCTCTACATGATCGGCGCCACGTTGGTCGAGACGGCGGATGCCGGCCCCGTCAGCGTGCGCTCGGCGCTGGAGCTGCTGGGCGGGGCCTACGCGGTGCACCCGGCCTTCGGCGAGGCGGAGGTTGTCGACCTGGGCGCCGGGGTGCGGCCCGCCTTTCCCGATAACGTCCCACGCGCCATTGTCCGCGACGATGGCCGGCGCATCCTCGTGAACGGCGCCTACCGGCACGGATTCTTGCTGGCGCCTGTACTGGCGCGCGCCGTCGCTGACTATATCGAGAGCGGCAAGGCGTCCGCTTTGCTGACGACCGGCACGGCATGATTTGTTGCCGGCGGCGGTTTGCAGTACATGAGTGGTGATCAGGCAGGCAACCCATTGCGGTGACGGAGAATTGCCGGTGGTGACGCAAGTCGAGGTGCGCACTCTTATCGTCAACGGTGAGGCCGTCATGACGGCGGCGGAGACGCTTGCTGATCTCGTGGCCGAGCGGGGACTGGCGGAGGCGAAGGTTGCCACCGCCCGCAACGGCACCTTCGTGCCTGAAAAGGCGAGGGCGACGACCCCGCTGTTCTTCGACGACCACATCGAGATCGTCTCGCCACGTCACGGTGGGTGAGCCAGTGAACGCGCCCGAACCAACGGCCAATGCCAAGAGCGCCCTGACGCTGTACGACGTCGCGCTGCCCTCGCGCATGCTCATCGGCACGGCGCAGTATCCTTCGCCGCACGTGCTGGCGAGCGCCGTGGAGGCGTCGGGTGCCGGTATCGTCACGGTGTCGCTGCGCCGAGAGCAGGCGCGCGGACGCATGGGCGAGCGCTTCCTGGAACTGGTGGGCGCGCTCGGCGTGCGCGTGCTGCCCAACACGGCCGGTTGCCGCACCGTGAAAGAAGCGGTGACGACCGCGCAAATGGCCCGCGAAGTTTTCAACACCGACTGGATCAAGCTGGAGGTCATCGCCAACGACGACACGCTGCAGCCCGACGTGTTCGGCCTCGCCGAGGCTGCGGCGGTCCTCAATGCCGACGGCTTCAAGGTGCTGCCTTACACCACCGAGGATCTGTCCGTCGCCGAGCGCCTGCTCAATGCGGGTTGCCAGGTGCTGATGCCGTGGGGCGCGCCGATCGGCACCGGCCGCGGCCTCGCCAACCCTTATGCACTGCAAAGCATGCGCGCCTACTTCCCGGACACGCCGCTGATCATCGACGCCGGCATCGGCGCCCCCTCGCATGCGGCGCAAGCGATGGAAATGGGCTTCGACGGCGTGCTGCTCAACACGGCCGTGGCCAAAGCCGGCGATCCGGTGCGCATGGCGCAAGCCTTCGCGCAGGCGATCGACGCAGGCCGCGCGGCGTTCGAGTCCGGGCTCATGGGCATGCGCGACATGGCGCAGCCGTCGACGCCCGTGGCCGGCACGCCGTTCTTCGATCTGAAGCGCGGCGATGCCTGAGACGCCGCGCGCCGAGCTCGATGTCTTCTATCCGATCGTGCCAGATGCAACCTGGGTGGCGCGCCTCGTCCCGCTCGGCGTGCGTACGCTGCAATTGCGCGTCAAGGATGCGGCGGCTGACGACATTCGCCGCCAGATCGATGCGAGCCTGGCGATTGCGCGCCGTCATGGCTGCCAGCTGATCGTCAACGACTACTGGCGCGCGGCCATCGACGCCGGCGCCGACTTCGTTCATCTCGGCCAGGAGGATCTCGCTGCGGCCGACCTTGCCGCGATAAAAGCCGCCGGCATGCGGCTTGGCATCTCGACCCATAGCGAGGCGGAGCTGGACATCGCGCTCGCCGCCCAGCCGGACTATGTCGCGCTCGGTCCGATCTACGAGACGAAGCTCAAGGCGATGCGGTGGGCGCCACAGGGCCTGGAGCGGATCGCCGTCTGGAAAGAGCGTATCGGCGCGTTGCCCCTTGTCGCCATAGGCGGCATTACACCCGATCGCGCCGACGCAGTCCTGGCGGCCGGCGCCGACAGCGTCGCCGTCATCACCGACTTTATGACAGCGCAACATCCTGAACAGCGCGTCGAAACGTGGCTCGTCTGGGCGCAGGAGCAGCGTCGGGCGCTCGGGTGAGCCGAGCGTGGTTCGGTACATTGTTCAGCCGCTTGCGCGGATGCGCCATGTAGCTTCCAATGTCCGCACAGACCTGTACGGTATGTTGTGTTGTCGAGTACGGCCGAACACGGAAACTACATGGCGTTTCGCTTCAAGCTCGGTGAGCCTTTCGAGGAAGGCGTCAGGCGTATCGCCGTCGAACAGATCGAGCGCGCGCAGACCGAGCTGCAGGCCAAAGGCGATCATGCCATCTCCGTGCACGAGACGCGCAAGGCGCTGAAGCGCTTGCGCGCGTTGCTCCGCCTCGTCCGCCCGGCCATGGGCGAAGATGCCTTCAAGCGCGAAAACGCGCAGTTGCGCGACATCGGGCTCAGCTTATCGGGCGCGCGCGACCGCCACGTTCTGCTCGAAACCGTCAACAAGCTCGAGGGCGCACCGGGCCTCGCCCGCAAGGGTCTCGTTTCCGGCTTGCGCGCCAGCATAGCGGCGGCCAACGGCGAGGGCGCGCCGGTAACGATGAAGGAGGCGCAAACTCGCCTCGATGACGCCAAGATCCGTCTCGCTGAGCTGCACGTCGCGGGCAGCGGCTTCGATGTCGTCGGCGCCGGCCTCGAACGGTCGTATCGTAAAGCGTGCCGCACCTTTCGCGAAGCTTACGCCAAGCCGAGCGATGAAGCTCTTCACGAATGGCGCAAAGGCGCCCAGGCCCACTGGCGGCAGATGACGCTGCTGGCTCGCGCATGGCCAGAATATTTAGGCGCGCGCGCAAGCGAGGCCCGCACACTGTCGCAGATCCTGGGCGATGATCACGACCTTGCCATGCTCGTCACCTTCGTCCACTCGGACGCGGCCACAACGATCAGCGGCGAGCATGCGGCCCTAGTCGAGAAGGCTGCGCGCCAGCGGCAGGCCGAACTGCGTGAGTGTGCCAAACCGCGTGGCGAGCGGCTATTTGCCGAGGCCCCGAAGAGGCTGCGGCGGAGCATCGGCGCTTATTGGCAGGCTGCGACTGCCCTGAGAGAACACGAGTTGGATGAAGCCGGCGCCGAGAACCTGGCAAAGCGCGTTCGGCGCCAGAGCGCGCCCCGCCGCCGGCTTCCGGTCGCAACGAAGACGCCCCCCAAGGCCCAAGCCAAGGCTTGAGACTTCGCTTCCGCAGCTCATATTGGCTATGGTGCGCGCCCGTCACCCGCCGGTAGCCGAAGGCCGATGCAATCGTGAACGAAATCAAGCCCGTCGCTACGTTCCAGCCCGACCCCGCGCACCGGCCGCCCGGCCACCCGAACGTGCGCTGCGGGCGCATCGGCGTGCTGCTGCTCAACCTCGGCACCCCTGACGGCACCGACTACTGGTCGATGCGCCGCTACCTCAAGGAATTCCTCTCCGACGAGCGCGTCATCGAGGTGCCGCGCTGGAAGTGGTGGCCGATCCTCAATCTGATCATCCTCACGGTGCGCCCGGGTCGCAAAGGCAAGGACTACCAGACGATCTGGAACAATGAGCGCGACGAGGGCCCGCTCAAGACGATCACGCGCGCGCAGGCCGAGAAGCTCGCCGTAGCGCTCGGCATGCCCGACCGCGTCGAGGTCGACTTCGCCATGCGCTACGCCAACCCGACGACCGACAGCCGCATCCGCGCCCTGATGGACAAGGGCTGCGATCGCATCCTGCTGGTGCCGCTCTACCCGCAGTACGCCGCGGCGACGACGGCGACGGCCGCCGATCACGCCTTCCGCACACTCATGAAAATGCGCTGGCAGCCGGCGGTGCGCGTCGCCCCCAGCTATCACGACGACCCGGCTTATATCGAAGCGGTGGCGAACTCTATGCGGCGCGACCTCGCCAAGCTCGACTTCACGCCCGAGGTCATCATCGCCACCTTCCACGGCATGCCGCAGTCCTACCTCGAGGCGGGCGATCCTTACTATTGCCAGTGCCAGAAGACGTCGCGGCTGGTGCGCGCCGCGCTCGGCTGGCCCGAGGACAAGTGGCTGACGACGTACCAGTCGCGCTTCGGCAACGATCCCTGGCTGCAGCCCTACACCGACGAAACGGTGAAGCGCCTCGCTGCCGAGGGCGTGAAGCGCATCGCCCTCGTCGCTCCCGGCTTCTCGGCCGATTGCCTGGAGACGCTCGAAGAGCTCGACGGCGAGAACCGTCACTACTTCGAAGGCGGCGGCGGCGAGAAGTTCGCCTACCTGCCGGCGCTCAACGACAGCGACGACGGCATCCGGGCCATCGAGGCGGTGGTCCGCCGCGAGCTGCAGGGCTGGCTGTAGCGGCAAGTCGGGCGCGGCCGTGCCGGTTCGCCTTTCACTTGCGCGCTGTTCCGTAAGTAACTGCCGCCGAACTATTTTTTAACTCTATGTTTTCTTCCCCGCCGTACTTTGGCGTTTGTTCTGTCCACCCATTATTCCCACGGGCCCAATCCATGGAACCTGAGATGCTGAGCCCCTTTTCGAGCGGCTTCGAAATCTTCGGCGTGCTGCTCGTCATCCTCGCCATCGTGATCTTGTGGTCGACGGTCAAGATCGTCCCGCAGGGCATGAACTACACGGTCGAGAACTTCGGCCGCTACACGCGCACCCTGCAGCCCGGCCTGCACATCCTCATCCCGGTGATGGAGCGCGTCGGCCACCGCATGAACATGAAGGAGCAGGTGCTCGACATCCCGAGCCAGGACGTGATCACGCGGGACAACGCCATGGTGCGGGTCAACGGCGTGACGTTCTTCCAGGTGATCAACGCGGCGCGCGCGGCCTACGAGGTCGACCAGCTCGAGCCGTCGATCATCAACCTGACACTGACCAACATCCGCACCGTCATGGGCTCGATGGACCTCGACGAGCTCCTTTCGAACCGCGATCAGATCAATTCCAGGCTGCTGCAAGTCGTCGACCAGGCCACGGAAGCCTGGGGCATCAAGGTGACGCGCATCGAGATCAAGGACATCGATCCGCCGCGCGACCTCGTCGACAGCATGGCCCGCCAGATGAAGGCCGAGCGCGAAAAGCGCGCGCAGATCCTCGAGTCGGAAGGTTTGCGGCAGGCGGCAATTCTACGCGCCGAGGGCGAGAAACTGGCCGTCGTGCTGGAAGCCGAAGGGCGGAAAGAAGCCGCCTTCCGCGACGCCGAGGGGCGCGAGCGCTCCGCTGAAGCCGAGGCCAAGGCGACGCAACTCGTCTCCGACGCCATCTCCAAGGGCAACGTGCAGGCGATCAACTACTTTGTCGCCAACAACTATGTGAAGGCTCTGGAATCTCTGGCCAAAGCGCCCAACCAGAAGGTTATCCTGATGCCGCTCGAAGCATCGGCGGTCATCGGCTCGCTGGCCGGCCTGGCGCAGATTACCGGCGAGGCATTTGGCGGCGGCGGTGGCGATAAGCCCGCGCCGGCACCACGCGGCAGCGTCCCGCGCGCATAGCCATGGCGATGACGCGCCCACTCTTGCTATGCTGCATTGTCGCGTTGGAGATGTAGGCCATGGGTTTGTCCGAATTTTTATGGAGCCTTGGCGCGTGGAACTGGTTCATCGTCGCGGTCGCGCTGTTCGCGCTCGAGTCGGTGGTGCCTGGGGTCCATTTCGTTTGGTTCGGTGTTGCTGCGGTGATCGTCGGGGCGCTGGGCCTCACGGTTGACATCGCGTGGGAGTGGCAGCTGATCACCTTCGCCATCATTTCCTGCATCACCGTGTTCTTCGCGCGGCGCTATGCTTCGCCCGAGATGGCGACGAGCGATCAGCCGGAGCTGAATTTGCGCGCTGAGCAGTACGTCGGGCGCGTGGTGACCGTCGAGCAGGCCATCGCCGACGGTCGCGGCAAGGTTCGCGTCGGCGACACCGTGTGGAACGCGCAGGGCTCCGACGCGCCGCAAGGTGCGCGGGTCAAGATCACCGGAACCAACGGCACTTGCCTGCTGGTGGAGCATGCTTTCAACTGAACCGGACGGGCGTCCCGGCGCCCTGATTTGGCTGGTCGCATTGGCGAGCCTCGTCATGCCGATCGCCGGCGTCATCGCGGCGCTCTACGGGGCATACGGCGCATTCACCGGACATCTCACGGGCTGGCTCTGGTTTGCGGCCGGCCTCGTGCTGCTGATTGCTGACCTCATCATCGACCAGCGATGGGCGCGCTGGATGCCGTCAAAAGAGCCCGCTCTCAATCGCCGCGGCGATCAGCTCATCGGCCAGGTGCTGACGGTAGCGGAGCCGATCGAAGGCGGCGGCCGCGGGAGCGTGCGGGCTGCCGACAGCGTCTGGCCGGCCGAGGGCACAGAGGCCGCGCGCGGCGCCAAGGTGCGCGTCAAGGGCTGCAACGGCACCGTTCTGACCGTCGGGCCCGCCTGACACCCAATGGCGCGCCGTGGCGGCATTATGCTAGGGTTGAAGCATGAACGAGCGCGTCAAACGGTTGACCGAGGAGATCCGCAAACTCCCCCCCGAGGAGCAGGCGGAGCTCATAGACGAGCTGATCGTCCTCACCTACCGCGAGCCCAATCCCGAGATCGACAAGGCCTGGGCCGAGGAAGCTGAGCGTCGGATGGCTGCCGTTCGCAGCGGAGAGACGCAGACGATCCCAATGGAAGAGGTGATGGAGCGGCTTCGCAAGCGGTTCGGCCCCCGCTGAATGAACGTCCGCTTCCACCCAATTGCAATTGTTGAGTTGGAGGAAGCAGCGCAATGGTACGAAGCGCAGCGCATGGAGTTACGAGAAGAGTTTCTCGCTGAGTTCCGGACAGGGATTGGGCAGGTCATTGAACTGCCGCATGCATGGCAACTGGTCGGGACAGGCGTCCGCCGTTACCGATTGGGGAGCTTTCCATACGGTATCGTCTACATAATCGAAGATGATCAGATCGTCGTGCTGGCCGTTGCGCACTTGCGCCGCAAGCCAGGATACTGGGAGCCTCGGCTGCAAATGAAGCGCTAAGTCGCTCCGCCCTAGGCGATACCGGCGCGCAGCAGGTCGTGCACGTGCACGATGCCGACCGGCTTGCCGCGCTCGACCACGAACAGCGCGGTGATGCGCGAGGCGTTGATCTGTTCCAGCGCCGCCGACGCCAGCATGCCCGGCTTTATCGTCTTGGGCGCGCGCGTCATGATATCGACGGTGCGCCGCCGGATCAGGTTCTCGCCCATGTGGCGGCGTAAGTCGCCGTCCGTCACGATGCCGACGAGCTTGCCTTTGGCATCGACAATGCCGAGGCAGCCGAGGCTCTTCTGCGTCATGATTACGAGAGCTGCGCTCATCGGCACGGTATCGCGGGCGATCGGCATGCGGTCGCCCTTGTGCATGACGTCGGCAACATACTTCAAGCTGGCCCCGAGCGAGCCGCCGGGATGGAATGCCTTGAAATCCTGCGACGTGAAGCCCTTGGCTTCGAGCAGCGCGACGGCAAGACAGTCGCCGAGCGCCAGCTGCATGGTCGTCGAGGTCGTCGGTGCAAGGCCGTGCGGACATGCCTCCTTGGTCCGCGGCAGCTCCAGCACGATGTCCGAATGTTGGCCGAGCGCTGAATCGGCGCGGGAGGTAATGCCGATCAGCGGCACGTTGTAGCGCCGCGAATAGGTGATGAGCGGCTTCAGTTCTACCGTCTCGCCCGACCAGGACAGCGCCAGCAGCACGTCGTCCGGCGTGATCATACCGAGGTCGCCGTGCGAGGCTTCAGTCGGGTGTACGAAGAAGGCCGGGCGGCCCGTCGAGGCGAACGTCGCCGCGATCTTCTGGCCGACGTGCCCGCTCTTGCCGATGCCCGTGACGACGACGCGTCCGCGGGCTGCGCGCAGGACGCGCAGAGCGTCCCCGAACGGCCGGCTCATCGGCCCCTGCAAGGCTTCGCGCAGGCGGTTGAGCCCCTCGCACTCGAGGTCGAGCGTTCGCAATGCGGATGCAACAGGCAGCCGGCTCAGCTTTTTGCCGCCGTCGACTGCTCGCAATTTGCGCAAGGGCCCCTCAGCCGCCGTCATGGCTATTCATCCCCCAGCGACGCCTTAAGTCTTAAGAGTTTCTTACAAATCAAGGGGCCTGTCCAGCCAAGCTGGACCGCTGTTCACCGCTCGGACGGCCAAACTAAACAGAGCGTTAACCCAACACATCCTAGCGTCGACCCAGCGTGTACGGCGTTCGCGTGACGAGTAATCCTCATGGGAGCGCCTTTGGCTGGCGAGCGAAAATTCGTCTGCGTCACGTTGAGCTTCGCCGCGTTCGTCGGCGTTGCGCTCATGCTCGCGCCTATGCCCGCTGCAGCGCAGATTCTGGACCCGCCCTTGCGCGGCGTCGAGCCACGCCGGCCGGTGCAACTGCGTCCCACACTTCCAGACGATCCGCCGCCTCTCGATGAGGAGGATCGCCGCGCTTTCGACGACGGACGTTTTGGCATGGAAGCCGCGACGCCTGCGGCCGCTCAGGCGCCCCAGGACGGTGACACGGATTCTGCGGACCCTGGAGCGATCGGCGGCGTTGACGACGGGACCGATGATCAAGAGCTAGCGCCCGACGCCGAGACGCGCATACGCCGCGTGGCCGCGCCGCAAGACGGCGATCCGGTGCCGGTGATCGAGACGCGGGGCCCGCAGGACGGTCTCATCGATCTCACCGAGCCGGGTGTCACCCCGGAAAACGAGGAAGACATCACCGCGGCCGATATGCGCTCGCCAGAGGACATCCGGGCGTTCGTCGGCGAGCCCGGGGCATTCGATCCGCTGCTGCTCGCCGCCGGCGAAATCAATCCCGTCTTCGGAGGAGGTTCCTTCGATAGCCTGGCCTTCGATCCGTTCCCGCCGATCGGCACCAAGATCGGCAGCTTCATTCTGTATACGACCGTCGAGGCGAACTACGACTTCAACAACAACCTGTTTGCCGTGCCCGACGGCGTCGGCGATAGCTCGCTCGAAGTGCGCCCCGCCGCACGGCTGGCGTCGAACTGGACGCGGCACGCGGTCGAGGTCCGCGCCAGTGGCGATCTCAGCTTCCACGATAGGTTTCCGTCGGAAGACGACCGCGCCTATCTCGTCGAGGGCCTCGGCCGCCTCGACGTGACGAGCCAGACCAATTTTCAGGGCCTGATCGCGCGTGAAGTGGCGCAGGAAAGTCGCTCTGCCATCAATGCCAACACGGCGGGCACGCGGCCGAATGTCGTGGTCGAGCGACTACGCGGGGCCTTCAACCAGCGCTTCAACCGGCTCACCACTCAGCTGCGCGGCAACATCATCGACACAAGCTACAGCGATGATCTCATCAATGGCCAGGTCGTCAGCAACGCCGACCGCGACTTCACGCTCTACGATGAAGCGGTGCGGCCGAAGTGGGAATTCTCGCCCTATCTGTTCGCCTTCGCCGACATCGCCATCAATCAGCGCGAGTACACCATTCCCGCCTTCAGCGACGGCATCAACCGCAGCTCGACCGGTGAGCGCTACAGGCTGGGCGTGTCGTTCGGCGAGGTCAGCCAGATCCTGCGCGGCAACATCAGCCTCGGCTACGGCCGGCAAACGCCCGACAGCCGCGAGCTGGAGGTGATCGACGGGTTGCTCATCGATGCCGACCTGACCTGGCAGGTGACGCCGCTGACGACGCTGCAGTTCACCGCCGCGAGCGAGGTGGCGGAGACGACGACCGTCGACTCGGGCGGCGTCATGGAACGCGTCTACGGCCTCGAGGGGCGCCATAGCTTCAACACGTATCTCGTCGGCATCGCCGGCGTCGGCTACTTGACGCGCGATTTCGTCGGCGCCGGAATCAACGAGAACCAGTTCACGGCGGCGGTCGGGGGCGAATACTACCTCAATCGCTGGGCTGTGCTGTTCACGCGCTACCAGCACACCGCCTTCGACAGCTCGCAGCCCGACAGCAGCTACACCGTCGAAGAGGTGCAGGCCGGCGTGCGCCTGCGCCACTAGTGCAGTCGGCTAGACCAGCTTGGCGATGCCTGCTTTGAGGGCT
>JBDTOR010000060.1:0-13556 GCA_039933175.1 Hyphomicrobium sp. | reverse complement strand
CCTACTGCCTACTGCCTACTGCCTACTGCCTGCTGCCTGCTGCCCGGCTCAGGCGGCAAGCGCCTTGAGACCGTGCTGCATCATCGCCGCCTCGACGGTGTTCTTGAGCAGGCAGGCGATGGTCATCGGACCGACGCCGCCCGGCACCGGGGTGATCGCCCCCGCCACCTTCACCGCCTCGGCGAAGTCGACGTCGCCGACGATCTTGCCCTTGCCGTCCGGCTTGAGGATACGGTTGATGCCGACGTCGATGACGATGGCACCCGGCTTGATCCAGTCGCCCTTGACGAACTCCGGCTTGCCGATAGCGGCAACGACGAGATCGGCGGCGCGCACGACACCGGGGAGATCCTTGGTGCGCGAGTGCGCGATGGTCACCGTGCAGTTCTCGCGCAGCAGCAGCTGCGCCATCGGCTTGCCGACGATGTTGGAGCGGCCGACGACGACGGCATTGAGACCCGACAGGTCGTGCTTCACCGATTTCGCCAGGATGATCGAACCGACCGGCGTGCAGGGCGCCAACGCGCGCTCGCCGATCGACAGGCGCCCGACGTTCATCGGGTGGAAGCCATCGACGTCCTTCAACGGGTCGATCAGCTCCAGCACCTTGTTGGAATCCATGTGCTTGGGAAGCGGCATCTGCACCAGGATGCCGTTGACGTTCGGATCGGCGTTGAGCTTGGCGACGAGATCGAGAACCACCTGCTCGGGCGTGTCCTCTGCCAGCTTGTGCTCGAACGACTGCATGCCGCACTCGACGGTCTGCGCCGCCTTGTTACGCACGTAGACCTTGCTCGCCGGATCCTCGCCGACCAGCACCACGGCGAGGCCGGGCACTAAGCCATGCTTGGACTTGAGCATTGCCACGTCGGCGGCAACATCGGAGCGCACCTTGGCGGCGATTGCCTTGCCGTCGATGACGTAAGCGGACATTGCGAAACTTCCTCCCTAGGATCCCGTCTTGGTGCGCCAGCCTTTCAGGCAGACGCGAGCTTGGCCCGGAGCCGTTGCTCCAGGCAATTCGTTTCCCCGCTGATGGTGAGCGACTTGATGCGGGATTTTGCCCCCGCCGTCACGCGCACCGTGCTCTTCGGCACGTCGAGCCAGCGCGCAATGAGCTTTTCGACCGCCGTGTTGGCTTCACCCTCGGCCGGCACCGCGCGAACGCGGGCGGCAAGCGCCGCCCCTTCCGCGCTCGGGGCCACGCCGTCGACGCCTTCTACCGAGGATTTCGGCGTCAGGCGCACACGCACGATGACGCACCCGTTCCCGGTCCGCCAAGGGTATTCGGCGGCACTCATCCGGCAGTGACGAGGAGGTCGCGCAGCGATCCCAGCACGACGCTTTGCACGAAGAAGCAGGCAAGCAGCAGGATGATCGGTGAGAGGTCGATGGCGCCCATGTTCGGCAGCATGTTGCGGATGGGGCGCAGCAGC
Organism: Hyphomicrobium sp.; assembly: GCA_039933175.1. Lineage (GTDB taxonomy): Bacteria > Pseudomonadota > Alphaproteobacteria > Rhizobiales > Hyphomicrobiaceae > Hyphomicrobium_A. Next base: position 12,120 of record JBDTOR010000060.1, on the reverse strand, counting down.
GGCTCAGTGACGGCGTTCAGCCCCTGCCAGATGGCGCGCACCGTCGGATTGTAGGGGTTCACGACACCGAAGGCCATCAGCCAGCTCAGGATGACGCTGGCGATGACGACGTAGACGTAAAGCTGAATGAGGTAACCGAGGAAGTCGATGAGGCGAAGGAGGATCATCGTGCCGCGCTCCAGGTGCTGCTTGGCGCCACGTGTAACCTTTGTGCCCGCTGGCCTGCAAGCGCGCGCAGGCCGAGACGCCGGGCTTTTGGCGCGTTCCTTGACAAGATTCGGAGCGGACCCCTAAATGCCGCCGAACTGCCCGGGGCCGTAGCTCAGATGGGAGAGCGCTGCAATCGCACTGCAGAGGTCAGGGGTTCGATTCCCCTCGGCTCCACCATTATATACGCCCAGCGCGGTAGATCATTGATTTAGCTGGGTTTTGCCGGGCGACCCGTGATCCAAACTGAGCGTGTTTTTCTTCACGCTCCGGCATCCGGCATCGCCCAGAAGAACAAGTCGGCACTCAACATCTCTCAAGGCTGTGCGCCCACAGCTGAAACACCTCGTGGCACAGCCCGTTACGGGCGTCTCCTTGCGAATGAGACCATCGCCGCTCGAACCTTCTCGTTAGAGAAGGTGCCCTTCTCGTGGAGACTTTCCCCCCGCGTTGAGTGCCGGCGCCGCCACCCAGGCCGCAAGGGTTCTAACGCTTCCTGACGAACACTGTGCCGATCGAATAGCCGGCGCCGAAGCTGCATATCAGTCCCGTCTCGCCGGCAGCGAAGTCATCATTGGCGGTATGGAAGGCGATGATCGAGCCGGCCGAGCTGGTGTTGGCGAAATTGTCGAGAATGATGACGTTTTCGCCGGGGGCCGGCTCGCGGCCCAGCACCTTGCGGCCGATCATCTCGTTCATGTTGATATTGGCCTGGTGCAGCCAGAGCCGCTTGAGGCGCTGCGGATCGACGCCGATGTCGCGCGCGTGGTCGAGGATCATCTCGCTGACCATCGGCACCACCTCGCGGTACACTTTGCGGCCTTCCTGGACGAACAGCTTGTCCCTAGCGCCAATACCTTCCGGAGCCGCGCGGTTCAGGAAGCCGAAATTGTTGCGGATGTTGTTGGAGAATACTGTCTTCAGCCGCGTGCCCAGGATCTCCCAGCCTCCGCTGGCCTGCGTCTCATCTTCCAGGATAACGGCGGTCGCGGCATCGCCGAAGATGAAGTGGCAGTCGCGATCCGTGAAGTTCAGGTGACCGGAGCAGATCTCGGGATTGACCATCAGCACCGACTTGGCTGAGCCGGTCGCGATGAAGTCGCTTGCCGTCTTGATGCCAAAAGTGGCTGACGAGCAAGCCACGTTCATGTCGAAAGCGAAGCCATCGATACCGAGCGCCTTTTGAACCTCGATGGCCATCGCCGGATAGGCGCGCTGCATGTTGGAGGCCGCACAAATCACGGCGCCGATTTCGGACGCCGGCTTGCCCCAGCTTTGAAGTGCGTCCTCGGCCGCCGCGATAGCCATTTGGGCGAGGATGGAGTCCTCATCGTTAGGCCGCTCGGGCAAGAGGGGGCGCATGACGGCGGGGTCGAGGATACCCGTCTTGTTCATCACGTAGCGAGACTTGATGCCCGACGCCTTCTCGATGAACTCGACGGAGGAGGGCACCAGTGCTGCGATTGTGCCGGCTCCGATGACAGCGGCGTTCTCGGCGTTGAAAGTCTCGACGTAGGTGTTGAACGCTTCTACGAGTTCGGTGTTCGAAATACTGAAGGGCGGGGTGTAGAGTCCCGTTGCAGCGATGACGGCCTGATGCACGGCTATTATCCCGATTGGCCGGGTGAAGCCCCGAGCGAAGTGCGGACTACCGATTGCATGGATTGATACCACGACCAGCGGCCGCGTCACCCGTCGGCCAGCCGCGCGGCAATATCTGACCGCTGGGCGTCGTTCCGTTGGCCCTGTTCGACAAGGCGGAGTTACCGCGCCTGCGCGTCGGCTTGCTGGCCCTTGTCCGTCCAGCCCGGCGGCAAGCCGAATTGGGCCGCCAGCATGTCGGTCACGCCCACGCGTCCGAAAGCATCGCAGGCAGATTCTTTGGGCGCCCCGCCGAACAGCGACTTCACGCGTTGCATGGTCGGGAGCGACGGCATTTTGGTGCTGAACGGACTGACGCCGGTGACGAGCAACTCGCTGAAATCATCGCCGAAGGATGAGGCAAGTTCGTAAGCGTCTCCCACCGGCGACACCCGAGTATTGCCCGTGAAAGAATTGGCACCGCGCGCCCACAGCATGGCTGCCCTCTGGTAGCCGGCCGGATCAACCGCCTCAGCCTCGAGGGCGATCCCACCCAGGCCGATCGGAACGCGCACCGACGGAATCGGAACCGCCGTTTCTACGAGCCCCGCGCTCGTCACTACCGATTGGCCAATATCAAGCACCTTCGAGGTTGCCGCCGCCACCTCGTCTGTCGGGATGATGCTGGCGATCGACACATGCACGGTCAGCTCGGCCATCTGCGGCGGCAAGACGATCTGGAAGCGATCGCTGAGCCCGATGCAGACCGAGCGGTCGACCGCATTGGCGACCAGCCTCCGGTCCCTTTCAGAGAGCTTGGCTGGGGGCGCCGCTGTGGAAAACGTAGTCGGGATAATGCGCACCGTCCTGGCCGCCAGGATCGCGTCCTTGTCGACGCTCACGCGGGCCTTCGTGAGCATGCCATCGTCTGGCTGGAGCCGGTCGTACGAGGACAACGACCCGGTCTGCACAAGAGGAACGGTTGCGCACGCGGAGACGAGTGGCAGCAAGGGCAGGAGAAACCATGAAATGAATCTGCACGTCGGTGTTGGAGCAAATTCGCTCGTTTGAAGCGCCATCGGCCGGTCCCCCTGTTCCCCACGCAGGCAGACTTACCGTCGTTGCTTTGCTCGTGTGTTGCTCCAATGTGTCCCAACCGGGGCACTGTGCAGACCAGCTTGCTTAGGGAAAGGGGCCCGGCGTAGCGGCAGAAGCGATCGTCAAGGAACGGGGCGAACCGCGCCACTACCGTCCGCGAGGATCGTCACCTCAATCGCACTGGGATGCGCTTCGGAGCCGGCAGCAACGGCCCATCCGCCATGTTGCCGGGCGATCTGACGGACAAGCGCAAGTCCAAGTCCCGATCCTTGCGAGCGCGTCCCCCGGGGACGGTAGAACGGGGTAAATACCCGCTCCTGCTCGCTCGCCGGTATGCCGGGTCCACCGTCGCTCACCGTCAGCACAGCTCGCTGGTCCTGTCGGCGAACACGGATCTCAACCGGAGGCGCTCCGTGCTGCTGGGCATTTTCAATGAGGTTCCGTATCAGTCGCCGCAACAGTACCGGATCACCACAGACGACGACAGCCTCGCCCGTGATATCGGACTCAGCGCAACGCGTACCCTCCTCGGCGGCAAGCGCCAGCAGATCCACCTCTTCGCGAATGTCGAGTTCCCTAACAGCGTCGAGACGGCTCGAGAGCAGGATCTGCTCGATCAACGCGTCGATCTCGGTGACGTCCTTTTCCAGATCGGCCGTCCGCCCCGGGTCGGCGACCTCTTTGAGCAGTTCAGCCGTCAGGCGAAGGCGCGACAGGGGCGTTCTGAGTTCATGAGAAACATTGGCGAGCAACAGCTTGTGTGCTCCGACCAGCATCTCGATCTGCGCTGCGGCGCTGTTAAAACTTTGCGCTAAGCGAGCCACCTCGTCGCAGCCCTCGACTTTTACCCGCGCAGTAAGGTCGCCTGATCCCAATGCCTCGACGCCCGATTGCAGGCGCTCGAGCCGACGCGTCAAGCGCCGAACGACCGGGTAGCAAAGAAGTGCGATCAGGACGCCCAAAGGGACAAACAGTTTCACCTTGTCGTAGAGGTCTTGCGTCGAAGAGAATCCGCGTGCCTCGATCCAGGCGCCATTGCTCAGCCGAATACCAATGGCCGGCCTGACAGCTACGTAGACATTTTCCCCGCCTCCATCGCCGACGGCGTCGATGAGACGACTGTCAGCGTCAAAAAGGGCAAAGTCGACACCCACCGTTTTGGATAGGTCCGTAAGGAACTGCCGGCGGGCGACCGGATCGGCGTCTGGAGATAGCAAGCGTCGCGATTCGAAAGTGGCGACACTCTCGAGAGCAATTTGGGCATCATTTTTCCGCCCCGACAGCTGCCACAGCCCGATGACCCCAAAGACGACAATCAAGAGCGCCCCGAAGATCGTCAGGTACAGCTGGTGAAAAAGCCTGGTCGTGGACATCGCGCGGGTCAATCCTGCGTTCTCGCGAACACGTAACCGGTGCCCCGAACGGTAATGATCCGACGCGGCTTCTTCGGATCGTCTTCGATGTTCGCCCGGATGCGCGAAATGTGAACGTCGATCGACCGGTCGAACGCCTCGAGGGTCTCACCCTTCACGAGGTCCATGAGCGCCTCTCGCGCCATGACGCGACCGGGGCGCTCGGCGAGCGCAACGAGCAATTCGAACTGGTAGTTCGTCAACCCCCGCGCGACGCCGTCGATACGCGTCTCGCGCCCGCCGCGATCGATTTCAAGTCGGCCGAACGCCAGCACGTCACCCTTCGGCGCGTCTTTGCCCCGTCGCAAGATTGCTCGCAAGCGCGCCAGCAGCTCGCGAGGCTCGAAGGGTTTGGGTAGATAGTCATCCGCCCCCAGCTCCAGTCCGATGATCCGATCCATGGCATGCCCGCGCGCCGTCAGCATCAGGATCGGCGTCGTCGCCGCTCCGCGCACTTGGCGGCACACCTCAAGGCCATCGACATCGGGGAGCATCACATCCAGCACTATGGCGTCGAAGCCGTCGCGCGCATGCAGCTTTAGTCCCGCGCCGCCGCTGGCAGCGTGCGAAACACCGTATCCTGCGCCGCCAAGATACTCGCGCAACATCTCGGCGAGCCGCATGTCGTCCTCGATGAGGAGTATCTGCTGCATCATGGTCTCTAGTTGGGCACCCCGGCTCCAGAGGACTCACCCCTACGGCCAAAATGCGTCGGAGGCGGGCAGGGCAGCAGACGTGGTTAGTGGACGTCGTGCTGGAAGCCGGTGAATTCCGGCAAATGTATCGCGTGTAAAGTTTTGTAAACCGCGGTGATAACGCCCCCCGTTTCTCGAAGCCGCCTGCGACGCGCTTGATCGCGCAGCCCTTCGCATAACTTTACCGGCCCGACAAACAGCCGAAATCCCCCCCTCTCAAGCTGGCGAGCCATTGAGAATGGGAGGACTGTCCTTGAGCAAAGATGATCCTGAGAATGAGATGGCGACACCCTATAGCGAGCCTGAGTTGAGCCGGCTCGAAGCCGTAAGGCTTGTCGTCACGATGGTGCTTTTGGCCGCGATGTTAGGGGGCCTCATCTATGTGGCAACTGCGCTCCAGTGAGCCCCCTGCGCGGTATGCCCGTGCGCCGGAGACGAACGGCACGCGCGCCCATCTGCATCATCCTTTCACTTTCGTGCCTACCCAGTTGCGCCGAAACCCAAACCGGGCCCGCCGGCGCGATCTCCGCAACGTCGCCGAGTGGCGCCGGTTTGGCTGGGGCCACCGCCAGGGAGGCCCGCAAGCAGAATTGGGGCTGTGACAAGATCAAGGGGGCGATCGCCGCTCTCATCCCCACACTGGCGGCGGCAAAGGAACGCGCGGAAAAGGAAGAGGAGAAAATGGCGCCAACACTTGAACGCCTGTTTGCACGGCTTTCCGGTCCGCCAGGGGATGGCAATGCCGCCCTGGTTGAGTTCCGCGAGACACGTCGCGACACCGACCAGCTGAACGACCTGCTGAGGGAAAAGGGATGCGCGACCTACGTTATCGGCGTCGACGATCCCGCATTCCTAAAACGCTAGATGACGTGCAGCCATCTCGCTCCCTCTTTACAAAACTTTACGCCGTCGAAAGACGCCGGCAACCGGCATCTGCGCACTCAGTCGACCTGAAATCTTCCCAACCCCCGGGGGCCATCGCATGTCTCAACGGATACCCTCTGGCCCGGTGGGCCTTCTTGTCCTTTTAGCGAGCAGTCTGCAGCCAGCCAGCGCCGCTCCTCAGCAGCTCTTCGACTCAATATCGGGTTACTGGACGGGTCCCGGACGCATTGAATTCGATGAAGGTGCGTCAGAGGCACTCCGCTGCAAGGCCTACTACACCACCAAGGACCAGAGCGACCGGCTAGGTATTGTACTCCGCTGCGCCAGTCCTTCGCACAAGATCGAATTGAGGGCGCAGCTCGAAACGCAAGGATCCGATTTGACTGGAACCTGGGAGGAGCGAACCTTCAACGCCAGCGGGACCGTCACCGGCCAAGCGAAGGATCAAGAGATATCCCTTTCGATCGACGGCGGCGGTTTCACCGCCACGATGCTGGTGGTTCAAGACAGCGGACACCAGAGCGTATCCATCACAACGCAAGGCGTCGGCTTCAAAAAGGTCAGCGTCGACCTTACTCGGGGAGAGAGCGGACAACAGGGCGACCACAACTAAAGCACGGCGCGGCTTCGTGACGTGGGCGTGATCGAAGACATCTGCCTAACAGCCGCGCCAGCAACATACCTTTACAAAGGGTCATTCTTTCGCCGGCCCGTTTGAATAGGTCTCCGCATCTCGGGGTGCGCAGTCCGCGCTGCATGAATGCGCGTATCCGCTGACACAGATGGAGGTTCGTTTGGCGAGTCGCTCAGCAGCCGACATGCAGCCTTCCACGCCGGTATGCCGACGACCCTTCCGTCTCGGCGCCGCCACCGCCACCGTCATTGCGGCCCAACTGTTGCTGGTGGGCTGTGCCTCGGATCGCTACAGCGCGGTTCCCTCCGCCCTCGCCGGCGACCTCACCTTCGCGCAGGTCGAGAATGCGCGGTTCGCTGGCGAGGATGTCGCCGCGCTGCGAGTGGAAGCCGAGAGGGCCGTTGCACGTCGACGTACTCAGCCGCAGTCGGCAGCGCCGGTAACGTTTCTCGCACTGTCCGGCGGACAGGAAGACGGCGCCTTCGGAGCGGGCCTTCTCGCCGGCTGGAGCCAACACGGTGGCCGACCGGAGTTCGAGATCGTCACCGGCACGAGCACGGGCGCACTTGCAGCTCCCTTCGCATTTCTCGGCAGCGAGTTCGATTGGGCGCTCGAGGCCATGTACACGCGAACCGGCATCGATGACATCGTGGACAAGCGCTACCTGGTGGCGGCCGTCAACAACGATGCGATGATGGATACAGAACCCCTCGCGCGGACCATCGCCAAGTATCTTTCATCGAGTGTCCTGCAACGCATCGCTGAGGAATATCGCAAAGGCCGGCTACTGTTGATCTCGACGACCAATCTCGATTCCGGCAAGCTGGTCATCTGGAACATCGGCGCCATTGCCGCCAGCGAGAACCCGCAGCGACTCGAACTGGTGCGCAAGATCATCCTCGCTTCCGCCGCTGTCCCCGGGCTTTTTCCTCCCGTCATGATCGACGCCAACTTGAACGATGGGCGCCATCAGGAAATGCACGTCGACGGCGGGGCGGTCTCGCAGATATTTCTCTATCCGCCGTCCCTCGACATGGCGGCAATCATCAAGCCCTTCGCTAAGAAGCTGCGGCCAGCGGCGTACATCATCCGCAATGGTCGCGTCAGTCCTGAACCCGAGGAAGTAGAGCGCAAGACGCTGGCGATCGCCGGTCGCGCCATCACCACGATGATCGCAGCCAATGCCGTGGGCGAACTCTATCGGATCTATACGACAACGCAGCGCGACCACATCGACTTCAATCTCGCCTTGATCGAGGACGACTTCGCAGTGCCCTATAAGACGCGCTTCGACCCCGGGTATATGGGCAAGCTGTTTGCCCATGGGAGGGCGAAGGGCATCGCCGGCTACGCCTGGCAGACAATTCCCCCAGGCTATTCACGGACGTCGCGTGCGTCGGGCAATCGACAGACTTCCGCGAAAGACTGATCTTTCCCTTCCGCAAATTGGAAAATGACGTTCCAAGCGGGCCCGCTTCCAGATCGCCACATCAGCACCATTAACATCTGCTTGGCTTACCCCTGCAGCGCATTTAACTCGGCTGGCTACGTGGGTCCACGAGGTCGTGCTGAGGTCCGGGGGGATCGTGCGATCTGGGCTGTCAAAGCGCGCGTATAGGTTTCTGGCTGCGGCAACCGTCAGCATACTGTTGGCTGCTGTCTGGTTCTTTTTGCACGGCACCTCCGCAAGGCCCGATCTAGTCGCGAGCGGCCGAGCGAGACCACCCGCCGATGAGGTGGTGGTACCGAGCCCAACCCTCGTCACGCTGCGCAATCTGCTGCCCACGCTCGGCGGGCGCGCCAATGCCGATGACCTAGCCGCAGTGACCGGCATCTATGGCGAGCGGAGCGCCCGGCTGATCTGGGTTACCGAGAGCGGGCTTTCGGAAAAGGCCCAAGCTGCCATTCAGGAAATCCGCAGGGCCGATGATTGGGGGCTGCGCGCCAGCGATTTCATCGTCCCGCAATTGACCGCGGCAGAAACGTCACCCAAGGCCGCGGCCGAAGCCGAGATCAAGCTCACTCTCGCGGTCCTCAAGTATGCACGCTACGCGCAAGGTGGGCGCATCCCCGACCCATCGCGCATCTCAAACCTGTTGGACCATACGCCACCGGCTCGTCCACCCGCACTGGTTCTCACCGCCCTGGCCGCTACGGACGCGGCCGATACCTACTTGCGCGCGCTGCACCCACAGCACCCGCAGTTCGAGAGACTGCGCCAGCTGCTCTTGAAGCTGCGCGGCTCCAAGGCAAAGGGAGAGCGGAGTGAGCAGCGGGCGGACGCTAAGGAAGGGGCGATCGCCTACGGCGCAAAGCTGCAGGACCTCGTGCCTCAGCTGCAGCGTGCCAATAGTTGGGATCCTGACGTCAAAATCGAAAGCGCGCGTGCGGATCTGGGCGGCCAGCCGACAATTGATGGCGAGGATTCCGATGCCGCGATCGATCGCATCCTCATCAATATGGAGCGCTGGCGGTGGGTGCCGGCCGACATGGGCGAGTTCTACGTTTGGGACAACGTGCCGGAGTTCCTCACGCGCGTCATGAAGAGCGGTCGGGCGATCCACACCGACGAGATCATCGTCGGGCAGCCGTCATGGCCGACGCCGGTATTCTCCGCCGACATGAAGACCATCGTCTTCCGTCCGAGCTGGGGTGTTCCCGACGGCATCAAGACAAAGGAGCTGGCGCCGCTCCTGCGCAAGAGTTCCGGCGGCGGCCTGTTCGGCATGCTCGGCGGCGGGTATTCGGCGCAAGCCGTGCTCGACGCTTACGACCTGAAGGCCTTCGCCAACGGCCGCCAAGTCAATCCCAACTCCGTCGACTGGAGCAGCGTCGACATTCGCCGCTACAGCTTCCAGCAGCCGCCGGGGCCAAAGAACGTGCTCGGCGACGTGAAATTCATGTTTCCAAACACGCATGACGTCTACATGCACGATACGCCGGAGCGGAACTTGTTCAGCAAGTCGTTCCGTGCGCTCAGCCACGGGTGCATGCGCGTGCACGAGCCCCGCCGCTTGGCCGAGGTCTTGCTCGCCGAGGACAAGGGCTGGTCGGCCGCGAAAGTACAAAGCATGTTCGCCAGCGGCGGCGAGGTCGCGCTCGGCAAGCACATCCCGGTGCACATCACGTATTTCACGGCGCGCGTCGACGACAACGGCAAGCTGCAGACGTACGGAGATATCTATGGTCTCGACGGCCGCGTCGGTGCCGCTCTTTTCGGCCGGAAGGTTCGTTTCGAGACGCCTCGATACGAGGACGAACCAGTTGCGAGCCGACCGCCGGAGAGGCGTCCGCAGGCGTCTCAGAACCTTGCCGACCTAATCTCGGATCTTTTCTCGCCCTGACAGCGGACGATCAAGGCGTCTCCCGGCTTCGGCGGGAGACGCCGTTGCGCGCCTCAATACTTGTAGGTGAGGCCGGTGATGATCGAGCGTGCCTGCCCGAGGAAGCAGTCGCCACGCGATAAGCACGTGGTCACGACCTCTTTGTCCCCGAGGTTTTGACCCGTGACTTGCCAGCGCCAGTGCTCCTCCTCGTAAGCGACCATGGCGTCGAATAGCGTCACGCCGGGGACGCGGAGCGAATTTGAATCGTCCCACGACGCTCCGATGTAGCGCGCACCACCGCCCACCGACCAGCCTTTGAGATACTGCTCGTCGAATTCCCACACGCCCCATAGCGACGCCAAGTGCTTGGGAACCGACTCGATCTGGTTGCCGTCGATTGCGCTGCCGTCGTCATACTGCGCCTCGGTATACGAATACCCGCCGGTAACCTTGAGGTTCTTGGAGACCTTGCCAGTTACCTCGAGTTCGAAGCCTTGGCTCGTCACGGCGCCGGTCTGCACGTAGTAATCGCCGCCGTGCACCGAATCGTACGTGAGGCGATTGTTCTCGGCGATATCGAAAATCGCGCCGTTGATGGCGAAGCTGGCGCCGGCCGGCTGATACTTGAAGCCGACCTCGTACATGCGCCCTTGCTGCGGGTCGAGCGGCACTCCGCTGAAGGTCTTGGCCACGACAGGGATGAAGGATTCGCCGTAGCTGATGTATGGCGTCAGTCCGCTGGCGAACTCATATATCAGCCCAGCCCGGTACGAGATTTCTGAATCCTTCTGGGTCGTGCCTTCGCCAGAGAGAGTGTCGATCCAGTCCTTGCGCATACCGACGATGCCGAGCCAATTGCCCAGACGCAGCTGATCCTGAATGTAGGTGCCGGCTTGGGTCACGTGCTGGTCAGCGTCTTTGCAGACGTCAACCTCGGAAAGAAGATGAGCCGGATCAACGTTCGGATCATCGCTGCAGTTGTAACCGAACAGGGTCTCCGGCTGCCCGTAGACGGGATTGTAGACATCGAACGGCGTCAGGTTCAGCGCCGACCCGGAAGTCGAACTAGACTTGAAGTTCGCGTAGTCGACACCGCCCAGAACCTTGTGGGTGAGCATGCCCGTGGCGAATTTTGCCTCGAGGTTCGTGTCCTGGGTGAATATCTCCGTATCCGTATCGGTCTTGGATTTTATGCGCGCCATCAGGGTCTGGTCGGGGTCGAGGTATGGCGTCGGCGTATAGAAATGTCCCGAGTAGGTACTCGCATAGTCATTTTGGACGTCTGCGTAGCTGGACGAATGCTGCAGCTTGAAGACCGAGTTGAATTTGTGCTCGACGAGTAGCGTGCCGGAGGCAACGTCAGTGTCGTAGTGATCGCCGGGCTCGCCTACGAAGCGGTCCTGTGAGATGCGGCGCCCGTTCACGTTGGGGAAGATCGTGCCGACGTGCGGGAAGAACTGCGAGATTGAACCCGAGCGGTCCTTCTGGAAGTGCCCAAGCATAGTGATCGTCGTGTTGCCGTCCGGACGATAGGTGATGGCCGGCTGGATCGCGTAGCGGTCGTCCTCGACGTAATCGACCTGCGTATCGGCATCGCGCGCCGCGCCGGTCAGACGGTATGACCATTTGCCATCCGACGTGACGGGGCCCGTCATGTCGAACTTGACCTGCTTGAAGTCGAAGGTGCCGTACTCGACCGTGATCTCGCCACCCTGCTCGCTCTGTGGCCGCTTCGATACGGAATTGATGATGCCGCCGACCGCTGCCTGACCGTAAAGCACCGACGCAGGGCCCCTTAGAACCTCAATCCGTTCCATGAAGTACGGATCGAGCCGGTAGGTCGAGGTGTAATAGTTGAATGTCCGTCGCATGCCATCGAGATACTCGGTGGCATCGATACCGCGAATGAAGCTGCCGTCGGCACGCCCATCGGCACCGTAGGAATCCGCAACGACACCGGGGAGATAGCGCAGCACCTGCTGCTCGGTCTGCGCGCCCATGTCGCGAATCTGCTCGGCGCCGACGACCGAGATCGACTGCGGAATCTCCTTCAGCGGCGTATCCGTCTTGGTGCCGGTCGCCGTGTTCTTGGCGAAGTAGTCCTTCACCGGGCCGTGGGCCGTCTTGTCGCTCGCGTTAGCGTTGCCGGGCCCCATCGGCTCTTGCGCTGGAGGCGCCGGCTGCATTGCGGCAACGGCGGGCGATGATGTCGAGCCCTTCTTCTTGGCTTTGACCTTCTTAGGCTTGGGCGCTTCCTGCTTGGTCTCGACGACCACCGGCGG
>JBDTOR010000059.1:0-13617 GCA_039933175.1 Hyphomicrobium sp. | reverse complement strand
AGTCGCGGAACGCCGTGCACAATTTCGCCGTTGAGTCTCCTGTGCTTAGTGTCAGGGGACAGGCTATGGGGGTGGACATGGTCGACGGGTTTCACTGGACGCGAGTGACGTCGAAGCAGCTCCGTTTTCTGTACGAAGAAGTGACCACGCTGCCGACGCCGCCAGAGATGAGCGAGCTTGCCGCGGCCATCGACCGCGGCCTCAAGGCTGAGTTGCGCCCCGGGAACCCACCGCTTCCGCCCGATGAGCCAAGCGAAGCCTAACCACAATTCAACGCGAACACGGGCTTGTGCTGCCTGGGCGTGTCGAGCACCAAGTATCTATAGATGGTGCACTGCGGAACCAGGTCGTGATCTTTAGCGTTTGTTGCTGGAACGTGATGGAGTACCCGCGATGAGCAATGTCCTAATCTGCGAAGATGACGCTTTTCTCGCCGCCGACCTTTCGATGAGCGTCGAGGCAGCCGGTCACACTGTGCAAGGCATCTACGCAAATGCGCGCGACGCGCTGAAGGCCGCGGGCGACACGACACCGGACGTCGCCATCATCGATCTTGAGCTCGCCGACGGTCATACTGGCAGTGGTATTGCGCAGACGCTGCAGGTGATGGGCGTCAAGGTCATTGTGCTTTCCGGACACCCGAATGTTGGCACCGGCCTCGGCGAGGTTCCACATACGTATGCGGCCAAACCCGTCAGTCCGGCGATGGTCGACTTCCTGCTCAACCCGAAGAGCAAGCCCAGCACTGCCGTGCATGAGAAATTTGCTGGCGCTTCGCAGGTCACCGCCTGAGCAAGGCGCTACGAAGCGAACCAGCAAGTGAGACCAAGCCCTCAACCATCAGTCGGGGGCTTTTCGTTTGCGCGCCCCGCGTCGGAAACCGTCCGCATAAACCCGCGGTGAGCGGAACTCGCCGATGTGCGCGGCGTTAGTACGCAGAAGGAAAAAAGGGACCACCGCACATGCTGGAAACCATTATCATCGTTATCCTCGTTCTCGCGCTGCTCGGCGCGCTGCCGAACTGGGGGCACAGCCGCAATTGGGGTTACGGTCCGTCCGGCCTGCTCGGCACCATCCTCATCATCGTGCTCATCATCTACCTGCTGCAGCGCGTCTGATCGCTCCGCAACTGTCCGCGGCGTAGCGAGATCACGCCACGCCGCACTGCGCGCGCAACGTTTTCCTCCCTTCAACTTTTCGGAGGAATTTCGGTGCGCACGGTATCAAGGTGCGCATCGCGTAAGGCGGGGAACAGCTTTGCCCACACACCCGTCAGCGCAATTGATCCCACACCGCCGAAGATCGCCGCACCGATTGGCCCGAGGAAGCGCGCGGCGACACCGCTCTCAAACTCTCCAAGCTCGTTCGACGCACTGATGAATAGCGATGAGACAGCGGTGACGCGCCCGCGCATGGGATCGGGAGTGACGATCTGAATGAGACTCTGGCGCACGAACACCGACACCGCGTCGGCCGCGCCCAGCGCGGCGAGCGCCAGCATCGACACCCAAATCCACGTCGACACCGCGAAAATGATCGTCGCGAAACCGTAGGCAGCGACCGACACCAGCATCCAGAAGCCGGCGTCGCGCTGGATCGGCCGCGTGCTTAGCGCCAGCGCCATCAGGCCGCCGCCGATCGCCGGACCTGAGCGTAGTAGCCCGAACCCGTCCGGACCGATGTGCAGGATGTCGCGCGCAAACACCGGCAGCAGCGCCGTCACGCCGCCGAGCAGCACCGCGAACAGGTCCAGCGAGATGGCGCCGAACACGATCTTGTTCGACCACACGTAGGCCAAGCCCTCGGCTATCAGCTTGAGACGCCCGCCGCCCTTGTGGTCCGGCTGGGTGTTGGCGGCGATGAACGAGACGGCAATCCCGGCGGCCACGTAGAGCACGGCCGAGGTGCCGTACGCGGCCGGCACCGAGATGGCGCACAGCACACCGCCGAGCCACGGTCCCAGCACCATGCCCCCTTGCATCGCGAGCGTGTTCCAGCCGATGGCGCGCGGCAGGATCTCGCGCGGCACCAGCATCGGCCCCATCGATGCACCGGCCGGCATGGTGAAGGCGCGGCCGACGCCGAACAGCGCCGCAACGGCGAAAATGCCGATGAGGCTCGGATGCTCCATGCCGGCAAGCAGGGCCAGGCTTGCCGAGCACACGACCTGCAGCGCGCAGCAGGCGATGAGAATTTTGCGCCGGTCGTAGCGATCGGCGGTCTCGCCCGCCAGCAGCACGAAGGCGAACATCGGCAGAAACTGCACGAGCCCGATCATGCCGACCAGAAATGACGAATACTCGATTGAATGGTCGAGCCGCGCGATCGAGTACACCTGCCAGCCCAGGGTCACGCTCTGCGTCAGCATGGCAACCGACGACAGGAAGCGCGCCAGCAGTAGCAGGCTGAAGTCCGGATAGCGCAGAAAGGGAAGGTCTTTTGCTGGGCTCATGTCCGACGTTGTTTAGGCTTGCGCCCCCAGTCTAGCTAGACACCCGACGCGCGGCGTGCGGGCGCACGCGTGCTTATCACGCGACCCAACGCGCAGCTAGAAACGCGATCAACTGTTACGCTGGGAATAGCTGCCAAACTTCGTGTGCTGAATAACCGCAATGAAATCACAATCATTGCGGTGACGAGGCATGGCGATGCAGATCAATCGGCGAGATGCAGTAAAGGCATTCTTTTCAGGTGTTGCAGCGGCCTCCGTGGCACGCACCGGCCCGGCGCACGCCGTCGGTGATTTCTCCGACCCTCGAAGCCTGTGCCTGACCAACGGCTTCCGCGTCCACTTCATCCCCAACGACTCGGGCTACGTGGCGGCGACGCTCGTCCTGCGCAGCAAGGAAATCAGCCACAACGGCCTAGCGCACATCTGCGAGCACACTTCCTGCGTCGGCGCCGCCGGATCGATGACCGCCGCCGAGGTCGCGCGCATGAACAAGGACTATGTGCAGAACGGCAATGCTTCGACCGAGTCGGGCATGCTGAAGTGGCACGCCTCGTTCCTCCCGCAGTACCTGCCGCAGGTGACTGCGCTGCTGGCGGCGACCGCCCTCGACCAGAAGTTCGACCTGGAAACCGTCGCAGCGCAGTCGCGCGTGGTCCTCGAGGAACTGTATCTCGACAAGTACGATCCGGACCGCCTCGCCCAGTGCAAATTCGACCGCGAGCTGTTCGGCAATTCGCATCCGTACGTCAAAGAGACGCTGGCCGAGGAGATTGCCCGCTGCAAGATCGCCCCGGCCAAGCTTGCGACCCAGTTGCGCGACTTTGCCCAATCCGTTCGCTTGCCCGCCAACATGGACCTTTTCCTCGTCGGCAGCGTCGAACCCGACGCGGTCGGCAAGCTCACCAACGAGCACTTCGGCCGCTTCGCCTTTGCCGAGGGTCCGCGCCTCGAAATTCCGCGCGTCCCCGTCACGCGCGCCTACAAGGCGCTCGCCGAGCCGTCCTTCGAGCTGCAGCGCCCCATGTCGGATCTAAAGATCGCGTGGAGCACCGGCGCCTGCGTCTCCAGCGACAGCGCACGCGTGCTACTGGCCCTCGGCGAATACCTCAACACGGCACTGTTCGACGAGTTGCGCGAGAAGGACGGCGACACCTACACGCCCGAAGTGAAGTACGAACCGGATGCGTGCAGCGGCATTTTCAGCATCGGCATATCGAGCAGCAAGGATCCGCAAAGGGTCGAGAAAAAGGTGTTCGACGTGATCGACAAGATGAAGTCGTACATCGACGAAAAGGAGCTCGCTCGCCTGCGCGATCGCATCGAGCTTAGGCGCCGCAAGGACGCCCACAGCAACGAGGCATTGCTCGACGGGCTCGTTGAAAAAACGCTACACGGGGCTGCCGTCGACGACCTGCCGGTCGAGACGGTGACGCGGGAGGAGATGCTCGCCGCCGCGCGCCAGTATATGCCCTCGCACCGTCAAGCATATGTGCGGCTGGCCTTGAACGGGCAGTAGCCTGGCGGCGCAATTCGACAGACAATGCGCTGCGATCTTCCCCTTGGAGTATCTCAATGCAAGCGCGCCGCTTGAAATTCGTTGCAGCGACCGCCCTGCTCGCCGCACTCGCGTTTGCCGATACCGGCCCGGCCCATGCTTGCGCATGCTGCAGCAATACCGCTCAGCGCTATGTCGAGACGAAGCCGATCGACGACTTTGCGGCCGGCATTCTGGCCGACATCCAATTTGCGCCGGCCGCGCACCTTTACACCGGCGAGGGCGATGTCGAGACGCTTGGCGGCATCGCCACCAAATCGACCGACTTTCAACTGGCGGTCACGAAGGCGACTGGCTCGTGGGAATTCAAATTCGACGACAGCGCCGGAGGCGGCAAGCTGACTTTCGCCCTGCCGAAGACCATCACCCGGTTCGAGGTCGATCCCCGTCTGGCGGGCCCGGAGCCGGGCACCGGACCTTCGCTCTACAAGGAGTGGCGGTTGACGGCGCCTGCTGTCGGCAGCGGCATGTTCAAAGGCGCGACCGGCGGCGATCAGCGGGCGACGCTCATTCTGCATGGGCGCGGCAATAGCTGCACCGATGCATTTCAGTTCGACGCCTGGACCATCGTGCTGCACGGAGCGAAGGCGACGAACACGCTGTTCGGCACCCTATCGGCGCCGTAGCTAATTCTTCCGAGCCGCAATCGCGGCAAGCGCCCGTTGCCGCGCCAGACCACGCTCCCTATCGGGAACATGCAGCAATCCGGCAACCTGGCGCAGCAGCATGTCCTCGTGCGGATCGAGCACGCCGTCGGCGTAGGCGACGGACCACATCATCTCGATGATCTCGGCGCGCTGCTCGATGGTCATCTGCTTGGCGATGGCGTTGGTGAAGGGGAAGTACTGGGTCGAGTACTCGACTTTCCGCTGCGCCTCGTCGATGAGCGACTGCAAGGCTTCAGCATCGAGGTCGAACTTGGTCGCCAGCAACGCTCCAATGGATGCGCGCTCGGCCGTATCGAAGGTGCTGTCCATGCGCGCCGCCTCGATGAGCAGCGCGGCCACCGCGATGTGCATTTCGTCAGCCGCGTCGGCGCCGCTCGCGGGCGCGCTGCGGCCGGCAAGGAAGTCGGCCAGTCGATTGAGCATTTGGCCGGCCTTGGCTTAGCGCGAGCGGGGGCGCTTTTGTGTTGAAGGGCGGTCGACCTTGGCCGAACGCGTGTAGCCTTCCCAGAAAGCCGCCTGCTGGCTCACGATGAGGCTAACCGGCGACCAAGTAAGCATGGCATGTAGCAAGCCGTTCTGAGCGTGCTGGGCTGCTGCCATTGCCGACCACGCCGGCAGCTCTTCGCGCATGACGGCATCCTTCACGGACAGCGCCCTCGTTTTCGCAGGCTTGGCTTTGCGCTTCGCCGATTTCACGGCGGCTGGCGCTTTGGCGCGGGTGACTTTCTTACGGGTGGCCATTGTGTCCTCCTAAGCGACAACGATGAAAGGGGAAGGGCGTTCCGCAGGCCGACGGTCCAGGCTGCACCGCAATGGCGGCGATTGCAAACAGGGGAGGCAAACAAGCTGCAAGGATAGCGTCGGCACATCGTCGCCGGTGACGTACCTGACCGGTACCCGGAAGCAGCTTACCCGATTGTAAATATGGACGAACACCGATCGACGCATGGGGCGGACAAAAGCGCACGCCGCATCCCGGTCCATTTTTGCTAAGTAGGATCGAATAGATGTTTCGCAGGGTGGCGCATGAAGGAACAAGCGGCACAATTGGCGGCGGAATCGGATGACGCCGTGGAAACGGCGATCGGCGCCGTGGATGGCTGCGGCCGCGATGCGGTCACCCGAGAAGTGTGCCGCGGGGTCTGCCGGCTACTCCGCGCGCTCAATGTGGCCAACGTCAAAGAACTGATGCTGCCCAACGGGCGCCGCGCCGATATCGTCGGGCTGTCGCCGGCGGGCGACATCAGCATCGTCGAGGTCAAATCGAGCCTCGAGGACTTTCGCGTCGATACCAAGTGGCCCGAGTACCGGGATTTCTGCGACGCGTTCTACTTTGCCGTCGCTCCCGATTTTCCCCGGGACATTCTACCTGCCGATACCGGGCTGATCCTAGCCGACCGATTTGGCGCGGAGATAGTGCGGCCCGTTCCCGAGCACAGGCTGCCGCCCGCGCGGCGCAAGGTGATGACGATGCGCTTCGCGCGCGCCGCGGCCTTCAGCCTGCAGGCGCAGGCCGATCCCGCACCGGAAAACTCATAGTTCGATGACGCAGGGGAAAGTGCGCGCCGGTTACTTCGGCGCGCGCTTGGCGAGGATCCGCTGCAGCGTGCGGCGGTGCATGTTGAGCCGGCGTGCCGTCTCCGAGACGTTGCGGTTGCACAGCTCGTATACGCGCTGAATGTGCTCCCAGCGGACGCGATCGGCCGACATCGGGTTCTCCGGCGGCGGGGCCTTGTCGTCCGATGGCGCCAGCAGCGCATCCGTCACGTCGTCGGCATCGGCGGGCTTCGCCAGATAGTCGACGGCGCCCAGCTTCACGGCCGTCACCGCCGTGGCGATGTTGCCGTAGCCGGTCAGCACGATCGCGCGCGCGTCGGGACGCGCACGCGACAGCTCGGCGATGACATCCAAGCCGTTGCCGTCCTCAAGGCGCATATCGACGACGGCGAAGGCCGGCGCACGCTCGCGAATGAGCTCGACGCCCTCGGCAACCGAATGTCCGCCACGCACCTCAAAGCCACGCAGCTCCATGGCGCGAACGAGACGCTGCGCGAATGCACGGTCGTCGTCGACGATGATGAGCGAGCGATCTTCGGGAAGCTCGTCCTGACGGAACGAGAGATCTTCTGTTTCGTTATTCATTGTTCCTCCGGCCAAACCGGACTCGGCCGCAGCGTTTTTCGCCTCCACGAGCGCCTCCTACTCAACGCGAGAGTTGCTTAAGAAGGCCGGCTTTGGCGATTTCAGCCGGCCAGGGCGGAGCCCAGAGTGGGTCTACCCCACACAAGCTCGCACCTTGTCGCAGGTCTGTCAGCCTGAAGATAGCTTGTTTGTCAATGCGGAATTAGCCGTATGCCCTAATTCGAGAAGCCGGAAAGCCAAAAGATTAAAGCCGCTTACGGGCTATTGGTTGAGGATTATGGCGCGTGGCCAGCTCACCGTGACGATGGCCCCGGTGCGCCCGCCGGTCCTGTTGGCGAGGCTCACGGTGGCGCCCGATCGCTCCATTAGTGTCTTGGCGATGAAGAACCCCAGACCCAGCCCGGTTGAGTCTTCGTCGAGTACGCTCTCGCTGTCGGCAGGACGCGTCGTGACGTAGGGCTCGCCGATGTTGTCCATCACCTCTACGGGGAAGCCGGGACCGTCGTCGGTGACCGATATAACGAGACCGGCGGCGCTCCATTCGGCCTTCACATCCACCTGCGATCGCGCGAATTCCGTAGCGTTTTCGATGATATTCCCGAGGCCGTAGATGATGCCGGGGCGGCGCTCCACCTCAGCCTGGCGACGGCTAGGCTGGGTCGTCTCGGCCGACGGCGCAGCCGTGATGTTGATGGCGATCTTGTCGGAAAAGTAGGGCTCCGCCGCCTCCTCGAGCATGACGCGCACGCTGACGCGCGCATGCATCGGATCTTCCTCGCTAGGATGCCGGGTCAATTTCTGCAGGATTTCACGGCAGCGCAACGCCTGGGCCTTCAGCAGCGCGATGTCCTCGTAGATCGGGTTATCGGGCTTGACCGCGTGCTCCATTTCCTTGGTCACAAGCACGATAGTGGACAGCGGAGTGCCAAGCTCATGTGCGGCGGCCGCCGCCAAGCCGTCGAGGGCGTGCAACTTCTGCTCACGCGCCAGCACGATGTCGGTGGCCGTCAGCGCCGCCGACATCTGCCGCGATTCTTTCGACAGCCGCCACGCATAGAGCGCGATGAACGTCGTCGACACGCACAGGGCGGCGAAGGCGCCGAGCTTGTACATCACCGGCAGTTCCAGCTCGACTCCGGGGTACCAGGGCAGCGGCTCATGCGCGACGACGAGCACGGCAGCGGCGGCGAGCGCCAGCAGTCCGAGCCCCACGGTATTGCGCAGCGGTAGGGTCGCTGCCGACACCGTCACCGGGGCCACCATCAGCATGGTGAACGGGTTATCCATGCCGCCGGTGAGAAACAGGAGCGTCGCCAGCTGCACGACGTCCCAGGCGAGCAGCCCGGTCGCGTAAACGATGCTCAGCCGGTGCCGCGAGGGATACCAGACGGCGAGAAAGACGTTCAGCCAGGCCGACAGCGCAATCACCGTCAGGCAGGCGCCGAGCGGAACGTAAAAGCCGAGCCCGAACGCGACGGTGCCCAGCGCCGCGAATTGGCCGAGCACCGCGATCCAGCGCAGACGGATGATGGTGTGCAGGCGCAGCCGGCTGTTCACCGGGTCGGCAAGCACGCGCTGGTTCTTCTTTTTCTTTGGACGCAGGAACCTCTGCAGCACCGCTTCGACCCTCAACTCTCATGCCCTTGCCAACCTTAGCACGGACGACGCGGGCCACCTCAACCGGCGCCGGGAAGGCAGCCCCACTGCATCCTCGCCGCGAATCTGCTAGCCCGGTTGCATGCGGCAGCAGCTATTCGAGATCGCGGTTTCCGCCCGCCTATTCATCGAGCCGATATGGCATGAGTGGCATCGGGCGCTAGGGAGCCATCCCGCAATTGCTTCGCGACACACCTGCGGGCGCTCAAGCCTCTTCCTCGTCGAGGTGCTGCGGCACGAAGGCGTGGCGGCGCTATGGGTTTCTGGCGTGCCCAGACTTTCCGAGCAGGGGCCGGAAATCGGGCCGTATGGTTTCTATGCCGGTGACCGCTGGGAAAGTCATGCCTGGGTCAGCTGCGATGCCTGGATCGTCGATATAACGGCCGATCAGTTCGGCGCCGATCCCGTTGTCGTCGCTCGTGCCGGCGACAGCCGGTACAGCGCCGGTGAGCGAGATACGACATTGCCGGCCCATGTCGCCGCACGGCGCAAGGCTGTCGACGACCTGTGGCCCAAGTGGCTGGCGCACCGCGCTGCCTCACCGTCAACGTGACGATAGGGCGCCAGCCCGAAAGTTGCACCCGGCACGCATAGGGCTTAATTGCCTCGTGGCAAAAAGGAAGACAGCCGCATGCGTGGAATGTTGTTCTTGAGTGTCGTTGCCGGGCTGCTGCTTGGCGGCATCGCAGCTATCGCCATATTCCCCGAAGCGCGCGAGAAGCTGTTCCCTGGGCAAAGCGCACAACAGACGAGCGGCAAGGCGCTGATCGGCGGACCGTTCACGCTCACCGATCAGAACGGCAAGCAGGTCACCGACAAGGATTTCCGCGGCCGCTATATGCTGGTGTTCTTTGGCTTCACCGCGTGTCCCGACATTTGCCCTGCCGGCCTGCAGCTCATCGCCGCCACACTCGCCAAGGTCGGCGCTAAGGCTGACAAGATCGCTCCGATCTTCGTCAGCGTCGATCCCGAGCGCGACACGCCGGAGAAGCTCGCCGGCTACGTGAAGAATTTCGACGACCGCATGGTCGGGCTTACCGGCACGCCCGAACAAGTCGCCAACGTCGCCAAGGCGTACAGAGTTTTTTATGAGAAGACGGCTAACGAAGCGGGCGCTGCCGGCTACGGCATGAACCACACGTCGATCATCTACCTGATGGGGCCTGACGGCGAATACATCACGCACTTCACGCCGACGACGGATGTCGACGCGATGGTGGAAAAGCTGAACAAGCTGCTGATGTAACATTGCGCAACAAGCCGCGGCGGCGAGGACACAGTGTTGCCGCATCGACCGCGCACTTCAGCTTTGTCACTGGCGACACGTTCTATTTTCGATTAGGTCTGAAGACGCCCACGAAACGCAGCATGTTGCGTATCGGCTTCAGTGGGCTGTTCCGACCAACGTCGTGTGATTCACGAGGGGGAAGGTCGGTTGCGGCAGACTCGGGGGCAGGCATTGAAGCGTCCGCGCATCGAAGAGCTCGATTGCCCGGTTGAGGTGCGACGACATCCTGGTGCGCGTCGGTTGACGTTGCGCGTCAGCCGCACACGGCGCGCGGTGATCGTTACGCTTCCCGTGCAGTGCGACCTCGGCGAGGCCGGCTCCCTGATCGATCGCAACATCGAGTGGGTCCGCGAGCGGCTCAGCAGCATTCCACAGGCAGTGCCTTTCCTCAGCGGCGCGGTGCTTCCTCTGCGCGGCGAATTCCACAGCGTCGTATTCACTGACAAGCGCGCCGCCGGCGGCGTCGTGCGCGCCCAGGCAACCAAAGCGCTACCGGAACTGCGCGTATCGGGTCGCGCCGAGCACGCTCCGCGCCGCTTGCGTGACTGGCTTGCCGATGAGGCACGCCGCGATCTCGACGCCCGCGTGCTGGCGCATGCACGCACACTCGGCGTCAAAGCCAAGCGCATCGCCATTCGCGATCAGGCGACCCGCTGGGGCTCATGCTCGACGACCGGCGTGCTGTCGTTTTCCTGGCGCCTCATCCTGGCGCCGCCGCGCATCCTTGATTACGTCGCCGCGCACGAGGTCGCTCACCTCGCTGAGATGAACCACGGCCCGCGCTTCTGGGCGCACGTGGAGCGCTTGCTGCCCTCGATGAAAGAGGACAAGCGCTGGCTGCAGGTCTACGGCCTCGACCTGCACCGCTATGGTTCGAGCGACCACGCCGACTGAGCGATTATTCCTGGATTAGCTGCTCGATCGAGCCGGTGGCGCTCGCAGCGCCGCCGAGCGCGCCGGCGATAAAGTCGTCGCCGATGCGGTCATGCGGATACGCGGGCTCCTGGGACATCCAAGTTGCCGTTGCCGGCTCGGCGCCCGATAGCGGCAGCGGCTGCCGTCCAATATGCGCACGCATCATGATCTCGCGCCAGATTTCGGCCGGCAGGCTGCCGCCGACCACGCGGTTCATGGCGCTGCCATCGTCATTGCCGGTCCACACGCCGGTTGTCAGATGCGCCGTGTAGCCGATGAACCAGGCGTCGCGAAAGCTTTGCGTCGTGCCCGTCTTGCCGGCAGCGGCGTGCAGCGGAATGGCGGCGCGCTTGCCGGTGCCGCTGACCAGCGCACCATTGAGCATGTCGTTCATCGCCGTGACCTGTGCCGGCGCCACGACTTGCGCTGCCGGCGGGGCCTGGCGCGCGAACAGCACTTCGCCTTTGAGGCTGCGCACCTGCCGGACGACATACGGCTCGGCGAAGCACCCGCCGTTGGCCAGCATGTTGTAGGCCCCGGTCAGCTCGAGCAGCGTGACCTCCGAGGTGCCGAGTGAAATCGTTGCATCCTTGGCGAGCGGCGAACGGATGCCCAGTCGTTGCGCCGCCTGCACGACGCGCTTAGGCCCGACCTGCATCGTCAGCCGTGCCGCCACGGCGTTCACCGACTTGGCCAGCGCCGTACGCATCGGCATCTGCCCGAGGTATTCGCCGTTGTCGTTGCGCGGCGCCCAACCGCCGATGCTGATGGGTAAGTCCTCAACCACGCTGTCGGGGCGATAGCCGGCTTCCAGCGCCGCCAGATAGACGAACGGCTTGAACGCCGAGCCTGGCTGCCGCATCGCTTTCACGGCGCGATTGAATTGCGTGCTCGCATACGAGCGCCCGCCGACCAACGCCAGCAGCGCGCCATCGCGATCGAGCACCACGGCCGCGGCCTCGCTCGTCGACAGCGCCGGTCCGCGCGAGGCGATGAACTGCTCGACGATCGACGATGCGTTCGCCTGGATGCCGGGATCGAGCGTCGTGTCGACGATAAGCCCTTCGGCACCCGCGGCGACGCCCATAACGTAGGCCGGAGCCAGCTGCTCCATGACGTAGTCGACGGCGTAATCGGCACCGGCCGGCTCGGCGCGCTGCGAGGCGTCGAACGAGCGCGACACTTCATCGGCGGCCTTGTGCTCCTCGTCCTCGGTAATGAAGCCGGCTTGCTGCATTTGCGACAGGACGAGGCGGGCACGCGTGCGGGCGAGACCGGGGTTGGTCAGCGGCGAATACTTTGACGGCGCCTTCAACAGGCCAGCGATCATGGCCGCTTCACTCAGCGAAAGGTTGCGCGCCGGCTTCTTGAAGTAACGCCGCGCCGCCGCGTCGATGCCGTAGGCGCCGCTGCCTAGATAGACGCGATTGAGGTACAGCTCGAGAATGTCCGCCTTCGTCAGCCGCGACTCCAGCCACAGCGCCAGCGTGAATTCCTCGGCCTTGCGCGCGAAGGTACGGTCTTGACTGAGGTAAAGGTTCTTGGCCAGCTGCTGCGTCAGGGTCGAGCCGCCCTGCACCGTGCGGCCTTCGCGCAGGTTGGTCACCGCCGCGCGGATCATGCCGAGCGGATCGACGCCGTGATGGTCGTAGAAGCGCTGGTCCTCGGTGGCGATCACCGCGTTGGACACATAGGACGGCAGCAGGTCGAGCGGTACGTAATCGTCGCCGCCGCCGCGCTCGGTGATGACCGAGCCGTCACGCGCCAGGATGCGCACGAACGGGGCATTCTCCTTCGGCCGCAACGACAACGGGTCGGGATAGATTACCGAGTAGTAAACCATCAACCCGGCGACACCGAGAGTGCCGGCAGCCAGCGCGTAGACCGGCAGCACGAGCAGCCGCCTCAACGATGAGCGTTTGCGCTTCGGCGGCGATGACGAAAAGAGGCCCATGGCAGGCCTGCCCCCGGTGGAGTTGGTTTGCGTCTGGCGCGCGGCGCACGCCTCGGCAACCTAACCCGAGCGCCGCTAAGGCGCAGTAAACCTTGCCGTCGCACCAGGCTAAGCGGCGGAGCGATCAAGTCCTCTCTCGCAAAAGGACGATCGGATAGGCGAGGATCGCCAAGATGATCCGCGCGATGACCGTGAAGAACATCAGCAGCAACTGGCGCTCCTCGAGCAGCAGTTCCAGCCATATGTTGTATTTCGGATTGAGCCCGGTGGAGGTGATGAGGCCTTTGAAACTGCGCGCCCAGCCGAGCATCATCGACAGCGTTTCGGGTGAGTAGATGGCGACAACCGCCATCAGCAGCGCGCCGAGGATGAGCGAAAAGACGATGTTGCCGACGGACAAGAGAATACGCAGCACGGAACAATCCCCCCAACGGATGGGCGCAACGCCCCGAGGAGAGCCTAGCACCGCTCAATTCGCCACGAAACAGGCCTAACGCTGTGAGTACTTGCGTACCTATATGGAACCCGCCCCCCGCCCTGCCGGTTTGGCAGGAAACCCCGCGGATCCCAGATTGGAGCGCAAATTAAATGGCTTACGTGAAACCCGGCGCGGCTGGCACCTACGAGCGCGTCGAGCGGATGGAGCGCGCCGAGGTCGAGGCGGCGCTGGCGCGCATTACCGCAGTGGCCAAGCTAATGGATTCGCTGTTCGCCATTCCGGGGACGCGCATACGCCTCGGCGTCGACTCGCTGCTCGGCCTCGTGCCGGTCGTGGGCGACCTCGCCGCCCAGGCCGTCGCCGCCTACCTCATCTGGGAAGCGCGCCAGCTCGGCGTGCCGAAGCTCACGATGTGGCGCATGATCGGCAACACGCTGATCGACACGGTCGTCGGCGCCGTGCCGCTGGTCGGTGACGCGTTCGACATCGCCTTCCGCGCCAACATGAAGAATCTTCGCCTGCTGCAGCGTCACCTGGAGAAGCAGGGC
>JBDTOR010000058.1:0-13885 GCA_039933175.1 Hyphomicrobium sp. | reverse complement strand
TCGTAGACCGTTACCTGGGCGCCTCCGGCGGCCAGCACCTCTGCCGCCATCAGGCCGGCGGGGCCGCCCCCGACCACGGCGACGCTGCGACCAGAGTTGTTCGTCACGGTGGGCCCCGCTTGAGGTCGTGGAGCGCCCGCCTAGCACTGCGGCGGCGCCTCTACAACGGTCGCCGTGCCGGGCAACTGCCGGTTAATGGTAAGGTTTTGCCCACCTACACTAGGCGGCGGCCAGCCACTGTTATAATGTTCCAGTTCGACTACCTGAGGTATTCCGCTTGTCGTTGCGCAATCGCCTGCTTGTTTCGATCCTTGCCACGCTGCTGCTGAGCCTGCTCGCCGGCGGCGCGTTCACCTATTGGCATGCCGTCGCCAAGATCGAGACCGAGATGCAGGCCGCCATGGCCGTCGGCAGCCGCATTGCGCGCAACGCCGTCGACGACTGGGAGGAGGCGACCGATCCGGCCCGCCGCCTAGGCTTGCTGGTAGCCGACTTCGAAGGCGACCGCCACTTGCGGGCCACGCTGGTCGCAGCGGACGGCAAGGTCATCCTGGAGTCGAAGGTCGCCCGCTCGGACGATCAGGCGCCGGGTTGGTTCGTCAATCTCCTCGCCGCACCGCCCAAGAAGGTGGAGATGGATCTGCCGGCGATCTTCGACAAGTACGGCACGGTCGTGCTGCAGTCCGACCCGCGCAACGAGGTCGCCGAGGTCTGGGGCGACGTGTGGCTGACGTTGAGCGTGCTGACGATCTTCTGCGCGCTGGTTCTAGCCTTCGTCTATTGGACTCTCGCCAGCACCATTCGGCCGCTGCAGAATCTCACCACGGCGTTTGCCCGCGTCGGTGACGGCGACTACGGCGAGCGCGTCAACGAGCGCGGGCCGCTCGAGCTCGTGCGCATCTATCACGGGTTCAACCAGATGGTTGAGCGGCTGGCCGGCTCGGAGGCGCAGAACAAGCGCCTGCAGTTACAGCTCACCTCGGTGCAGGACGAGGAACGCGCCGACCTCGCGCGCGATCTGCACGATGAGATCGGTCCGCTGCTGTTTGCCGCCGACGTCGACGCCGTGGCCATCGAGCAGCTCGCGAAGGCCGGCGAATACGACGACATCCCGCATCGCGTCGGCATCATCCGCGAGGCCATTGGGCGCATGCAGCGGCATGTGCGCGACATCCTCGGCCGTCTGCGCTCGGCCACGCTGCTCGACGTCGGCCTCGCCCATGCCATCGACAATCTCGTGACCTTCTGGCGATCGCACCGCCCCAAGCTCAACTTCCGCGTCGACGTGCCGGAGGAGAGCTTCGGCGAGCTGATCGACGGCACCATCTATCGCATCGTGCAGGAAAGTCTCAGCAATGCTGTCCGGCATGGCAGCCCGTCGCTAGTCACCATCGAGGTGCAGGCTAACGGTGACCGTTCGATCGACATCCGCGTCACCGACGACGGCGGCGGATTGAAATCCTCCGGCCGCACCGGAGGGTTCGGCATTGTCGGCATGCAGGAGCGTGTCGCGACCCTTGGCGGCTCCCTCGATATCGCCAACCGGCGCGACGGCGCTGGTGTCATCGTTTCGGCGCACCTTCCGGCGCCAAGCTCAACCGCGCCAGCGCGTACCCAACAACCGCACGAGGCAACGCTGCAATGAAGATCCTTTTGGTGGACGACCATATCGTTGTTCGGGAGGGTGTCCGCCGCCTCCTTTCCGGCATCGCCGGCGCTGAGCTGTACGAAGCTTCGACCGGCGAAGAGGCGCTGCAGATGTTCCGCGACATCCGCCCGGAGCTGGTGCTGCTCGATCTCAACCTCACCGGCATCGGCGGGCTCGAGCTGCTGCGGCGCCTGCTGGCCGAGGACGAGAAGCTGCGCGTCGTGGTGTTCAGCATGCACGCCGAGCCGATCTATGCCGCCCGCGCGCTGCGCCTCGGCGCCCGCGGATACGTCAGCAAGAGCGCCGGCGCCGACGAGCTCATTACGGCGGTCAAGAAGGTGGCCGAGGGCGGTCGCTACGTCGAGCGTGAGATTGCCGGCGAGCTGGCCTTCACCCAGCTGTCGGCCGAGGATCCGCTGCAGCAGCTGACCATGCGCGAGATCGAGATTTTGCGGCTCCTGGGCGAGGGCAACAGCCTGACCGAGATCGCCCAGGCGATCGGCGTCGCCTACAAGACGGTGGCCAACACCTGCAGCATCATCAAGAGCAAGCTCGGCGTGGAGCGCACGGCGGATTTGATCCGCGTCTCCATGGAGATGAAATAGGCGCCGGCGCCGGAAAATTATTCCAATCGACCGGGAATTCTGCCCTAGCCGCAGTGCTGAACGTGCCGCTAATTTTTGCGTGCCGCGCACTTGCGGAGGGACGTCGGGTGCCTAGCACACGGCGTCCCCCGCCTTCTTTTTTGACGCCATCCCATCGGCATAGACGCCGCCACAACCTCTCCCAAGGGGAGAGGTCGGCTGGACGCGCAAAGCGCGACAGCCGGGTGAGGGGATGTTCGGTACTCAAGCCTGGTGACTGTTCTGATCGGTCGTAACCCCTCACCCGCCGCTTATGCTGCGCATGCGTGTCGACCTCTCCCGCCGGGAGAGGTGAATCGCACTAGACGTCGAGGGTGTTGTCGAGCTCCCACTGCGTGAAGTGGGACGCATACGCATTCCACTCGTTGTGCTTCAGCTTCAGATAGGCGGCGGAGAACTCGTTGCCGAGCGCTTCCTTCAGCTCGGTATCCTTGTCGAAGTTGCGCAGCGCATCGAGCAGGTTGAGCGGCAGCTTCGGCGCGTCGGTCACCGTGTGCCCGAGTTGGTACATGTCGATGTCGTAGCGGCGCCCCGGATGCGCCTTGCGGGCGATGCCGTCGAGACCGGCGGCAATCACCGCAGCCTGCAACAGATATGGGTTCACGGCGCCGTCCGGCAGCCGCAGCTCGAAGCGGCCCTTGCCGGGGACGCGCACCATGTGCGTGCGGTTGTTGCCGGTCCACGTGACGGTGTTCGGCGACCAGGTGGCGCCCGACAGCGTGCGCGGGGCGTTGATGCGCTTGTAGGAGTTCACCGTCGGATTGGTGATGGCGGCCAGCCCCTCGGCATGGCGCATGATGCCGCCGAGGAAGTTGTAGCCCTGCTGCGACAGGCCCATCTCGTCGGTGTTGTCGAGGAAGGCGTTGGTGGTGCCGGCCTTGTCCCACACCGAGATGTGGACGTGGCAGCCGTTGCCGGTGAGGCCGGGGAAGGGCTTGGGCATGAACGTGGCGCGCAGGCCATGCTTCTCGGCGATCGACTTGGTCATGAACTTGAAGAACGAGTGCCGGTCGGCGGTGACCAGCGCGTCGTCGAAGTTCCAGTTCATTTCGAACTGGCCGTTGGCGTCCTCGTGGTCGTTCTGGTACGGGCCCCAGCCCAGCTCCAGCATGTAGTCGCAAATCTCGCTGATGACATCGTAGCGGCGCATCAGGGCCTGCTGGTCGTAGCAGGGCTTGGCAGCGTTATCCTTGGGGTCGGAGATGGCCGAGCCGTCCGGGCAGGTGAGGAAGTATTCGCACTCGACGCCGGTCTTGACGTAGAGACCCTGATCCTTGGCGCGCTTCATGACGTTCTTGAGGACGACGCGCGGGGCTTGCGCGACCTGCTTGTCCTCCATGACGCAATCGGCGGCGACCCAGGCAACTTCCTTTTTCCACGGCAGCTGGATGAGCGCCTCCGGATCGGGCATGCCGAACAGATCGGGATGTGCCGGCGTCATGTCGAGATACGTGGCGAAGCCCGCGAACCCGGCGCCGTCCTTCTGCATGTCGGCGATCGCCGCGGCCGGAACCAGCTTGGCCCGCTGCCCACCGAACAGGTCGGTGTAGGAAATCATGAAGTAGCGAATGCCCCGCTCTTTCGCGACGCTTGCCAGATCTTGGGTCATCGAGGGTTCCCGGCCTTTAGCTGTGGTTGCTCGGTTACTTGCTGCTGTCCCGTGAGGAGCGCTGGTTTTCCCACCCGGGAATCCAGCTCGTACCCGCGAGAGGAACGCGCGCCATAGCGGCCGCCTCGATGGTGAGGGCACACAGATCCTCGGGTTCGAGATTGTGGACGTGATTGTGCCCGCAGGCGCGCGCGATGGTCTGCGCCTCGAGCGTCATAACCTTCAGGTAGTTGGCGAGGCGGCGGCCGGCGAGCACCGGATCGAGGCGGCTCGACAGCTGCGGATCCTGCGTGGTGATGCCGGCGGGGTCGCGGCCCTCGTGCCAGTCGTCGTAGGCTCCGGCGGTGGTGCCGAGCGCCTGATATTCGGCTTCCAGCATTGGATCGTTGTCGCCGAGGGCGACGAGCGCGGCCGAGCCGATCGACACTGCGTCGGCACCGAGTGCCAGTGCCTTCGCCACGTCGGCGCCGTTGCGGATGCCGCCGGAGACGATGAGCTGCACCTTGCGGTGCATGCCGAGATCCTGCAGTGCCTGAACGGCGGGGCGAATGCAGGCGAGCGTCGGCTGGCCGACGTGCTCGATGAACACTTCCTGTGTCGCCGCGGTGCCGCCCTGCATGCCGTCGACGACGACGACATCGGCGCCGGCCTTCACGGCGAGGGCGACGTCGTAGTAGGGGCGGGCGCCACCGATCTTGATGTAGATCGGCTTCTCCCAGTCGGTGATCTCGCGCAGCTCGATGATCTTGATTTCGAGATCGTCGGGGCCGGTCCAATCGGGATGGCGGCAGGCCGAGCGCTGGTCGATGCCCTTGGGCAGCGTGCGCATCTCAGCGACGCGGTCGGAAATCTTCTGGCCGAGCAGCATGCCGCCGCCGCCGGGCTTGGCGCCCTGGCCGACGACGACCTCGATGGCATCGGCCTTGCGCAGATCGTCTGGGTTCATGCCATAGCGCGAGGGCAGGTACTGATAGACGAGGATTTGTGAATGTCCACGCTCCTCGGGCGTCATGCCGCCGTCGCCGGTCGTCGTCGACGTGCCGGCCAGTGTGGCACCGCGGCCGAGCGCTTCCTTGGCGTTCGCCGACAGCGAGCCGAAGCTCATGCCGGCGACGGTAATGGGGATCTTCAGCTCGATCGGCTTCTTGGCGTAGCGCGTGCCCAGCGTGACGGCGGTGGAGCACTTCTCGCGATAGCCCTCGAGCGGGTAGCGCGACATCGAGGCGCCGAGGAACAGCAGGTCGTCGAAGTGGGGAACCTTGCGCTTGGCGCCCCCGCCGCGGATGTCGTAGATGCCTGTCGTCGCGGCGCGGCGAATTTCAGATAGCGTGTAGTCATCGAAAACGGCGGACTTGCGCGGGGTCGTGGGCGGGTTGTGATAGCTCATCAGTAGGCGTCCGCGTTGTCGATGTTGAAGGTGTAGAGCTTGCGGGCCGAGCCGTAGCGGCGGAATTCCTTCGGCGTGACGCCGTTGAGGCCCGCCTTCTTCAACAGACCGGCAACCGTATCGAGATGCTCGGGGCGCATCTCCTTTTCGATGCAGTCGGCGCCGAGGCTCTTGACCGAGCCGCGCACGAACAGCTTCGCCTCGTAGATGGAATCGCCGAGCGCATCGCCCGCATCTCCCAGCACGACGAGGTTGCCGGTCTGCGCCATGAACGCCGACATGTGGCCGATGTTGCCTTTGACGACGATGTCGATGCCCTTCATCGAGATGCCGCAGCGCGAGGACGCGTTACCCTCGACGACCAGCATGCCGCCGCGGCCGGTGGCGCCGGCGTACTGGCTGACGTCGCCTTTGACGACCACCTTGCCCGACATCATGTTCTCGGCGGCGCCGGGTCCGGCCGAGCCGTGCACGACGATGGTCGCCTGCTTGTTCATGCCGGCGCAGTAGTAGCCGACGGGGCCCTTCACCTCGATGTTCAGCGGAGCGTCGACGCCGACGGCGACGGCATGCTGCCCCTTGGGATTGAGCACTTCCCACTGCGTCTCGTTGGTGCCGGTCGTCTGCTTATGCAAAAGCTGATTGAGCTCGCGCAAGGATGTGGTGGCGAGGTCGACGGTTCGCATGCCGATCACCGCTCCCAGAAATAGACGGTTGCGGGCTCGGGCTCCCAGACGCGCGCCTTGTCGACGCCGGGCAGGCCGGCGAGGGCGCGGTACTCGGAGCCGAAGGCGACGTATTGATCGGTCTCGGCCATGATGGCCGGCTTGCAGGCGATCGGGTCGCGCAGTACGGCAAAGCCGTTCTTGGTGCCGACGACGAACGTGAAGAAGCCGTCGAGATCGTCGAGGCTCTTCTTCAAAGCTTCGTCGAGGTTCATGCCCTGGTTCATGCGCCAGGTGATGTAGGCGGCGGCGACCTCGGTGTCGTTGTCCGTCTCGAAGGTCATGCCGTCGTGAATGAGGTCGCGGCGCAGGTTGTGATGGTTCGACAGCGAGCCGTTGTGCACCAGGCACTGGTCGGGGCCGGTCGAGAACGGATGCGCGCCCATCGTGGTGACGGCGCTCTCGGTGGCCATGCGGGTGTGCCCGATGGCGTGCGAGCCCTGCATCTTGGTGAGATCGAAACGATCGGCGACCTTCGTCGGGTAGCCGACCTCCTTGTAGATTTCGATGGCTTCGCCGCTGCTCATGATGCGCAGCGCGGGGTGCCCGGTGCGCAGCGCCTCGCGCGCCGCCGCGGCCTTGTCGGCCGGAACGGTGAGCACGCCGTGCGTCGACTTGCGCTCGAGGCTCACGTCACTGCCGATCGCCTTGGAGATGGCGGCAGTCAGGCCGGCGAAGCCCTGGTCGGGATCGGGCGACTGCAGGGTGATCTTGGCTTTGCCCTTATGGGCCGGCCCGTAGACGGCAAAGCCCGCCGAATCCGGCCCGCGCTCGCACATCGTCGAGAGCATGGTTGACGTGAGCTCACCGAGCCTGGGCTCGAGTTTGGCGTCCTTTAAGAACAGGCCGACGATGCCGCACATTTCCTACGGTCCCCACATGCTTAGGTGCCTGCAAAACTTAGCAGGGACGTCCCTAAAGTTCAACTGGCGTGAATACTATTTTCCCGTGAGGCAACTTCCTGGCCATAGCGCCATTCCTCAAAACGGATGCGCGCGATGCGGTAGGCGTCCGGAATCGACAGGGCCCAGACGAACAGACCGCCCGCCGAACGTCCGATGAAAGAGGTTTCCGGCGTGGTCGTGTGCCAGCACAGCAGCGCCAGCAGTAGCGAGAAAAACGCAAAGCCGAAGCCGCGCTGGGGGACACCGATGGCGACGTGCCCGGCGCCCGGGGCGATGACGGCGAGGGCGAGGACGAGGTACGGGTTGAGTGGCCGCTTGCCGCTCATGCCGCGCGTGCCCGGCCGTAGGCACCGGTGATGGCGCGGATGGCCTGCAATTGTTCGAGCACGGCGGCGAGGTCGCGCCGCGGGACGGCGGCGCTCTCGAAGACGGACTGGCGCAGCAGCAGATAGTCGCCGCGCTTGCCCTCGCCGGCCTGGCGGACGATGCGCAGCCCGCGCGGGGTGACGGCGATTTCCTTGACGCGCGGATCGGCCAGGATGCGGACGAGCGTCGCGCGCAGTTCATCGAGCAGAGGCTCGGCACCGTCGTCGCCGCGGATCAGCACCTCGTCGGGAAAGCCGACCGGCGTCTCGAGGCGATGCGCAAAGCGCGAGGTTAGCGAATAGAACTCGGTGCCGGCGGGGCGCACGAGGATGTCGAATCCCGGCAGGCCGGCGTTTGCCTCGACAAGCGTCGTCGACATCCAAAGCTGCGGCAGCCGGCGGATGGTCATCGTATCGCAAAGAAGATTGACGCGAACCTCGCGATTTTGATGGTGGCCGGCGAGGCGCGGGAAACTGTCGGCGGCGTGCGTGATATGGGCGCGATCGAGGGCGCCGACGCAGTCGTCAAGCACGCCGCGGCGCGCCGTCTTGGCGGCGCGGTGGTCGCGCATGCCGACATAGGTGACGGCGGCGATGGAGCCGGCAGCGAGCAGGAGGGATACGGACATCGGGTGATCGCTCACGCGTAACTTGCAGATGTGGTGGCGATCCCCGCAGAGCCAGCCGGGGATCGCCGGGGAGGTGCCGCGGACCTTGCGGGGCCCGCGGCACAACGCTTGTGTATCGTCAGTAGCCGACCGGCCGCGGCCAGGCCATGGTGAACTGGTCGCCGCGTTTCACGTACTTGTAGCGGTGGAAGGCGAACCACGCCGAGACGACGATGTAGAACACCATCATCGCCACGAGCTGCGTGCCGTAGCCCAGGAACACCGCGAAGTAGGTGATCGCGCAGAGCAGGAACAGCACGATCGCCGGCAGCGGGTGGAAGGGGTGCACATAACCCCTCTTGATCGTGCCTAGCGGCCACTTCTTGCGGAACATCCACATGTTGAAGGACATGAAGGTGTAGCCGAGTAGTCCCGACAGGATCGAGAACGTGATGACCTGATCGAGCGGCGCGCCAAGTGCGAAGACGAGCGCGACGGGAACGAGGAACACGATCGACCGGAACGGCGTGCGGTACTGCGGATGCACGGCGCCGAACCACACCGGTAGATAGCGATCGCGGCCCATGGAGAACCAGGCCCGCGAGGCATCGTTGATGCAGCCGTTGGCCGAGGCCAGCGTCGAGAAGATGGTGCCGACGAACAGGAACACCATCAACCACAGCGAGCCGGTGAGTCGCGCCGCGTCGAACAGCGGCGTGATCGCCTGCCCCAAGTATTCCCACGGCATCAGGCCGACGCAGATGTACCAGGTCATCGTCGCCGCCACGAGCAGCGTGATCATGCCGGTCATCGTGCCGAGAGGCAGCGCCCGCGCGGGCGAGCGAACCTCTTCGGCCGCCTGCGTGGTGCCCTCGATGCCGAGGTAGAACCACAGGCCGAAGTGCAGCGCCGCGATGACGCCGAGCCAGCCGTAGGGCAATCCGGTCAGCAACTCCGCCGGCTTCAAAACGTCGTCGGTCCACGGGCGAACGGCCGCGAACAGCACGACGATGGCGAAGCAGGCGATCGCGGTGACGATGAGGCTGAAGGTGAGCGTTGCGAACACACCGCGGTAGTTGAGCCACGCCAGCGCGACGATGGTGAGCACGATAAACGGCTTGTCGTGCACGTTCTCGAAGCCCGCCATGCCGCCCACCGCCTGCACGAGGTAGCCGGCGGTAATGGCGTTACCGGCTTCCAGCATGGTGTAGGCGAGGACGAGGAACAGGCCGACATTGAAGGCCATGAGTGGGCCGACGATGTGCTTGGCCTGCGCATACTGACCGCCGGCGGCGGCGACCGTGGACGTCACCTCCGAGTCGATCATGGCGACGCAGGTGTAGAGCATGCCGGCTGTCCAGCAGGCGATAAGGGCGGCGAGCGCGCCGCCTTTGCCGACGGCGAAGTTCCAGCCCATGTACTCGCCGACGAGCACGATGCCGACGCCGAGCGCCCAGACGTGGCCCGGTCCCAGCACGCGTAAGAGGGAGACTTTCTCCCCGTGGATTGCTGTTGTCTGAGTCACCGGTGGCCCCCCTGGTGCGGAGGATCGATGACGAGCACGTCGTCGATCTCGCCTTCTCTGGATGAAAGCAGCGTCTGTTCGTTATATTTGGCGTTGGTGCGGATCATGTCGAACAGCATCCATAGGCCGAGAACGGCGGAGATGCCCCAGGCTGCATATTCGAGCAGCTGGAAGTTACTCAGATTTTCCATTGAAGCTCTCCGTTACCGGTCGAACCGCTCGGCGATGACGTCTTTGTATTCCTTCGCCGAGAGGCGGAAGACGAATACGAAGTAGACGATCACCACGAGTGCCGTGATGATGAGCGCCGGCAGGCTGAAGGAATAGTCGAAGCGCGAGGCGATCATGTCGTGGGCAGTCTCAGCCGTGTAGCCGAGCTTCTCCCACTGGGCTTGCATCGTCGCATTCTGCCCCATGCCGGCCCACGTCTTGTCGGCAAACTCGATCGCCGTCTTGCCACCGCCCGCGAGGCCGAAGTAGACCGGCGCGAACAAGCTGGCGACGACGAGGACGAGGAGGAACAGCGAGTCGATGAGCTGACCTAGCTTCGACTGCTCCGGCGGTTGATAAGGTGCCTTAGCCATGTGTTCCTCCCTCAAACCTTGCCGCGCAGGGCATCGAGATAATGGAGGTCGAGGCCGTAGATGTGGTCCTTGTCTCCGGAGTAGTGGCTGATCATCGCGAAGATGGACGCCGTGTTGAAAAGGAGCACGATGCCGCCGGAAACGGCGAGGGCGTACATGACCTCCGGCGTGCCCACGAGCGGCAGCACCTTCCAGAAGACGAACCCGTAGGTCGCCCAGAGAGCGGCGACGGCAAAGACTGCCCATCGCCGATCCCCCGCGTACATGGATTGCACGCGTGAATCGTTAGTGCTCTTTTGCATTGAGCTCCCCTTGGCTAGCTTTCATTCCACCCGAGCAAAGTTGCCTTAGAGGCAACCTATTTTTATATGCGGAAAATTCTGCGACGGGTTGACGCAAGTTGTCAAGCTGCTGATGGCCGGATTTTACGTGCTAATCGAGAGTCAAGCCTATTAATTCCGCATCATGGTGATACTTCGAGCACTTGAACGATCGGAAATTTTCTTGCACTCTGGGAATGACTTTGCGACACGCCTGGGGCCGCGCCGTACGGCCTGGGAGGACGATGATCGATGCCTTTTGCCCTCCTGAAGTACGCGCTGGCCAAGGAGCACCCGGACGAACCGCACTTCCGCTGGAGCCCGGAACTCAAGTCCTCCTATGACGTGATCGTCATCGGCGCTGGCGGGCATGGCTTGGCCATCGCCTACTATCTGGCCGAGCAGCACGGCATCAAGAACGTGTGCGTCCTGGACAAGGGATGGCTCGCCGGCGGCAACACGGCGCGCAACACCACGATTATCCGCGCCAACTATCTCACCCCGGAAGGCGTCGAGTTCTACAAGGAGGCCGTCGGGCTATGGCGCGGGCTGTCGAACGACCTCGACATCAACATGATGTATTCCGAGCGCGGCCACTTCACGCTGGCGCACACGGATGCGGCGCTGCGCACGGCGCGCTGGCGGGCCGAGGTCAATAAGCACCTCGGCGTCAATTCCGAGGTCATCGGCCCGGATGAGATCAAACGCCTGTGCCCAACCATCAACATCGGCGATGATGTGCGTTATCCGATCATCGGCGCTCTCTATCATCCGCCCGGTGCCATCGCGCGCCACGACGCGGTCGCCTGGGGCTACGCCAAGGAAGCCATCAAGCGCGGCGTCGAAGTGCACACGCAGACGGGCGTCAACAAGATCATCATCGAGAACGGCCGCGCCGTCGGCGTCGAGACCAACCGCGGCGTCATTCGCGCCGGCAAGATCGTGCAGGCCGTGGCCGGCGCCTCGAGCGAAGTGGCGCGCATGGCCGGCTTCCTGCTGCCGATCCGCACCATTCCGCTGCAGGCGTGCGTGTCCGAACCGGTGAAGCCGATCCTCGACCAGATCGTCGTGTCCGGCTCCCTGCACGTCTACATTTCGCAGTCGGCCCGCGGCGAGATGGTGATGGGCGGGGCCACGGATGCCTACGGGCTGTACTCGTCGCGCTCGACGCTCGACTTCAAGGAAAGCATGATGGCGCACATGCTTGAGCTGTTCCCGTTCATGGGCGAGCTCAAGGTGCTGCGTCAGTGGGCCGGCATGGCCGACATGACCCCGGATTTCTCCCCGGTGATGGGGCTAACGCCGGTGCAGAACTACTACATCGACGCCGGGTGGGGCACGTGGGGGTTCAAGGCGACGCCGGTGTGCGGCGTGCGCATGGCCGAATGCATTGCCACCGACAAGCAGCCGGATCTGCTGAAGCCGTTCGCGCTCGATCGCTTCCGCTCGTTCGATCTCGTCGGCGAAAAGGGCGCAGCTGCGGTCGGTCACTAATCGGGACACACATCCACAATGAAAATCCTGACGTGCCCGATCAACGGGCCGCGCAACATCACGGAGTTCGTGTGGGGAGGCGAGGTGAAGGCCATGCCCGACGCCGCCTCCACCGACGACCAATGGACCGAGTACCTGTTCCTCGAACAGAACCTCGCCGGCGAGATCTACGAATGGTGGTTGCACGCGCCGACCAACACCTGGTTCATCGCGCGCCGCAACACGATCACTGACAACATCATCGAGACGATGACGGTCGACGCCTACTTTGCGCGCCAGGGGAACAACGCGGGCGGGAGCGGAGCATGAGCGCGGGAGCGGGGCGCCTCGAGGGGGCGGATTACGGGCTGCTGATCAATCGCAAGCGGCCGCTGTCGTTCACGTTCGACGGCAAACTGCACAGCGGGTTCGAGGGCGACGTCGTCGCTTCGGCGCTCTACGCGGAGGGGCGCACGCTGTTGTCGCGCTCTTTCAAGTATCACCGCCCGCGCGGCGTGCTGACCATGTCCGGCCAGGACGCCAACACCATGGTGCAGGTGGGCGCGCAGCCGAACGTGCGGGCCGATCAGCATGCCATCACCGAGGGCATGGCGGTGGAATCGATCAACCGTCTCGGCCCACTCGACCACGATCTCTACGCCGGCATCGGGCTGTTCAGCCGCCTGCTTCCCGTGGGATTCTATTACAAGACGTTCTACTGGCCGCGCGGCGTGTGGCAGCATCTGTTCGAGCGGCCCATCCGCATGATGGCGGGATTGGGCAAGCTGAAGCCTGGCGCACCGCATAAATACTACGACAAGGCTTATTTGTTCGCCGACGTGTTGGTCATCGGCGCCGGTCCCGCCGGCCTCGAGGCGGCCATCGCCGCGGCGGAAGCCGGCGCCGACACGCTGCTGATCGACGACGGCGCCCAGCTCGGCGGCTCCATGCTCTACGGCCGCGACGGCGGCGATCGCGCCAGTGTCGTCGCCCGGCGCGCCGATCTGATGCACCGCGCCCGCGCCATCCCCAACCTGCGCATCATGACCGGCACCACGATCACCGGCATGTTCGCCGACAACTGGGCATCGGCCACGCGCGGCAACCGCTTCTTCAAGATTCGCAGCAAGGAGATGGTGATCGCCACCGGCGCCTTCGACCAGCCGCTCGTCTTCCGCAACAACGACCGCCCCGGCATCATGTTCGCCGACGCCGCGCAGCGGCTGATGCGGCTCTACGGCGTCAAGCCAGGCACGCGCGCCGTTGTCGCCACGTCGAACCGCTTCGGCTACGAGGCGGCGCTCGATCTGCTCGACGCGGGGATCTCCGTCGCCGCCGTCGTCGATCTCAACGCAACGGCCGATAGCGCCTCGGTCGAGGCGGTAAAGGCGCGCGGCGTGCGCATCATTCCCGGCGCCACGCTGGTCGATAGCAAAGGCCGCAAGCGCGTGTCCTCGGTCGGCGTGGCGCGCATCACCGGCGAGGGCCAGGCGGCGCGCGACCGCGAATGGATCGATTGCGACCTCGTCCTGATGAGCGTCGGCTTCTCGCCCTCGCTCAATCTCGCCAGCCATGCCGGGGCCAAGGTCGTCTTCGATCCGGCCACCAACATGCATCGCGCCACCGATCTGCCCGGCGGCATCTCGCTGGCCGGTGCGGCGGCCGGCGTGTGGTCGCAGGCTGCGGTAATCGGTGACAGCAGGCATGCCGGCGCGGCCGCTGCGGCGCGTGTGCTCGAGCGCCCCGCGGAGCTGCGCAGCGATGTCGTCGCCGACCCCTCGGCCAAGCTGGTCAACCACCCCTATCCAATCTTCGGCGCCAAGGGCTTCGATTTCATCGACTTCGATGAGGACCTCCAGTCGAAGGACATCGTCAACACGGTGAGGGACGGCTACGACGACATCCAGCTGGTGAAGCGCTATTCGACCGTCGGCTTCGGGCCGAGCCAGGGGCGCCACGCCAATCTCAACACCATCCGCATCGTGGCGCGCGCGACGAACAAGTCGATCGAGTCCATCGGCACGACCACGTACCGTCCGCCGCTGGTGCCGGAGAAATTTGCCGCGCTCGCCGGCCGCGGTTTCGAGCCGGT
>JBDTOR010000057.1:0-13930 GCA_039933175.1 Hyphomicrobium sp. | reverse complement strand
ATGCCCATCCACAGGAGCAGCGCCACGACGTCGAGCAGCGTCGACAGCTCCTGTAGGGCGCGCTGCCATGGCTGGTCGGGTGCGCCAAGCCAGATTGCGGCGCTCGCCGCCACGCCGGCGATGAGGCACAGGCCGGTCAGACCCCAGATCAG
The DNA here is from genome assembly GCA_039933175.1 of Hyphomicrobium sp. Lineage (GTDB taxonomy): Bacteria > Pseudomonadota > Alphaproteobacteria > Rhizobiales > Hyphomicrobiaceae > Hyphomicrobium_A. The sequence goes on along the minus strand of JBDTOR010000057.1, from coordinate 13,778 downwards.
ACGTACGGTGCGTCGCGTCATGGACGCATCATAGCCGCCCGCCGCGCCGGAGGCGAGCCGGCATGCGAGCTCGCCGCCAACTGATCAGGCGTCGCGGAATATGGCGAGCTGATGCACGAGCCGACCAAGCAGCGGGTGCGTCAGGTCGAGGCTGAAAGCGAAGCTGCCCATCCCCTCATCCCGGTGCACGATCTGCATGGCGCCGGGGTGCAGCAGCCGCGGCAACGGCAGGCGTACACGCCCGAGCTCGATGAAGTAGGCCGCCGAGCGAAAGAACAGCGCGCCGCCTTCGACGGTAACGCGCAGCGACATGCCGATGCCGAACCCTACGTATTCCTCCAAGCCGGTGGGCCCGCGGAAACGCTTGGCGGAATGGATCGCCTGCGGGAAACGGCCGGGGCGGGAATAGATGCGCAGCCAGGTCTGCCCGCCGAGGCGCGCGTCCTCCGTGACGACAACCAGAGCCGGACCGGTGGCGCCGTTGGTCAACGGCAGCGGCGAGCCGATGGCGCGGGCAAGGAAGGACAGCAGGCGACCGGCGCGCGACAGCTGCGTTGTAACGACATCGCCGCGATAGATCAGCGTCTCGTCCGGGGCGAGGCATTTGGAGAAGCGGCGGCGCACGGCCTCCGGCAGCTCGGCCCATGCCGCCTCACCCACAAGTGTGCGAAAGCGCAAATCGCCGACCGAGGGCGGGCCCGCAGATGCGGGCGCCGGTGCCGGCAGGCGATCCCACTCGCCGGCGGCATCGTCTGCGGGCTTGCTGATCTCAAGGGCTGACACGGCACGCTCCCCCGTTCATGGCTGCCGCGTTCCGCGCGGCTTCTTGTTGCTCTTGCGTCCGGCAAAGCGCGCAATGGCGCCGCCCATCCGGATGAGGCCCATCAGCGTCGGCGCCGGCAGCCGCATGATCTCGCCGAAACTGCGGTCGACGGTCTCGGTAAAGTCGAGCATGGCAGCCAGCCGCTTGCGCACGCTCGGCGACACCGCGGCATCGGCCTTGGCGTCGGCGAGACAGCTGCGCAAAACGGCGAGCGCCGGATCGATCTCGCGCGCCTTGCGGCCCATGGCGATGCGCTGGACCATCTCGAACATGTCGGCTTCCGCCTCGTAGTAGTCGCGCCGGTCGCCCATCGCATGCACGCGGCGGATGAGGTTCCAGCCCAGCAGCTCGCGCAGGCTGGTCGACACATTGGAGCGCGCCATACCGAGGCGATCGGCGATATCCTCGGCGGTGAGCGGGACATCGCTGAGGTAGAGCAGCGCGTGGATCTGCGCCACGGAGCGGTTGACGCCCCACGCGGTGCCCATTTCGCCCCAGTGCAGGACGAAGCGCTCCACGGGGCCGGAAAGCTGATCGGTCTGTACGTTCGTTTCTGTCATGACAGAAATTTGCGACAGACAGAGCGTGCTGTCAAGTGCGACTGCCGCGATTTTAGGCAGCATTTAGCCGCGAAGCTGAGCGGCAACTGCGCTGTTGAAGATTTCGCCGAGTTCGGAGTGGTGCTACGCTCGGGCCTCGATGCATTGCGAATTTTTCGCGCACGGACAGTGACCTAGCCGTCGCTGCGCCGAACTGAGGACGGAACCGCGCTGACGTGAGCGCGTTTCTATCTGCGCCAAGAGGAATTCCACACATGCTCATCAACTACGGCTATGAGATCGGTATCTCGGTCCCTAGAGCCACCCCACTGATCTGCCTGCTCGACGTCCACCCCGAGCGGCGCCAGGACATCAGCTCCGAAGCCCCCTTCCAGACACTGCCGCAGACTCCCGCGATGATGTACCTCGACGGCTTTGGCAATCAGTGCCGCCGCCTGATGGTGCCTCCCGGAGAAATCAGCTTGCGGCTCGAGGGCACCATCCTCGACAGCGGTAAGCCCGACGAGTTCGCGCCGAACGCCCGCGAAGTGCCGGTCGAAATGCTGCCGCACTACCTGCTCGGCTTCCTGCTCGGCAGCCGCTATTGCGAGACGGACCGCCTAGGACAGGTTGCCTGGGATCTGTTCGGCGGCATGCAGCCCGGCTGGACGCGCGTACAGGCGGTGTGCGACTTCGTGCACAATCATCTCACCTTCGGCTATGAGCACGCCCGGTCGACGCGCACCGCCTTGGAGGCCTACCAGGAGCGCAAGGGCGTGTGCCGCGACTTCGCGCATCTGATGATTGCGCTGTGCCGCTGCCTCAACATTCCGGCGCGCTACGTCAACGGGTACCTCGGCGACATCGGCGTGCCGAAGGATCCCGCGCCCATGGACTTCAGCGCCTGGGTCGAGGTTTACCTCGAGAACCGCTGGTTCACGTTCGACGCCCGCCACAACAAGCGGCGCATTGGGCGCATCGTCGTCGCGCGCGGACGTGACGCCACCGACGTGCCGCTGATCAACACCTTCGGCGCGCACACCCTGAAGACCTTCAAGGTGCTGGCCGACGAGAGGCTTCCGGCTCCGCAGGCGGCAACGGGCTGACGGTGCGACGGCGGAGATAGCCGGCGGGATTATCCGGCATTCCGCCGTTTGCTGTCTTGTTCGCGCCACCGCCTTCCCCTTCCCTCACGGCGATATTGCTCGCTGTGGAGACCGATAGTGGAAAGCCTTACCGCTGCCCTCGGGCGCCTGATCGGCAGCCCCGCCTTTAAATTCTTCCTCATTTGCGGCCTGATCCTGGTGCTCGGCATCCCGCTGCTCATCGTGTGGGGGCTGATCGGCGAGCGCGAGCAGCGCGCCGCCGAAGTCCGCCAAACCGTGGCCCAGGAATGGGGCGGCTCCCAATACATCGACGGCCCGCTGCTCATCGTGCCGTACACCGTCAAGCGGGTGACGACGGATGGCGACAAGCGCATCGAGGAGATCGTCGAGAAGCGCGCCGTGTTCCTGCCCAAGTCACTGAAGATCGGCGGCAAGGCGACGACGAAGGTGCTGCACCGGTCCATCTACGACGTCGCGGTCTACACCAGCCTGCTCGATTTCGAGGGTAGTTTCGCGGCCCCCGATATCGCCGAGGTCGCCGCCGACACGCAGTCGGTGCGCTGGCGCGATGCGGTGTTGGCCGTGGCGGTGAGTGATGTGTCCGGCCTGAAGGAGGCGGCCTCTCTCAGCGTCGACGGCAACGAGACGCTGTCGTTCGAGCCGAGTATCGGCGTGCCGTCCATCCGCGGCGGCGGCATCCACGTACGCCTCGCCTCGGCGGCGAAACTCTTCGCTGTGCCCGGTGCGGCCCCCACTGCGGCGTCGCCTGATGCGGCGCCGGCCGGTCTCAACGCCTTCGACTTCAAATTCCAGCTGACGCTGAACGGCTCGTCCGAGCTGACCTTCGCACCAGTCGCCCAGCAGACGACGGTCGATCTCAGATCCGATTGGAGCGATCCGAGCTTCATGGGCGCCTTCCTACCCAACGACCGCACCATCGAGCCGGCGTCGTTCTCGGCCCGCTGGCAGATCCCGCACCTGGCGCGCAGCGTGCCGCAATCCTGGAGTCTCAGCGATCAGGATCTGGAACGCATGTCTCCCTATGCGTTCGGCGTGCGCTTCATCGTGCCGGTCGATTTCTATCAACTCGTCAGCCGCGCGGCGAAATACGCCACGATGTTCCTCGCCACGGCGTTCATGGCGGTATTCCTGCTGGAGATCCGCTCAACGCGCCAGGTGCATCCGGTGCAGTACCTGTTCGTCGGACTGACGATGACCTTCTTCTACGTTCTGCTGCTGTCGCTGGCCGAGCAGATCGGATTCCTGTGGGCCTACCTCATCGCCGCGCTCGCCACGGGCGGAATGCTGTCGCTTTACGTCGGGCGTGTGCAGGGCAGCGTTAACAAGGGGCTCGTCATGGCCGGCGTGTTCTTCGTCCTCTACGGGCTTCTTTACCTGATCCTGCAAATGGAAGACTACGCGCTGCTCGCCGGCGCCATCGCGGGCTTCGTGATGCTGGCGGTCGTCATGTTCTCGACGCTGCACGTCGACTGGTCCGGACACAAGCGCGCCGCCACCTGACGCGGCGACACAAGAAGCGGGCGAGAATTTTGATCTCGCCCGCCGCCGTGTTCCGGCCGGAACAGCGCGGCCCCCCGTCCATCTCCTAAAACCCTCTCCAGTTCGCAGCGCTCCACGAGCGCGGAACGCCACAAGGAGAGGTGTCATGAGTGTTTCCCCCTACGCCGCCCACGCTTCGGAAGAGCAGGCGCCGTTCCCCGGACATCCGTTCGGTGGCCTTCCGCGCGAGGATCGCTTCGGCGTGATCGCGACCTTCGACAATCAATCGGCGCTAGGCGCCCCCGCTCCCGAGATCCACGGCGATAGCGACGCCGAGTGGACCGGCGGCTTCGACTTTCACCTCGGTGTCTATTCGAGATTTTAACCACACAGCGGGCCGGCAGCCGGCCGCGCATCGCCAAAGGGAGAGACTGCCATGAACATCATGCCACAGACGTTGAACAAGCTGCGCGCCAAGCTGGATCGCGACCTCGTCGCCGCTCCCTTTTCGTCGCTGCCGGAATACAAGTCGATCTCGTACCACCAGAACCTCGGCAAGCTGCTCGGCATCGAGAACCCGTTTTTCCGCTCGACTGAGGGCCCCGTGGGCCGCAAGACGTCGATCGACGGCAAGCCCGTTCTCAACTTCGCCTGGTGTGACTACCTCGGTCTCAGCCAACATCCCGATCTGATCGAGGCGTCCAAGGCCGCCATCGATACCTACGGCACCTCGATCTCCGCTTCGCGCATGGTCTCGGGCGACACGCCCTTGCACCGCGAGCTGGAGCAGGAAATCGCCAAGACCATCGGCGTCCAAGCCTCGCTCGTGTTCGTCAGCGGTCACGCGGCGAACGTCTCGACCATCGGCACCATCATGGGCCCCGACGATCTCATCGTGCACGACGAGTTCGTGCACAACAGCGCCGTCGTCGGCATGCGCCTGTCGGGCGCCAAGACGCTCACCTACAAGCACAACAACCTCGAGGCGCTGGAGATGATCCTGCGCGATCAGCGCGCCAAGTACAAAAATGCGCTCGTCGTCATCGAGGGTCTCTATTCCACCGAAGGCGACGTGCCGGATCTGGCACGTGTCGTCGAGATCAAGGAGCGTTACGGCGCCTGGCTGATGGTCGACGACGCGCATGGCTGCGGCGTGCTCGGCAAGACCGGTGCCGGCCTCGCCGAGCATACGGGCGTTCCCGGCGACAAGGTCGACATCTGGATGGGCACGCTCAGCAAGGCATATGCCGCATGCGGCGGCTACATCGCCGGCAATCAGGAGCTGATCGACGCCCTGCGTTACTCGGCCCCCGGCTTCGTGTTCTCGGTCGGCTTGCCGCCTAGCATGACCGCTGCGGCACTTGCTGCGTTGCGCGTCATCAAGCGCGAACCCTTCCGCGTCGCCCGCCTGCACAGCAACGGCGCGCTGTTCCTGCGCGAAGCCAAGGCGCGCGGTCTCGACACCGGCCGCTCGATCGGCATCGGCATGCTGCCGGTGATGGTCGGCGCTACCACGCGCGCGGCGAAGGCCGTTTCGCAAGTTCTCGCGCGCGGCATCAACACCTCGCTGATCATGTCGCCGGGCGTGCCGGTGAACGCGGCGCGGCTGCGCTTCTTCCTCACTTGCGAGTTCACGCCCGAGGAGATCAAGCACGCGCTCGACGTAACCAAGGAAGTTCTCACGCGCTAAGGCGGCGCGCCGCTCAGGCCGTCAACTCGAGCGGCGCTGTCGCCGGACCGGTCGTCTCGTAGCCCCGCGCTACGAGGCGACCTTCGCGTGCGTCCGCCACCATGGCGAGCCGCGTATTCCAGTTGAGGATCGGCCGCGTCAGCCACGGAAAGCTCGGGTCGAGCGCGGTCGAGGCGCTATGCATCTGCCGCGCCCGTCCGGCACTGTCGCTGCCCCGCGCGTGCCCCGACCAGCCGGGGGCCTGCCAGTGATTGGCGGCGGTGTTGCCGCCCTCGTGCACCCGCGCCTCGGTCTCGGTGCGCTCGATCACCGCCGTCTCGTTCGGCTTGATGCCGGCGAGCGAGAAAATGCTGGGCGAGGAGATCGGCCGTTCGGCAAGCATGCGCTTGGCATCCTCGAAACTCATCGCCGTCTCGAACACTTCGCGCAGCAGGTGCGCCGGTGTGAGATGCGGCATGCTCCATACGCGCCGGCGGTTGGCGAGCCAATCGAGATGGAAGTGCCCGAGCCGGCGGCGCATGGGCGCCTGATTGAGCGCGGCCGAGAAGCGCCCGGGCGCCATCGCCTGCAACACGCCGGTGTAGCCGGGCCAGGTGAGCGTCACGAATGGACCGGCCGCGCCGGCGACGCGCGCGGCGATGACGTAGCGGCCGAGGCCATCCGTCACCCAGTCGAGCACACGCACGAGACGTGCGCTGTTGCCGTCGGGCGAGGGGCCGACGCGGCAGGTGCAGCCCCATTCGTAGTTGATGGAGAGAAAGTAGGCGCCGGGCCGGCCGAGACGGTCGGCGATAGCGTCGATCTCGTCGAGATGGACGCTATCTTGTTTGGCCAGCCAGCGGCGCGAGACCGCATCGAGCACGCGCAATGCGGCCCGCGGTACGCGCCCCGTAGCCCCGTCGATCAGAGCGTTGGCGCGTCCCAACTCGAGCACAAGCGTCTCGAGTGGGAACCGCGGGCCGACATTGTGGACGGGGATGTTGTCGAGGGGGTGCATGAGCGCCGCGCTAGTTAATTCTACGCGCGGGGCTTCAGCGACCGAGGTTCCCGATTAGAGGACCTTCAAGTTCACGGCCGACGCCTTGCCATTGCGGCCAGTCTCGGTCTCGAACGACACCTTCTGATTTTCATTGAGCGTGCTGAGCCCAGCGCGCTCTACAGCGCTGATGTGCACGAACACGTCATTCCCGCCGCCGTCCGGCTGAATGAAGCCGAAGCCTTTTTGCGAATTAAACCACTTCACAGTTCCTTGAGCCACGAGAAGCCCTCTCCTTTGAGTTACTAGGCGTGACACGGCTAGCACGGTCGGCCGCCGTCGTCCCGCTTAATCAGACGTGTAGCCTTTCGTATTTGCTAGCGGCAATTTCGGGGCAGCGGGGCCGGATTATGGCTGTTCAGGGCGCCAAGAGCCGTGCTGGCCCCGTAAAACCTCGGTTCGGATTGACATTTTTTTGACGTTCGACGATAAACCGGCCCTCTCGTGCCCCTTCAACCGGGGCGCGCAATGCGCTGCCCGAGGCTCGGCCGCCCTAGAGGCGACCTCTAAAGTCCGCAGGTAACTGCGGCGCCATAGGGCGCGGATAACGTTGAAGGAATAGCCATGTACGCTGTCATAAAGACGGGCGGCAAGCAGTACCGTGTTGCTGCTGACGACGTCATCACCATCGAGAAGATCGCCGGCGACGCCGGTTCCAAGGTCGAATTCGCCGAAGTCCTTATGATCGGCGGCGACACCCCCAAATTCGGCAGCCCTCTCATCTCCGGCGCCAAGGTCGTCGGGGAGTTCGTGGAGACGACGCGCGGCCCGAAGGTAATTTCCTTCAAGAAGCGCCGCCGCAAGAATTCGCGCCGCAAGCGCGGCCATCGCCAGGATCTCGTCAAGGTCCGCATCACCAGCATCGTCGGCGCCTAAGCGGCCGCCCGAACTTTCAAAGGAACTGAACGATGGCACAAAAGAAAGCTGGCGGCTCAACTCGCAACGGCCGCGACTCGCATTCCAAGCGTCTCGGCGTGAAGCGCTACGGCGGCGAGCACGTCATCCCCGGCAACATCCTTGTCCGCCAGCGCGGCACGCAGTGGCACCCGGGTACCGGCGTTGGCATGGGCACCGACCACACCATCTTCGCCGTGGTCGAGGGCGCCGTTGAGTTCAACACCAAGCGCAATGGACGCGTCTACGTGTCGGTGCGCGATGGCGAGACCCCGGCCTCCGAATAACGCTGGGCGGCGACCCGCCAAAGTTTTTCTAAGGGGGATGTTGCGGCGTCCCCCTTTTTCATGTCCACCAGTCGGCCGCGTGCCGGCGCATTAGTCGGAGCGCGAAGCACATGCGCTCGCAGCGTTTGACGTATCGTCCGATCCACGCCCGCGACGCGGGCCGTGTCGCCGTGTTCGCCGGCGAGTGGGACGTTGCGCGCATGACGAGCCGTATTCCACACCCTTATTCGCTGATCGACGCCGATCAGTGGATCGCCTCGCTCGGCGACGACGAGTTCGTGCGCGCGGTGGAACGCGACGGCGAGTTGATCGGCGCCGTCGGCTATATCGCCAACCTCATTGGACAGGCGGAGATCGGCTACTGGATCGGCAAGCCTTGGTGGGGCAACGGCTACGCCACCGAGGCGGCCCGCACGCTGATGCACCACTGTTACGATGTCGTCGGCTTCAAACAGCTGACCTGCGGGCACTTCATCGACAATCCGGCGTCGGCTCGCGTCATCAAAAAATTAGGCTTTCGCCGCGTCGGCACCGGCGCGCAGTGGTGCGAGGCGCGCCAAAGCGAGGTGCCGACTGTAAGATACACGCGCCGGCGGCCTTGGCTCGCCGGCTGGCGGAGGCCGGCACGATGAAGTTTCTCGACCAAGCAAAGATCTACATCATGTCGGGCGCGGGCGGTAACGGCTCGCTCAGCTTCCGGCGCGAGAAGTTCATCGAGTACGGCGGTCCTGATGGCGGCGACGGCGGCCGCGGCGGTGACGTGCTGGCGGTCTGCGTCGACAATCTCAACACGCTGATCGACTACCGCTACCAGCAACACTTCAAGGCTCAGAAGGGCGGTAACGGCGCGGGTAAAAACCGCGCGGGCGCCAACGGCGACGACTGCATCATCAAGGTGCCGCCGGGCACGCAGATCTATGCCGAGGACCAGGAGACGTTGCTCGCCGATCTGGCGAATGTCGGAGATCGCGCGCTGCTCGCCAAGGGCGGCAACGGCGGCTTTGGCAACGCGCATTTCAAGTCGTCGACCAACCAGGCGCCGCGCCGCGCCAACCCCGGCCTGCCGGCCGAGGAGCTGACCATCTGGCTGCGGCTGAAGCTGATCGCCGACGCAGGCGTCGTCGGATTGCCCAATGCCGGCAAGTCGACATTCCTTGCCGCCGTGAGCGCGGCGAAGCCGAAAATCGCCGCCTATCCGTTCACGACCCTGCATCCGAACCTCGGCGTGGTGCGCGCCGGCGACGTCGACTTCGTGCTCGCCGACATTCCGGGCCTGATCGAAGGCGCCAGCGAAGGCGCCGGCATAGGCACGCGCTTTCTCGGCCACGTCGAGCGCACCAAGGTTCTCTTGCATCTCGTCGACGCGACGGAAGAGGACGTCGCCGGCGCCTATCGCACGGTGCGGCGCGAGCTGAAGCTTTACGGCGAAGGGCTCGACAAGAAGAAGGAGATCGTCGCGCTGTCGAAGTGCGATGCGATCGACGCCGCGACGCTTGAAGAGCGTGCCGAGGCACTTAAGAAGGCGGCGAAGAAGAACCCGCTGATCCTGTCCGCTGTCTCGGGCCAGGGCGTCAAGGACGCGCTATATGCGCTCGGCCGCGAGATCGGCCGCGGCCGCAAGCAGGATGCCGCCGATGCTGCGGAGCCGAAGGAGCGCTGGCGCCCCTGACCGGCCATCACCGGCGGCGCCCCCTACAGTGCTGCTCCACCTGAAGTTGTGCCGTTTGGAGGCGACTTCGGCGCTTTGTTAACGAAGTGCTCACCGCGTCGGCACACATTTCCTCAGAAATCACTGCTTATTCAGTGCCCTATTGGAAAAAAACACCTGTTCAGTGCGTTGAACGGTGTGCCATGGCGTGCCCGGAGGGTGGCTGATTGCAGAGGCGTGCAACCGCGTTTGTGACATTGCCGATAGTAGCTCTCGCAGCTGCGTCCTTTGCGGTCGTGATCGCATCGCTGGTGATCGGCGCACGCGAGGCCGATACCATCGCGCTCACGCGTCAGCGCGAGACGATCGAGCACGCGCTCGATCAGCACGGGCTGGCGCTGGCGCGCGAACTGCGCGTGCAGACGGTGTGGACGGAATCGTACGAGCGCACGCGCGCGCGCGACACGGCATGGATGCAAACGTTCTACGGCAGCTATCTGACGCAGCTGCTGGGTTACGATCGCATCTATGTGCTGGCATCCGACAATACGCCGGTGTTCGGCTTTGTGGCTTCGGACCCAGCACAGCAGAACGATTTCTCAGCCTTGGCGGGCGGACTGCGAGATCTCATCAAAGCGGTTCGCGACGCCAAAACCAATCTGCCCGCCTACAACGTGGTCGAGACCGAAGTGCCGCTCGGCAACGGCACGTCCGCATTGCATCGTGCCGTAGCCGACGTCAGGGCCATAGGCGGCCGACCGGCAACCGTTGTCGTCTCGAGCATCCTCCCCGACCGCGGCTATGACGCGGCCGTGACAGGCAAGCCGATGCTGCTCGTGGCCGTTGAAGACCTAGACAAGACATTCACCAAGCGGCTCGGTGACAACTTCGGCTTTCGGGATATGGCGTGGACGGCGCAAGGGACGCCTTCAAGCGACGTGAGCGAAGGAGTGAAATCCGTCAACGGCACACCCGTCGGGCTGCTGTCCTGGCGCAAGAGCCGCCCCGGCCTGGAGTTCATCCGGCGGGTGGCGCCAGGGCTCGGCGTCGCGCTCCTGCTGGTCATGGCGCTGACCTACCTGCTTATCCTGTGGGGCAAGCGGCAGGCGAAACGGCTGGTGCAGAGCGAAGAGTTCGCAACTTTGGCGGCGCGCACGGACCCGCTTACCGGACTACCGAACCGGTTTGGCCTACAAGAGGCCTTTACACGGTCGCTCGCCCAAGCAAAGGCAAAGGGTGCCACCCTCGGCATACTTTCAGTCAACATCGACCAGTTCAAAGGCATCAACGACGCATTCGGTCATGGCGTCGGTGATGCCGTGCTGAACGCCACTGCCAAGCGGCTCCAGAGGTTGCTGCCTGCTGCAACGCTCCTGGCTCGACCGCACGGGGATAATTTTATCATACTAATCCCCGGGCTTCGTACCGACAGTGCAGCAGAGCTGGCGGCGGACGTGATCGCCACACTCGCCGAACCTGTCGATATTGACGGCACGCGCGTGTTCGCCGGCGCCTCGGTGGGCTTCGCCATCGCGCCCCGCGACGGCGACGCGGGCGACGAACTCCTGCGTCGCGCCGACTTGGCCGTCGACAAGGCCAAGGCCGCGGGAGGAGGAACGGCGGCTGCCTTTGCGCCCGAAATGGATAGCGAGGTCAGCTATCGCCGGGCGCTCGAACAGGCGCTGCGGACAGCGGTGGCCGAAGGCAATATCGACGTCGCCTACCAGCCGCTAATGGATCCGAGCGGCACGCAGGTGCTCGGCGTCGAAGCCCTGGCGCGCTGGAGGGATGACGCGCTCGGTACGGTGTCCCCGGAAATTTTCATCCCGCTCGCCGAGGAGACCGGCCTCATCCCAGACATCGGCGTGCTCGTGCTGCGCCGCGCGGTCGAGGACGGCAGGGCTTGGCCGGACATCAGCGTAGCCGTCAACGTCTCGGCTTCGCAGATTCATCACGGCGACGTCGTCGAGGTGGTACGTGACGTGCTGCGCGAGAGCCGCTTCCCCGCCAACCGGTTGGAGATCGAGATCACCGAGAGCGTGCTGCTTGCCGACGAAAAGCGCGCCAACGAGCAGATGCGCGGACTGCAGAGCCTCGGCGTCAAGGTTGCGCTCGACGATTTCGGCACCGGCTACTCGAGCCTGCAGTACCTGCGCCGCTTCGGCTTCGACAAACTGAAGATCGATCGCAGCTTTATCGACGGCGCCGGCGCGCCGCAGGAAAGCTCGGTCATTCTTGCGTCCATTATTCGCCTCGGGCAGGACCTCAATCTCACCATCGTTGCCGAGGGCGTCGAGACGGACGCGCAGCAGCGCTGGCTGCAGGGCTCCGGCTGCCACCAGTTGCAGGGCTTTCTGTTCTCGCGGCCGCTGACGGTGGAACAAATGACGCAATTCATTGCCGAGCGTGCGCCCAAGGCCGCGGCGACGGGCTGAGCGCGCTAAACAAGGGCATCGTATTCCGGACTGTTAACGGGCGCGCACCTGGACTAAGCAAGCCGGCGTAGTCTGCACTCTGGTCCGAAAGCACAAACATGAGCCTTCGCTACGACGCCATCGTCATTGGCGCGGGCCTCGGCGGCCTTACCGCAGCAGCGATGCTCGCCAAAGCCGGACGCAGCACGCTGCTCATCGAGCGCAACTACGGCGTTGGTGGCGCCGCCTCGACCTACAAAGCCGGCGATCTCGTCGTCGAGGCCTCGCTGCACGAAACCGCAAACCCGGAAGATCCCATCGATCCCAAGCACGCCATTCTCAAGGGGCTGGGTGTGCTCGACAAAGTCGCCTGGGTACCCACGGGCTGCGTTTACGAGGCACGGGGGGGGGCCGCTCGGCCCAGCGTTCGTCCTGCCGCAGGGGTTTGCCGATGCGCGCGCGGCACTCACCGAGCGCTTTCCCTCGCTACGCGGCGGCATTGCCGATGTGCTCTCCGATATGGAGCGCATCACCACTGGGCTCGGCATTCTGAGCAAAGGCCGCGCCGCCTTCGACAATCCATTGGCGGGGCTCTCGGCCGTCCTGAAGCTGGGCCCGGCAGTGAGCGGATGGCGCCGCTCGCTCTCCGAACGGCTGCAGAGAGCATTCGCCGATGACGAGGGTGCCAAGTGTGCGCTCGCTGCGAACATGCTCTATTGGCACGATGATCCCGATGCACTGTGGTGGGTTCTGTTTGCCGTCGCGCAGGGCGGCTACATCGCGTCGGGCGGCCGCTACATTCAAGGCGGCTCACAGCGGCTGAGCAATGCGCTTGCACGAGCGCTGAAGGCGGCAGGCGGCGAACTTTTGCTCCGCCGCCACGTGACGGAGATTCTGCTCGATGGCAACGGCCTTCCGGTCGGGGTGGTGCATGAGGGCAAAGACGGCGGCGACCGCGTCGAGGCTCGCGCACCTATCGTCGTCAGCAACGCCGCTCCAACTTGCGTAGCGAACATGCTGCCGCAACGTGCGCGACGGGCCTTCTTCGCACCCTACGCCGAGCATCCTTTATCGATATCGCTGTTCTCTGCGACTTTCGGCCTATCGCGGCGGCCAGCCGAGTTCGGTCTCAGCGCCTACTCAACGATGCTGCTGCCGGAGTGGATGACGAGGCTTGCCGACTACCGGCGCGGCGCCGCAATCCTGGCGGGGTCACCCGGCGAAGCGCTGCCGCCAATCGCCGTCGTCAACTATTCCGCTATAGACAGCGGCCTCGGCGGGCCGCCGTTCCCCGTATCGGTTGTCGGCGCAGACAGACTGGCCAATTGGCAAGGCTTGGACGCATCATCCTATGAGCAAAAGCGCGGTCTCTGGCAGGCGGCCATCAGTTCGGCGCTCGATCGCGTGTTTCCGGGATTTGCTGCGAGCGTAGCCACATCCGTCATCAGCACGGCGAACTCGATCAAAACCTACCTCAACGCCCCGGGCGGCGCCGTGTACGGCTTCGCCCCCCTGCCGCCCGCGGGGCCGATCTGGAAGGGTACTGGCCGATCAGCCAAGACGCCGATCGACGGGCTGTTTCTGGCCTCCGCCTATGGAGGCAGCGGCGGTTATACGGGTGCCATTCTGGCCGGCGCCGCAGCGGCGCGGAAGGTTCTCGCCGCTCGGCCAGTTAGCAAAAAATAGGCAGATGGCGTGCTAGTCCGGCGCTGCGAGAATGCCGCTACGGAGCCGACCGATGACCGAGACGACAGGCCTGCGTTCGAAGCTGCATCAGAGCTGGGGATGGCTGCTTGCCCTCGGCCTCGTTCTCATCCTGTTCGGCGGCCTCATCCTGACGA
>JBDTOR010000056.1:0-14093 GCA_039933175.1 Hyphomicrobium sp. | reverse complement strand
CGGCGATCTCGCGCGGCAGGCTGCCGCCGCCTGCCACAATGCCGACGACGCGCGGGTTGGCTGACATACTAGTGTCCTGATCGCGAAATTCGTCGTCCTATGCCGCAAGTGTCGAACGAATTTCGCGATCTGAAGGACACCAGAGGATTCGAATTAGCAGTGTGATTCAGACCGAGAAGTCCGCTTCTCGACCTAGCCGCAACGGATGTGGCGGACTTCTCAATCATCACACTGCCTCAAGCCTCGGCCGCTTCTTTCGGCGTGCACAGACTGCGCTTGCCGCCCAGGCGGATGAACGCCAGGATTTCCTGCACGATGGGCTGGTGGGAGAATTCCTGCGCGACGTCCTCGGTGCGCTCGGCGAGCGTGCCTTCGGCGGCAAACAGTAGGCGGTAGGCGCGGCGCAGATCGTGGATGTCGGCGCGCGAGAAGCCGCGCCGCTGCAGGCCCACGATGTTGAGACCCGACAGATGCGCCCGGTTGCCCAGCGCCATGCCGTAGGGAATGAGGTCGTTCTCCAGGCCCGACATGCCGCCGAGAAACGAATGGGCACCGACGCGGGCGAACTGGATCACCGCCGCGCCGCCACCGATGATGGCGAAATCGCCGACCGTGCAGTGACCGGCCAGCATGACGTTGTTGGAGAAGATGACGCTGTCGCCGACGTGGCAGTCGTGCCCGACATGCGAGTTGGCGAGGAAGGCGCAACCGTTGCCGACCGTCGTCGACATGCCGCCGCCTTCGGTGCCCGGATTGAGCGTCACGCCTTCGCGGATCATGCAGTCGGTCCCGACGGTCAGCGTCGAAGGCTCGCCGTGATACTTGAGATCTTGCGGCTGGTGGCCGATGGACGCGAACGGAAAGATGCGCGTGCGCGCGCCGACGGTGGTGCGGCCGGTGACGACGACGTGGCTCAGCAGCTCGACGCCGTCGCCGAGCGTCACGTCGGGGCCGACGACGCAGTAGGGTCCGATCTTGACCCCCGCGCCGAGCTTGGCACCCGCCTCGATGACTGCCGTCGGGTGCGTGCCCATCTCACCCATGCTTGCCTGCCGCAAACGCGCGGGCCTCGGACGTGTCGGCGAGCATGGCGCTGACCTCGGCCTCGGCGGCGATCTTACCGTCGACCTTGGCTTCGCCGTAGAAGCGCCAGACGCGGCCGCGGTTGCGGATCTTGCGCACGTGATATTCGAGCTGATCGCCGGGCAGCACCGGCTTGCGGAACTTGGCGCGGTCGATGGCCATGAAGTAGACGAGCTCGGCCTTGTAGTCCTCGCCGAGGCTGTGCACGCACAGCGCGCCGGCGGTCTGCGCCAGGCCTTCGATGATGAGCACGCCGGGCATCACCGGAAACTGCGGGAAGTGGCCCTGGAAGAACGGCTCGTTGATGGTGACGTTCTTGACGCCGACGCAGCTCTTGTCGCCGTCCATGTCATAGATGCGGTCGAGCATCAGGAACGGATAGCGGTGCGGCAGCAGCTTGAGGACGCGGATGATGTCCGCCGTGGCCAGCGCCGACTTCGCTTTGGGTTCACCCATGTCGTTCATGTTTCTTCGACCTTCTACCTGCCGGCGCTCCGCCGCCCGACACATACCCTTTACTAGGCCTCGTGGGCACCATCCTTGTCGCCGCGCTTGACCAGGCGCGCAAGCAAGGCGGTTTCCCGTGCCCATTGGGTTAACGGACGGCCCGGCGTGCCGCCGACCCTGGCGCCCGGCGCGACGTCCTTGGTCGGGTGACAGGCGCCCGCGATCTGCGCCCCGGTGCCAATCTTGAGGTGGCCGGCGATGCCGGCGTGGCCCCCGACGACGACGAAATCCCCCAGCTCGGAGGAGCCGGAAATGCCGCTTTGAGCAACGATGACGCAATGGCGCCCGACGACGACGTTGTGGGCGATCTGGACCAGATTGTCGATTTTGGTGCCTTCGCCGATGATCGTGTCCTTCAGGGCGCCGCGGTCGACGGTCGAATTGGCGCCGATCTCGACGTCGTCCTGGATGATGACACGGCCGATCTGCGGCACCTTGAGGTGGCCGCGGCCGCTCATGGCGAAGCCGAAACCGTCCTGCCCGATGCGCACGCCCGAATGGATGATCACCCGGTCGCCGACGAGGGCGTGGGCGACGGTGGCCAGCGGCCCGACGTAGCTGTCGCGGCCGATGGTGACGCGATAGCCGACCACCGCGCCGGCGGCGATACGCGTGCCGCGGCCGATGCGGGCCTCGGCCCCGACGATGGCGCCCGGCTCGATGATGACGCCCTCCTCCAGCTCGGCGGTGGGGTCGATGCGCTCCTGCCCGCCCCCGGGTGCGCCCTGCGAATGATGCGAGCCCGGGTAGAAGAGGGTGAGCGCCTGCGCAAAGCCGCGGTACGGGTCGGGCATGACGAGCCTACAGGTTGCAGGTGGCACGCGATCGGCGAACAGCGGCTGCACCAGGCACGCACCGGCGTTGGTCGCCCGCAGGCGGTCGGCATACTTGCGGTTATTGAAAAAGGTGAGATCGCGCGGGCCCGCGTCGGTGAGCGTGCGCACGTCTTCGATCAGGGTGTCAGCCGGCGCGCTGCCCGGCACCAGCTCGGCACCGGTCGCCTTGGCCACGTCCGCCAGCGTGAACGGCCCGGCTCGCAGAAAGAATCCGGGATGTTCCATGCCATGATCCGCCGCCGCTAGTGTCCCGATTCCGAAGTTCGCCAGACGCCGCCGCTGGGGCGACGCTCCAACGATTGCCGGGCCAACGCTGAGGCGCCGCTCCGCTACGCATACGGAGGCCTTCTTAGCACCAAATGGGCGACGATTAGAACTTCGTCGCCGCACCGAAGCGGAAGAACTGCTCTTCGTCGTAGGTTTGCTTCGCGAGGACGTGCGCGAAGTCCATGCGGATCGGGCCGACCGGGGAGGCCCACATCAAGCTGGCGCCCACCGAGGCTCGGATGGCCGAGCTGTCAGCAAGGCAGACATCCGTGTTGCCACCGCTGCAGCCCTGCGGGAGGTCGCTAATGCTCGCCCCCCATAGCGAGCCGGCGTCGGCGAACACGGCGCCCGAGATACCGAGATCGTCAGGCACGAACGGGATGGGGAAGCGGACTTCCGCCGTCGTTGCCCAGTAATACGAGCCGCCCAACGCGTCGTTGGTGTTCAAGTCGCGCGGGCCGTAGCCGGCACGGTCGAAGCCGCGCACCGTCTCACCGCCCTTGAAGAACAGGTCGATGAGGCGAACGTCCTCGCCGCCCCAGCCGGTGATGGATCCGGCGATGCCGCGGGCGACGAAGGTGATGTTGTCGGTGATGGGATAGTAACCACGCACTTCGCCGGCGAGGCTTACGTACTGCACGTCGCCGCCGAGGCCGGCGAAGTCGCCGCCGATCTGGAACCACAGACCCTTGGTCGGGTTCTTGGCGTCGTTGCGCAGGTCGTAGGTGAGCGTCGTGCCGACCATCGAGGTGTAGGACGTGCCTTCGGCCTGCTGAATGGCGGCCGAGGCACCACTAACGACGTCGAAGATCGAGTCGCGCGACGCCGTGTAGCTGGTCTGCATCCACATCTTCTCGGACAGCGGGAAGCCGAGGCGGACGCTGCCGCCGGTACGGCGGCTGTTGAACCCCGAGCTGTCCGTCTGGTCGACCTCTTTGTGGAACAGGTCGAAGCCGGCCGCGAGGTTGCGGTCGAGGAAGCGCGGCTCGGTGAAGCTGAGGTTGACCTGCAAGCGCTCAAGCGAGCCGGACAGCTGCAAGCGCAGGAACTGGCCGTTACCCATCAGGTTGCGCTCGGTGATGCTGACATCGCCGATGACGCCTTCAGCCGTCGAGTAGCCGGCACCGAAGGACAGCTCACCGGTCGACTGCTCGACCAGTTCCACGTCGAGGACGACGCGGTCCTGGGCGCTGCCCGGACGGCGCTTGACCTCGACCGACTTGAACAAGCCGATGTTGGATAGGCGCTTCTTGGCCTGATCGACCATGAGCGGGTTATAGGCGTCGCCTTCCGCCACCTTGAACTCGCGCCGGATGACGTAATCCTTGGTGCGCGTGTTGCCGGTGACGTTGATGCGCTCGATGTAGATGCGCGGACCTTCTTCGATCACGTAGTTCAGCGCGATCTTGCGCGTCACCGGATCGGGTACCGCTTGCGGGCGGACGCGGGCGAAGGCGAAGCCGTCCTGCGATACGGCGAGGGTCAGCTTTTCGACCGACTTGTCGATCTGGCTGGCGTTATACGTCTCGCCTTCGTCGGTCAGCAGGTCGCCTTTGAACTTGGACGCGTCGATGGCCGTAACGGTGCTCTCGATGTTGACGCCGCCGAACTGGTACTCCTCGCCTTCTTCGATCGAGTAGGTGATGAAGAAGCCCGATCCGTCACGGTCGAGCTCGGCGTTGGCCGCCGTCACCTGAACGTCGGCATAGCCGTTCTTGAGGTAGTACTGGCGCAGCAGCTCGCGATCGAGATTCATGCGGTCAGGGTCGTAGACGGCGGTGCCCTTGAGGAAGTCGAACCAGCCCTTCTCGGTCGTCGACACCACGTCGCGCAGCTGACTGTCGGAGAAGGCGATGTTGCCGACGAAGTGGATGCCCTTGACCTTCGTGGCGCTGCCTTCGCTGATCTCGAACACGAGATTCACGCGATCCTGCTCGAGCTCGATGATCTTCGGCTCGATGGTGGCGGCATAGCGGCCCTGGCGGCGGTAGACGTCGAGAACGCGCTGCACGTCCGCCTGGACGCGCGAGCGGGTGAAGACCGACCGCGGCTTCAACTGCACCTCGTTGCGCAGCGTCTCGGTGTCGATCTCGCTGTTACCTTCGAAGGCGATCTGGTTGATGACCGGGTTCTCGGCAACGGTGATGATGACGTCGGCGCCCGAGCGATCGATGCGCACGTCGGAGAACAGGCCGGTGGCGAACAGAGCCTTGATCGAGCCGTCCACTTTGCCGGCATCGTAGGCGTCGCCAACGGAGAATTGGAGGTACGAGCGAACCGTCTCAGGTTCGACGCGCCGGTTGCCTGTGACGTTGATGGCGCGAACGGGGGCGCCTTGGGCTTGTGCCGGAGCAGAGAACAACGCCCCACCGACGCATGTCACCCCCGATGAGAGGACCGCCAGGACCAACAGCAGGCGACAAGCTCTCATGGTAATGGCTTGAAACAGAGGCATTCGAGACTATGCCCTTTGCGCCGAACTCCCCCTCGGTCGCAGGCCCCGTCGGCTTCGGGACCCGTACCGTTAATGACTAACACGTGCGCGTCGGAATCTGCCTAGTAGGCCTGATTCTTCTTGTGAGCGCACTCCCCTGTGTAAATCAGTTCTTAACGATTCAGAGAAGGGTGTGGAAGTGGCAAGATTACGTCAGTGAATCCCTTTTAGCCGGCTCCGGTCCATCCCCGCCACACCCGCAATAAATCGTTCAAATTCACGTACACCATGAGCATCAGCACCATCGCCACGCCGATCTGAAAACCGATCTCCTGCATACGCCGGCTCATGGGTCTGCGGAGCACCCCTTCGATGGCGTAATAAACAAGATGTCCACCGTCCAACACGGGGATCGGAAGAAGGTTCAGGAAGCCGATATTTGCCGAGATGAAGGCGATCCAGCGCAGCATCGGCTCGATGCCCCCCTCGGCCACCCTAGCCGTCACTTGGGCCATGAGAATGGGGCCGCCCATCTGATCGGCCGCCTGCCGCTGGGTCACGATGTCGCCGATCCCCTGCAGGGTATGGGCAATGTTGTTGTAGGTCTCGCGCACGCCAAGCCGTACCGCCTCGATGGGACCGACGGGTTTGGCGTCCTTGTAGCCGGCCGTATTCGAAGGAGTGATGCCGATCAGGCCGCGGCGGAACTTGCCGCCGAACGTGTCGTCCTGCTCCTTCACCTCGGGCGTCACCTCAAGCGACAGCTTCTCGCCGCCGCGATCGATGCCGAAGCGTAGCGGGCGCCCGCCGTTGGTGCCGACAACGCGCTGGATGTCCTCGAAGCCTTCGATGGTCCAGCCGTCAATGCTGGTGATGACGTCACCGGGCTTGATGCCCGCCGCCGCGGCCGGCATGCCCGGCTTCACCTCACCCACTGTGGGGGTGACCGTGTGAACGCCGAATGCCAAGTTGACGCCGGCATAAACGACTATGGCCAAAAGGAAATTTGCCATCGGCCCGGCGGCGACAACGGCTGCACGCTGCCAGAGAGCCTTGTTCTGGAAGGCCCCGGCGCGCTCGCTGGCCGTCATGCGCTCGAGGGCGTCCGGCGAGGGCTGGCTGGCGGCATTCTCGTCGTCGACGAACTTCACGTAGCCGCCAAGCGGGATCCAGGCGAAGCGCCAGCGCGTCCCCTTGCGGTCGGTGAAGCCGAATATCTCCCGGCCGAAGCCGATCGAGAACGTCTTGACCGTCACGCCGCACCAGCGCGCGACGATGAAATGCCCGAACTCGTGGACGAACACCACGATGGTGAGCACCAGGAGGAACTGCAAGATGGTCAGCAGCACCCCGGGAGTCGAGGTGGCCAGGTTCGCCAGCGTCAGCATAGTTCTCCTATCGGCCAAACAAGCTCATTGGATTAACGGCCGGATCCTGCGAATTCGTTGATTGTGAGCAGGGAAAAGCGGCAATTTCGGCGCCCATCCCCAGGTCAGTAACGGGAAAATCCGGGGGACGGATTCGGCACGCTACACATAGCGTCCGAGCAGCGATTGTGCCAGTTGCCGGGCCGCGGCATCGACGGCGAGAATATCGGCAAGGCTACCGGGGGCGCTGATGAGCCCTCTGGCGCTGGCCGCCTCGAGGGTATCGGCGGCATTGCGGGCGATATCGAGGAAGCCGATCCGCCCCGCCAGAAAGGCCTCGACGGCAATTTCATTGGCGGCGCTGAGGATTGCGGGGGCCGTGCCGCCACTGCGCAGGGCCTCGCGCGCGATGGTTAATGCCGGAAAGCGCGTCTCATCGGGCGCTTCGAAACTGAGGTTGCCGACCGCCGCCAAGTCGAGCCGGCGGGTGGGCGCATGCATGCGCTGTGGCCACGACAGCGCCAGCGCGATGGGTGTGCGCATGTCGGGTGACGCCATCTGCGCCAGCACCGAGCCGTCCGTATAGCTGACGAGGCAATGCACGATCGATTGCGGGTGGATGACGACACCCAGCTGCTCGGCCGTGATCGGGAACAGGTGATAGGCCTCGATCAGCTCCAGCCCCTTGTTCATCAAGGTCGCGGAATCGATCGAAATCTTGGCCCCCATCGACCAGTTGGGGTGGCGCAGCGCCTGCGCCGGCGTCGCGTGCTGCAGCTGCTCGATAGTCCACGTCCTGAACGGGCCGCCCGAAGCGGTGAGGATGATGCGCTCGATGCTTTCCGGCGCCGCCCCGCTCAGCGCCTGCAGCGCCGCCGAGTGCTCGCTGTCGACCGGCAGCAGCTCGGTGCCGGCATCGGCCACGGCCGCCATGAACACTTCACCGGCGGAAACCAGGCATTCCTTGTTGGCGAGGGCGAGCCGCCGCCCTTGCCGCGCGGCTTCGAAGGTCGGCTCAAGGCCCGCCGCTCCGACGATCGCCGCCATGACGCAGTCGGCCGGCTCGGCGGCGGCTTCGATGACGGCTGCCGGGCCCGCCGCGGCGCGGATGCCCGTGCCCGCCAGTGCCGCCACCAGCTCGTCGTAACGCGCCGGGTCGCCGATGACAGCGAGGCGCGCATGCGTGCGCCGCGCCGCCTCCGCCAACGCCGCGACGTTGGTCTGCGCCGTCAACGCGATGATCTCGAAGGCGTCTGGGTTGCGCTCGACGAGGTCGAGCGTGCTTTTGCCGATGGAGCCGGTGGCGCCGAGGATGGTCAGCGTGCGCCGGGCGCGTGCGGCGCCGTTGGTCGGCAGAGCGCTCCCCGATACGGTACGCGCCATGCCTCTGCGCGGGGCCTGCACCATTTAGAGACCGAATAGCAGCGCGCGCGCCGGAGCGTGCGGATCGATGGCGAGCGCCAGGAGCGCGGCGGCGACGGCGGCGGCGACGATGCTGTCCATGCGGTCCATGAAGCCGCCGTGACCGGGGATGAGATCGCTCGCATCCTTGAGGTTGAACAAACGCTTGAGCGCGGATTCGGCGAGGTCGCCGGCCTGCGCCACAAAGGCGAGTCCGATACCCAGCAAGACCAGCCGCACCGCCGGAGCTTCCGGCTCCAGGATGGCGAACACGCCGCCGGCGAGCGCGCCGGCCGTCAGCGCGCCGGCCAGGCCCGCCCACGTCTTATTGGGCGAGACGCGCGGCCACAGCTTGGGCCCGCCGATGCCGCGCCCGGCGGCGTAGGCGGCGGTGTCGGACGACCAGACGACGGCGAAGACAAACAGCACGGCGGTGAAGCCGAACGGCTCGTCGCTGCGCAGCCACAGGAGCGCAACGGCGGGCAGCCCGACGTAGAATACGCCGAGCGCCGACAGGCGCGCGCCGCGGCCGACGTAAAGCGGGACCAGCGTTATGGCGGCGATAGCGAGCACGGCGACGGCCAGCGCTGCATAGCCGGCGCCAGCGAGAATGATGGCAGCCGCCACGGCGATGGCGTGCACGAAGAAGCCGAGGTCGAAGGTGGCGCCGCGCACGAGGCGGCCCCACTCCCAGCTGATCACCAGCGCGCAGACGAGAATGAGAAGGGCGAAAGGCAGAGGTCCGGCCAGGGCCAGCAGGAACGCGACGGAAGCCAGCACGGCGCCCGATAGAAGGCGCAACTTCAAATTGCTCGACAGCCAGGGCGTGCCGCTGGGGCTTGCCTCGGAAGCCACCGCGTTATCGGGCATGGCTTCGCCTCACATGATCGATTGCTTGGAACGGCCGCCGAAACGGCGCTCGCGTTCCCGGAAGCGTGCAATTGCCTCCTCCAGCAACTCGCGCCCGAAATCCGGCCAGAAGGCGTCGAGAAAGACGAATTCAGTATAGGCGCACTGCCACAGCAGGAAGTTGGAAATGCGCATCTCGCCGCTGGTGCGGATGAGCAGGTCGGGGTCGGGAATGCCGGCCGTGTCGAGCGCCCCGCTCAGCGCCTCGACGTTGATGTCGGCGGGGGCAAGCTTGCCGGCGGCGACCTGCTCGGCCAGCGCTCGGGCGGCCTTAGCGATCTCGGCGCGCGCCCCGTAGTTGAAGGCGATGATGAGAGTGATCGCCTGGTTGTCGCGCGTCAGCTCGACGGCCTCGTCGATCAGCGACATCAGCTCGTTCTCGACGTTGGAGCGCTCGCCGATGACGAGGATCTTGACGCCGGCCTGGTGCAGTTCGGCGAGGTCGCGGCGAATGAACCGCTTCATCAAGCCCATGAGGTCGTCGATCTCGTCGACCGGACGCGACCAGTTCTCGGACGAAAAGCTGTAGAGCGTGAGGTACGGGATGCCGAGCTCGATGGCCGCGCGCACCGTGCGCCGCACCGCCTCGACGCCGTTGCGATGCCCGACGGCGCGCGGCAGGCCGTGCTGACTCGCCCACCGCCCGTTGCCGTCCATGATGATGGCGACGTGGCGCGGCTGGCCGTCGACACGCTGGGGCGGCGCAGGCTGTTGCTTCGTTTCCGTCACTCGGGTGGGGCTTTCGGTTGCGAGGAGCGCGACCACAGAATAGCGGCAAAGGCGCCGTTCTCAAAGGCTTCAGACCTTATGGATCTCCGCCTCTTTGGTGATGAGCAGGTCGTCGATCTCCTTGATGAGCTTGTCGGTCAGCTCCTGCACCTTGGCCGACGACTTGTGATGGTCGTCCTGGCTCATCTTGCCGTCCTTCTCCAGCTTCTTGAGAAGATCCATGCCCTCGCGGCGCACGTTGCGCACCGACACGCGGCCGTGCTCGGCATATTTGTGGGCGAGCTTGGCGAGCTCGGTGCGGCGATCGGCCGTCAGCATCGGGATCGGCAGGCGCAGCAGCGCGCCGTCGATGACCGGGTTCAAGCCGAGGTTCGCCTCGCGGATGGCCTTGTCGACGGCCTGCACGTTGCTCTTGTCCCAGACCATCACCGAGATGGTGCGCGGCTCGGGAACCGACACGGTCGCCACCTGGTTGAGCGGCATCTTCGAGCCGTAGACGCTGACCTGTATCGGATCGAGCAGATGCGCGCTGGCGCGCCCCGTGCGCAAACCCGACAGCTCGCGCTTGAGCGCGTCGAGCGATCCGCGCATGCGCTTTTCGAGATCGTTGATGTCAAACGAACCGCTGGCCATTGTTGTCTCCTTCGGCGCTGCGGCGGGGCTGTGGCCACCGCGCGCGTGCCAGTCACGTATGATCGCCGAGGTGCGCGGCCGGCGGACCGCCGGTCATTCGATGACGGTCGCCCGTCCCTCGCCGCGCAGCACTTTCAAAAGATTGCCCGGCTCATTGATCGAGAAGACAATTACCGGAAGTCCGTTGTCGCGGGCAAGGGCGATCGCCGCCCCGTCCATCACCTTGAGATCGCGCGATAAAACCTCGGCATAGCCGAGTTTGTCGTAGCGCTTGGCGTTGGGATTTTTGCGCGGATCGCTATCGTAGACGCCGTCGACCTGGGTCGCCTTGGCGACCGCCTGGCAGTCCATCTCGATGGCGCGCAGCGTTGCCGCGGTGTCGGTGGTGAAGAATGGGTTGCCGGTGCCGGCGGCGAAGATGACGACGCGGCCGGCCTTCACATGGTGCAGCGCCTTGGGGCGCACGTAGCTCTCGCACACCGTCGGCATGGGAATGGCGGAGAGGACGCGGGCCGGCTGCTTGGCATTCTCCAGCGCATTCTCCAGCGCCAGCGCGTTCATCACGGTCGCCAGCATGCCCATGTAGTCGGCGGTGGCGCGCTCCATGCCCTTGGCCGCCGCCGCCAGTCCGCGAAAGATGTTGCCGCCGCCGACGACGACGCAAATCTCGCAACCAGCGGCTACGGCTTCGGCGATGTCGCGCGCAAGACGTTCGGCGACGGACATGTCGATGCCGAAGTCGCTCTTGCCCATAAGCGCTTCGCCGGAGAGCTTGAGCAGCAGCCGTTTATAGAGCAGCCCGGATGAGCCTACTGTCGTGGCTGCCATGCCCGCCTCCTCGCTCCCAAGGTTGGGCCGGGCGACCGCTGGCCAGCCGGCAGTCCTACCTAGCACACGCCGGGGATTCGCCTAGCGCGCCCCACGCGGGGCGCGCTCCGTACGTCCGCCTTAGTTCGACGCGCCAACCGCGGCGGCGACCTCGGCGGCGAAGTCTTCTTCTTTCTTCTCGATGCCCTCGCCCAGCGCATAACGCACGAAGCCCGTGAGCTTCACTGGACCGCCGACCTTGCCTTCGGCGTCCTTCACGACCTGCGACACGCTCTTGGAGGGGTCGTGAACGTAGGGCTGGTCCAGCAGGCAGTTGTCCTTGGCGTAGCTCTTCATGCCGCTGGCAACGATCTTCTCCAGCACCTGCGGGGGCTTGCCCTGGTTCTTGTCGGCGAGGATCGCCTTCTCGCGCTCCAGCGTCTCGGCCGGCACGCCGGCGATATCGAGCGCCACCGGGTTGGTGGCGGCGACGTGCATGGCGATCTGGCGGGCCAGCGCCGCGAGCTCGTCGGCGTTCTTGCCGGTCGACTCGAGTGCCACGAGCACGCCGATCTTGCCGAGGCCCGGAACCACTTGGCCGTGCACGTAGGACCCGACGACGCCCGAGGAGACTTGCAGCGTCGCCGTGCGGCGCACGCTCATGTTCTCGCCGATGGTGGCGATGAGCTCTTTCACCTGATCTTCGACGGTGATCGACTTGCCGGGATAGGTCATGGCGAGCAGCTTCGTCACGTCCCCGCCGGACTTGCCGGCCAGCGAGGCGATGTTGGTCACCATCTCCTGGAACTGCTCGTTGCGGGCAACGAAGTCCGTCTCCGAGTTGACCTCGACCACCGAACCCGACTTGCCGGACGTGGAAATGCCGACCAGGCCTTCGGCGGCGATGCGCCCGGCCTTCTTGGCGGCCTTCGACAGACCTTTCTTGCGCAGCCAGTCGACGGCCGCCTCGATGTCGCCCTTGACCTCGGTCAGCGCTGCCTTGCAATCCATCATGCCGGCGCCGGTCTTGTCGCGCAGTTCCTTCACGAGACTCGCGGAAATCGTCATGTCTCAGCTCATTGCTTGGCGGGCGCACAGTCGGCGCCCGCGGGTTGACTGGAGGACGAAGCTGCCGCCGCAGCGGCAGCGTTCTTAGACGGCCCTCGCCTCGACCAGCTTCTTGGCCTGCTCCGACCACTTCTCGGTCTCGATCTGGCCCTTGAGCTTCAGCTTGCGATCGAGGGCGCCCGTCTGCTCGGCGTCGAGGTCGGCGAGCTGCCAGAAGTGGAAGACGCCGCTGTCGTTGAGACGCTGCTCGAGCTTCGGCGTGATGCCGGTGATGCGCTTCAGGTCGTCGGGCTCGCCACGAGCGGCTTCGATACCCTTGAAGGCGGCAGGCAGGGCCTCGGCGGGCGGCGACTCGGAAGCACCGACGTCAATGCCGTGCGACGACTGGCTGCGCTCCAGGCCATCGAGCGCAGCGCGCGCGATGAGGTCGCAATAGAGCGTGATGGCGCGGCCGGCGTCGTCGTTGCCCGGGATCGGGAAGTCGATGCCGTCGGGGTCGCAGTTGGTGTCGACGATGGCGACGATCGGAATGCCGAGCTTCTTGGCTTCCTGGATGGCGATGCTTTCCTTGTTCGTGTCGATGACGAACAGCAGGTCAGGCGTGCCGCCCATGTCCTTGATGCCGCCCAGCGCCTGGTTGAGCTTCTCGCGCTCGCGCGTCAGCGTCAGGATTTCTTTCTTCGTGCGGCCCTGCGGATCGGCAAGGATGTCGTCCAGCTGGCGCAGACGACGGATCGACTGGGAGATGGTCTTCCAGTTGGTCAGCGTGCCGCCGAACCAGCGATGGTTGATGAAGTACTGGGCGCTGCGCTTGGCGCTGTCGGCGATCGAGTCCGAGGCCTGGCGCTTGGTGGCGACGTACAGCACCCGGCCGCCGTTGGCGACGGTGTCGGAAATCTTGACCAGCGCCTGATGCAGCATCGGCGTCGTCTGGGTCAGATCGATGATGTGGATGTTGTTGCGGGCGCCATAGATGAAGGGCGCCATCTTGGGGTTCCAGCGATGCGACTGGTGACCGAAGTGAACGCCAGCTTCCAAAAGCTGACGCATGTTGAACGCGGGAAGCGCCATGGGTAGTCCTTTTCCGGTTGTTCCTCCGTGGACCCGAGAGAAGGCTCTCCCTTGGTTAGGGAGTGCCCACCGGAGCGCAGAGCGGGGCTTTTAATCCGCCCGGCGCGAAGATCCACGTGTGAGATGGCGCGCTTATAGAGTCTACACCTGCAAATGACAAGCTGGGCCCGCCCGGGTAAATCGTTAAGGCCGTCGGCGCCGGAAAAGTGGCATGAACAACAAAGAAATACACGTCCGGGCCCTGCAGCTGGGCGAGCGCATCGACGTCAAGGGGCTGGAACGCGAGGACGCCTTTTCGAGCGTTCCCCTCGCCTTCCGCACCAGCGGCGATGCCATCGCCGTCCTGTTCAAGTCGGGGGCCGCCGTGTTCATCGGCATGAACCCGGTCGATGAGGAGGCGCTGATCCGCGGCCTCGCCGAGCGCATCATCGAGCCGCTGGCCGAGCGCGAGACGGAGAACGTGCGCCTCATCGTCAAGCCGGAGGACGACGCGCTGCTCTCCCCTTCGGGCGATCTGCAGATCAAGGCGGCCGACACTGACCGGCTGCTGCTGGTCGCCGAGGCGCTGGCGATGAGCGTCGCCTTCGCCTACGACGAGCGGCGCATCTCGGTCGCCTTCGATCGCATCGAGGAAGTCGCCAAGACGCTCCAGAAGCGGCACCTACCGCGCAGCCCGCAGGGCGACCTCTTGGAGCAGATCGGCGAAGCTCTGCTGATCCAGCAGCGGCTGGCGGTGCGCGTCGACCTCGACGACAAGCCCGACGTGTTGTGGGACCACCCCGAGCTGGAGCGCTTCTGGGCACGTCTCGTCGAGGAGTACGACCTCGTCCAGCGGGGCCTTGCCATCTCGCGCAAGCTCGACGTGATCCGCGGCACCGCCGACACGCTGACCGACCTCTTCGCGACGCGCACCAGCCACCGGCTGGAGTGGTACATCATCGCGCTGATCGCGATCGAGATCGGCCTCAGCCTCTACGACCG
>JBDTOR010000055.1:0-14318 GCA_039933175.1 Hyphomicrobium sp. | reverse complement strand
GCCCTCACAAATTGGCGTACATCCGGCCGGGATTGAGTATCCCCGCCGGATCGAAGGCAGCTTTGAGGCCGCGGGTCAGACGCTCCACAGGTGGGCTGAGCGGCTGGAACACCTCGACCGCGGCGCGCACGTTGGGCTCGGCGCGGATCAGCATGGCATGGCCGCCGTGAATGGCGGTGACGCGGCGGATCTCGGCGGTGCCGGCGTCGGCCGTGGCCGGCACCTCGAGCCAGATGAGGCCGCCGGCCCAATCGTAGAAGGCCTCGGCCGGCATGTAGCGCTTAATGGCGGCGACCAGCTTGGGCGCCGTCGTCGGCTTGGCGGAGATGCGCCACAGCAGCGTCTGCCGGTTCGGCATCACCGAAAGGCGGCGCAGCTCGCCCCAGAAATCCAGCGTCTCCCGGTGGTCGAGCTCCAGCGCCTTGCCGTAAACCTTGAGCGCCTCCTTGAGCCGCTGTTTGCGGCCGGCGACGGCGCTGGCGAAGTTTTCCAGCCGCAGCGCCGTGACCGATTTGTTCATCGACCTGAGGCCGGGGTGGTTGAGCCGCGCGGCGACCGGCGCCTGTAGGTGCACCGCGCCCGACACCTCGACGGATTGCGCCATGGCTGCGGACAGCAGCTCGATCGCCAGATTGTCCGGCAGCCCAAGAAAAATCACGGTCGCCGCGGTCTCTGGCCAGGGGATGACCTTGAACGTCACCTCGGTCATCACCGCCAGCGTGCCCCAGCTGCCGGCGAGGCCACGCGAGATGTCATAGCCGGTGACGTTCTTCATGACGCGGCCGCCGGCCTTGAACAGCTCGGCGCGGCCGTTGACGCCTTTGACGCCTAGCAGGTGGTCGCGCGCGGCTCCGTACTGGACGCGCCGGGCGCCCGACATGTTGGTCGCAAACACCGCCCCGATGGTCTGCGTGCCCTGCGGGCCGCCGGTGGCGGGGGCGAGGTCGATCGGCTCGAAGGGCAGCATCTGCCCGCGGGCGGCGAGCTCGGCTTCGACCTGCGACAGCGGCGTGCCGGCGCGCGCCGACATGACGAGCTCGGTCGGCTCGTATAGCGAGATGCCGCGCAGGGAGGCGGTGGTGATGGTCACCGTGCCGTCGACTGGCCGGCCGATGGCGCGCTTGGAGCCCGAGCCGACGATCTCGATCGGCAGGCGCCTCTCCGCGCATCCGGCGATGACGAACTGAAGCTCCCAGTCGGCGCCGGGGCGCTGCACATCGCTCAATTGCGTCTCCTCAGGCCGCCTGATCCGCGACGGAACGCTCGGCGACTTCGAGCGCACTCAGCGGGAAGACCTTACCCGCGTTCAAAAGCCAATGCGGGTCGAACACGCTCTTTATCCGCATCTGTACGGCAAGGTCGGAAGGTGAGAACTGGATTTCCATCAGGTCGCGCTTCTCGATGCCGACGCCGTGCTCGCCGGTCAGGCAGCCGCCAACCGCAACGCACAGTTTCAGGATTTCGGCACCGGCCAGCTCGGCGCGGTAGGCCTCGTCGGCGTCGTTGGCATTGTAAAGGATGAGCGGATGCAAGTTGCCGTCGCCGGCGTGGAACACGTTGGCCACCTTGAGGTGGTGCGCGGCGCAGATCTGCGCGATCTGGCCCAGCACCGCGGGCAGCTGCCCGAGCGGGATGGTGCCATCCATGCAGTAGTAGTCGGAGATGCGGCCCATGGCGCCGAACGCGGCCTTGCGGCCCTTCCAGATGCGCGCGCTGTGCTCGGCCGAGGTGCTCACCTCGACGACCTTCGGATCGTAGGAGCGGGCGATTTCGACGATGTCGCGCAACAGGCCGGCGATCTCTTCCTCGAAGCCTTCGACCTCGACGATGAGCAGCGCTTCGACGTCGAGCGGATAGCCGGCCTTGGCGTAGGCCTCGCAAACGGCGATCGCCGGCTTGTCCATGTACTCGATGGCGACGGGGATGATGCCCGACCCGATGATGGCGGCGACGCACTGGCCGGCCGCCTCGCATGAATCGAAGCCGAGCAGCACCGGGCGCGCGGTCTGCGCCCTCGGCAGGATTTTCAGCGTGGCTTCGGTGATGATGCCGAACTGCCCCTCGGAGCCGACGATGAGGGCCAGGAAGTCGTAGCCCTCCGCGTCGAGGTACGGGCCGCCGATCTCGACGATCTCGCCGTCCATCAGCACGATCTTGAGGCCCAGCACGTTGTTGGTCGTCACGCCGTATTTGAGGCAGTGGGCGCCGCCGGAGTTCATCGCCAGGTTGCCGCCGACGGTGCAGGCCAGCTGGCTCGAGGGATCCGGCGCGTAGAAGAAGCCTTCGGCCGACACGGCATCGGTGATGGCGAGATTGGTGATGCCGGTCTCGACCGTGATGGTGCGGTTGACGAAGTCGGTTTCGATCACGCGGTTCATGCGCGAGGTGCCGATCACGATGCAGTCGGCCGTCGGCAGGGCGCCGCCGCACAGGGACGTGCCGGCACCGCGCGGCACCACCTTCAATTGGTTCTGGTGGCAGTACTTAAGAACCCGCGACACGTCCTCGGTCGTCCGCGGCAGCACCACGGCCAGCGGAATCTGCCGATAGGCGGTCAGCGCGTCAGCCTCGAACGCGCGCCGACCTTCCTCCTCGGAGATCACGCCTTCGAGACCGATCAGCGTCTCGAGATCCTTGATGATGGCGCCGCTCCGGTCGAGCACTGCCCGATCGGGCTCCGGCATCCTCGACAGCGTCATTCAGGTCTCCGGCTCGGCAGCCTGGGGCGACTGCGGCGGGTTCTAGATTTGAGTATCGCGGTGCATCCGCTTGCTGGCATAGTGAAAGGGTCGTACGAGAGTACAGCTTTTCGGATTTTACGCCGATACCTTATTGTCGCCGCTCGTCGGATTTTACCCGGTTACCCCGCCTTCACTGCGCGATGAACTGGGCACTCCTTCCCAACGGGGGACACGTGACTGCCATAAGTGATCTGGACATATTCGCACGCGTCGCCCGCACCGGCAACATGTCGGCTGCCGGCCGTGAGATGGGCCTTTCGCCCGCCGTAGTGTCAAAGCGCATCAGCCAGCTCGAGGAGCGCCTCGGGGCCCGGCTTTTCCAGCGCACCACGCGACACCTGACCTTGACCGAAACGGGCGCCGGCTACTTCAAGCGCGTTGTCGATATCCTGAGCCTCTGCGAGGAAGCCGAGGACTTCGTCAGCCGCCGCAACACCAAGCCGCGCGGCTTGCTGAAGGTCACGATGCCGACCGCCTTCAGCCGCCTGCACATCGCCCCCTACATCGATGATTTTCTGGCGCGTTATCCCGAGATCCAGCTCGACGTGCACATCGCCGATACGTTCGTCGACATCATCCGCGAAGGCTTCGACCTTGCTATTCGCATCGGCGAGCTAGAAGATTCCTCGCTCGTCGCGCGTCGCATCGCGCCCGACACGCGTGTCCTCTGCGCGGCACCGTCGTATCTGACCAAGCACGGCATGCCAACAAGCTTGACGGACCTCGAAAGTCACAACTGCCTTGCGGCCGACACGGTCGATGCGTGGAAGCTCGAAGGACCCGATGGGGAGATACAAGTCACCCCGCAAGGCAACGTGCGCTCAGATTCGGGTGAGTTCATCCGCGAGCTCGTGAAGTCGGGCGTCGGCGTCGGACTGCTGTCGACCTGGGACATCGGCGCGGCGCTGCGCAGCGGCACCTTGAGCGTCGTGCTGCCGCAATTTCGTGGGGCATCGAACGCCGCCGTGCACGCGGTGTACCCCAGCCGCGAGTTCATGCCGGCCAAGGTCAACGTGCTGATCGAATTCCTCGCCGACCTCTACGGCCCGCACCCCTATTGGGACAAAGATCTGGATATTGCCCGGGTGTCCGAGGGCCGGCTGGCCTCGCGGCCGATGCCACGGCGGATGGCCAAAGGCGCCGGATCGGCCGTGGCGACCCGCTGAGCCGCGTGCAACGTTCGATCGCAAATGCGACCTGAACGGCGCTTCGCCCCCCTTCCTCGCTTGATCACCGCTCCGGCATTTGCTGAGGTGGCGGGAGCCGAGGGAGGAAGAACAATGCCGAGCAGGGGAAGTCTCGCGATCGTGGCTGTCCTTCTTGCCGCCTCGCCGGTCGGGGCGCAGGACGCCTCCAAAGGTGAAGCCGTATTCAAGCGCTGCCGCGCATGCCACGCGATAGGTCCGGCGGCGCAGAATAAGGCCGGCCCGGTCTTGACCGGCATCGTCGGCAAGAAGGCGGCGAGCGTGCCCGGGTTCAACTATTCGGATGCCATGCAGGAGGCCGCCGGTCGCGGATTGACGTGGACGGAGCCGGAGCTGACCAAATTCCTGGAGTCGCCTGATGTGGCGATACCCAACAACGTGATGGCCTTCCCGGGCATCAAGAACCCGACCGATCTGCGAGACCTCGTCGCCTTCCTCAAGCTGCACAAGTAGCTCATCGCCTCAAACGGGCTGACCACGATGACCGAAGGCTATGCAAGGCGCCCGCGCGTCGGGCTCTTCGTGACATGCCTCATCGATCTGATGCGGCCGTCGGTGGGCTTTGCCGCCGTGCGGCTGCTGGAGGCCGCAGGCTGCGAGGTGATCGTGCCGCGGGCGCAAACCTGCTGCGGCCAGCCGGCCTACAATAGCGGCGATCAGGCGAGCGCCAAGGCGATCGCCAAGACCACGATCGCGGCCTTCGAAGGGCTCGACTACGTCGTCGCGCCGTCGGGCTCGTGCGCCGCGATGCTCAAGCTGCACTATCCGCGCCTCATGGCCGGCGACGCAGACGCCGAGGCCCGCGCCCGTGCGTTTGCCGAGCGCGTGCACGAGCTCGTGGCGTTTCTCGTCGACGTGCGCGGCATGTCGGAGGTGCCCGGCGCCTTCGCGGGCCGTGTCACCTATCACGACGGTTGCTCAGGTCTGCGCGAACTCAAGATCAAGCAGCAGCCGCGCCGGCTGCTCGCCGCCGTTGCCGGCCTGGAGCTGATCGAGATGGCCGGCACTGACGTGTGCTGCGGCTTTGGCGGATTGTTCGCAGTGAAGTTCCCCGACATCTCCAACGCGATGGTGACGGCCAAGTCGGCGAACGTCGAGGCGGCGGCACCGGAGCTGCTGCTGGCGGGCGAGCTCGGCTGCCTGCTCAACGTTGCCGGAAAACTGTCGCGCCAGGGATCGCCGGTCGGCTGCCGGCATGTCGCCGAAGTGCTCGCCGGCGAGATGAGCGCGCCGCCTATTGCGCGACCGGCATCGGGGGGCGCGTCATGAAACCGGCCGCCGCCTTCGAAGCCGGCATCGCCGCGGCGCTCGCCAACCCATCGCTGCAGGCGGCGCTCGCCGACGTTCCTGCCGGGTTCGTCGCCGGCCGCGCCCGGGTCAAGGCGGCGCTGCCGGAGTTCGAGGCTTTGCGGCGCACCGGCCGCGACATCCGCGATCACACGCTGGCGCACCTCGATCTCTACCTCGAAGCGTTCGAGCGCAACGCCGAGCGCGCCGGCGCGCGCGTGCATTGGGCGGCGACCGGGGCAGAAGCCTGCGACATCATCCTCGACATCTGCCGTGAGGCGGGGGCCCGTGTCGTCACCAAGAGCAAGTCGATGGTCTCCGAGGAGATCGGCCTGCGGGCGCGCTTGGAGGCCGCCGCGCTCGACGTGGTCGAGACCGATCTGGGCGAATACATCATCCAGATCCGCGGCGAGACGCCGAGCCACATCATCGCGCCGGCTATCCATTTGCGCGCCGGCGACGTCGCTGACGATTTTCGCCGCCGCCATGCTCACCTTGACGCGGCGCGCGATCTTTCCGCTGCCGAGGCGCTGGTCGGGGAAGCGCGCGGCGTGCTGCGCGAGAAGTTTCTAACTGCCGAAGTCGGCATCACCGGCGCCAACTTTCTTGTCGCCGAGACAGGGTCGGCCATCGTCGTCACTAACGAGGGCAATGCCGACCTGACGATGTCGCTGCCCAAGGTGCACATCGTTCTGGCGTCGATCGACAAGGTGGTGCCGACGCTGAACGATGCGTGGCCGCTGCTGCGTCTGCTGGCGAGGTCGGCGACGGGGCAGGAGTTCACCGCCTACACGACACTGGTGACGGGTCCGCGTCGCGCCGGCGATATCGACGGCCCCGAGGCTTGCCATGTCGTCATCGTCGACAACGGCCGCGCCGACCTGCTGCGCTCGAAACTGCGGCCGGTACTGCGTTGCATTCGCTGCGGCGCCTGCATGAACCACTGCCCGGTCTACTGCGCCATCGGCGGACATGCCTACGGCTCGGTGTATCCCGGCCCCATCGGCGCGGTGCTGGCGCCGGCGCTGGCGGGTACCGCGCAGGCCGGGCACCTGGCCCAGGCCTCCACCTTTTGCGGCCGCTGCGAGGAGGTGTGCCCCGTCGAGATTCCACTCGTTTCGCTAATGCGGCATTGGCGCGAAATGGCAATTGATATGCCGGGGTCGAGGCGGTCTCGGGCACTGCTGCGCGCCTGGGCGTGGCTGGCCGAGCGCCCCCGTGCCTATCGTCCGGTGGCGGCAATTGCTGCGGCGACGCTTGGGCGGCTCGGGCGCGCGCGCGGCAAGTTCGCGGCACTGCCGTTTGCCGAGCGGTGGACGCGCCATCGCGACTTGCCGGCACCGCAGGGCCGGACGTTCCAGGATCTCTACGCCCGGCGTAAACGCGAGGTGGCGCCATGAGCAGTGAGCAGGTCCTCGGCCGCATCCGCGCGGCGCTCGACCATGACGCCCCTCGGAGCGCGCGCACAGCGAGCACGGTTGACCGCCTGGCCCGGCCGCCCGAGCATCCGCTACCCGCGCGCGCCCGGCGGCCGGCGGAAGAACTCGTCCACCAATTTGTCGCCATTCAGAGCGGCCTCGGCGTCGATCTGATCGAAGTGGGGTCACCTGCCGATATTCCTCCAGCAATTGAGGGGTATCTGTTGGGGTTGGGATTGGCCTGCCGACTGCGTCACGGAAGCGACCCGCTCCTTGTAGCGTTGCCCTGGTCGGCGAGCCCGCACCTCGTCGTCGACATTGGCGCAGCACGGGACGGCGACCCGGTGGGCCTTTCACGCGCCGTTGCCGGCGTCGCTGAGACAGGCACGCTGGCGCTGGCGTCCGGTGCCGACAATCCGGTGACGCTCGGCTTCGTGCCGGACACGCACATTGTGGTGCTCCGCGCCGACACGATCGTCGGCAGCTACGAGGCGGCGTGCGCGTTGGTGCGGGCCGCATTCGACGGCGCCATGCCGCGCACGCTCAACTTGGTCACCGGGGCGTCGCGCACGGGCGACATCGGCGGCAAGATCGTCATGGGCGCGCACGGACCGCGGCGGCTCGCCGTGATCTTGATCCGGGGCGTCGTGTGACGACTACTTCTTGAGGATGCAGCTCTGCATGCAGCGCGTGAACGCGATTTCGCAGCTCGGCGAACCTTTGCTCGACATGCGGCACTGATTGTAGCTGTTCTTGCAGCCGGCGCCGCACTGGTTCGCCGATACGCGGTCGCTCGAGCCGATCCCGATGGCCAAGAGCAGGGCGACAATCGCCACGGCGCTCAATAGCGCCCAATTCAACCTACGTGCGAGCACGTTCATTCTCCCGCCGCTTGCGGCATACGCTTCGGCACATTGAAACGGATACCCCGGGAAAAATGCCCTTGCGCCGGGAGATCCGAGTTAACGTTGCCTAGGATGAACACAAGCTGAACCACCGCGCCAGTGCCTTAAAACGCATACTCTTCAAATACATGGTCGATGTCGCGTTGCCATGGGCCTTGGTAGCGCTCGATCAGCCGGTCGGCCAGCGTACAGCCCGATATGGCGACCTCATCAAGGATGTCGAGGTAGATCGCCTCGTCCTGGCTGGCGGCATTGATGCGCCGGCGCGCGCGCAGACCCCGGCGCGAGATGCGCAGGACTTCGCGGGCGATGTGCTGCACGGTCGTGTTGCGAAACGGCGTCGCCAGCGCGCTCTTGGGAACGGCGTTGCGCAGCGTTTCGCGCTCCTCGGCGGTCCAGTCCTTCACGAGCTGCCAGGCGGCCTCGAGCGCCTGCGCGTCGTACAGCAGGCCAACCCAGAACGCCGGCAGGGCGCAAATGCGTTGCCAGGGGCCGCTGTCGGCGCCGCGCATTTCCAGAAAGCGCTTGAGCCGCACCTCGGGGAACAGGGTCGTCAGGTGGTCGGACCAGTCATTGAGGGTCGGGCGCTCGCCCGGCATTTGCGGCAGCTTGCCGTCGAGGAAGTCCTGGAACGAGCTGCCGGACGCGTCGATATAGCGACCGCCGCGGTAGACGAAGTACATCGGCACGGCCAGCGCGTAGTCGACATAGCGCTCGTAGCCCATGCCGTCTTCGAAGGCGAACGGCAGCATGCCGGTGCGCCGGCGGTCGGTGTCGCGCCATACCTCGCTGCGCATCGACTTGAAGCCGTTGAGGCGGCCTTCGGTGAACGGCGATGAGGCGAAAAGGGCCGTGGCGATTGGCTGCAACGCCAGCGAGACGCGCAGCTTCTTGACCATGTCGGCTTCGTCGGCGAAGTCGAGGTTCACCTGGATCGTCGCCGTGCGGTACATCATATCGAGGCCGCGCGAGCCCACCGTCGGCATGTAGCGCGTCATGATCGAATAGCGCTCTTTGGGCATGTGGGGTATTTCGGCGAGCGTCCACTTCGGCGAAAAGCCGAGGCCGAGAAAGCCGATGCCAAGCGCCTCACCGACGCTCAGCACTTCGCGCAAGTGTTGACGTGTCTCCGCTGCCGTGTCGTGCAGCGTCTCGACGGCGCCGCCGGAAAGCTCGAACTGGCCGCCCGGTTCAAGGCTTATGTTGCCGCACAGTTCGCAGTCCTGCTTTTTCAGGGCAATGATCTTCCCGCCCTCGACGATCGGCTCCCAGCTGAAGCGGGAGATAAGGGCGTCCATCAGCGCCGCGATGCTGCGGTCGCCGTCGTAGGGGACCGGCGTCAGCGTGTCCGTGTGGAATACGAACTTCTCGTGCTCGGTGCCGATCCGCCACTGGGGCTTGGGCTTTTCGCCTGCGGCAATCCACGCCACGAGGTCATCCCGCGATCGCACGAGGTCGCTTGGCGCCCCATCTTCACGTGTCGACATTCAGCGGGCCTCGGCGTTCAGGTACAGTGAAGTCTTTGCAGATCCGGGGGGTTGGCGAAGGGGGCACGCCTCCGCGGGCCCGCGGAGCATACCCGCCACCCCTTGAGCTTTTCGAAACGCGAGCCTTTAAGGCCTCGACGTGGGGTGTGCAACCCGGCGGCCGCCCTTGCGGCGCGGCACATGCAGCTACCATAAAAAAACACTATTGCACGGGTCGAATTGTGTGCTGGATCGTTTTGTCGTCTCGACGGGATTGGCCGTTCTCCGCCGTTGGTAGTTGCGTAATGCACGGGCGGGTAGAAGTCAGTGTCATGCCAGTCGTCGCACCGCTTTCGCCTTTGCTCGCAACCCTATGGGAGACCACAATGAAAAAGTTCCTGGCCGCTTGTGCCCTCTGCGGCCTTTTCGCCACTCCGCTTCTCGCCGCCAACGCGGCGGTGGACTCCGCAGTCAAGACCTTCGACGCCGTCACCAGCGACGCGGCCAGGCTCAAGGTCTATTGTGAGATGAGCAAGGTGATGTCGTCGGCCGATGCTGAGGACGACAGCAAGGCTGAAGCCCTCGACAAGCAGATGGACGGGTTCATGAAGGATCTCGGCCCAGAGTTCCAGACCGCCTTCGAAGCCGGCGCCGACCTCGACCCGGAATCGGCCGACGGCAAAACTTACGACGCCGCCATGGACAAGCTCGACGACAAGTGCGGCAAGTAAGCTGCGCTCGCAGGACGGTTGCGCTCCGAGGCTGCCCGCGAGGGTGGCCTCGGTTGCGTTCCAGACGCTAACGCCAGTCGCCGAGCACGGAGTTGATCAGCGCCAGCGCGGCGACGGCTGCCGTGTCGGCACGCATGATGCGTGGCCCCAGCGAGATCGGCAGCGCAAACGGTTTGCTCCGCAGCAGAGCACGCTCGGCGGGATCAAATCCGCCTTCCGGTCCGATGAGGACGGCAAGTGCCGAACCCTCGACGCCGGAAAGCGCCGCGATTGGGCTCGCCACGGCGGCGGCCTCGTCGCAGAAAACTAACCGGCGCGCGGGATCCCAGGCGGCGAGCGCCGCCTCTAGCTTCAACGGCTCGCCCACCGTCGGGACGCGTAACACGCCGCATTGCTCGGCAGCCTCGATGGCATTGGCGCGCATACGCTCGAGGTTGACGCGCGCGGCGACGGTGTGATGCGTCAGCACGGGCTGCAAGTGCGCAACCCCCATCTCGGTCGCTTTCTGCACCATGTAGTCGAGGCGCGTGTGCTTCAGCGGGGCGAAGAGATACTGCACGTCCGGGCCGCCCTGCTGCGGGCGCGTCTGCGCCAGGCATTCCAGCGTGCAACGCCGTTTGCCGGTCTCGCCGATGCGCGCCTGCCATTCGCCGTCGCTGCCGTTGAAGATCAGGATCTCCGCGCCTGCCCCGAGGCGCAGGACATTCAGCAGATAGTTGGCCTGCTCCGGCGTGCAGGCGATCACCGCCGCGGCCGCCAGGGGTGGATCGACAAATAGCCGAACGTCATGGAAGTTTGTGCTGCGCATGCCGCACTTAGCCAACTCTTGCGGGCGCGCGCAATGCGCCAACTAGCGGGCGCACGAGCTGGCGATCGAGCCCATGAGATTGTCGGGGATGGGCGGCGCCGGCCGGTAGCCCTTGCACAGGGCACCAATGGATCCGCCGTCCTTGTCGGCACCCGCGAGACAGTAAAGGCCTGTGCCGTTCGGCTGCGGCGTGAAGGCGACGCCGCGCACACCACCGAGATCGGCATCTAGATAGTTGAGGGCGTGGATGCGGGCGGTGCCCTCTTCGCCGGTCATCGGCCGCGGCCGGAAGTGCGTGTCGGCGACAGGGATGGCTTCGACCGCGCGCAGCTCGAGCTTGCCGTTGGACGCCTTCTTCAAATGCACGCGCGCCATCAATCCGTGATCGCGGCAGATGCCCTTGCCGTTGATGTCGGCGGTGCCGGGATGCAGGAAATTACCCAGGCCGTAGAAGATGAGCGAGTTGCCGGCGATCTCGACGCCGCGCACGACGTGCGCATGGTGCCCGACGATGAGATCGATGCCGTCCTGCTGCGCGGCGAGGCCACGATAGTCGGCGAACTGCTTGGCGTCGGCGCGTACACGGCCCTCTTCACCGTAGTGGATCGACAGGATGCGGTAGTCGGCCGGCGCGGCGACGAGGCGCCGGCGCACCTCGGCATAAT
Source organism: Hyphomicrobium sp. (assembly GCA_039933175.1). GTDB lineage: Bacteria > Pseudomonadota > Alphaproteobacteria > Rhizobiales > Hyphomicrobiaceae > Hyphomicrobium_A. Next base: position 3,092 of record JBDTOR010000055.1, on the reverse strand, counting down.
CCTCGGCGGAGCGGTACGAGTTCTGCCCCGGCTTGTCGGGACCGGCGCGATGGCGTTCTAGATCGTTGGTGACGATGCCTGTTGCCGCGAAGGCGATATCGGAGCCCTTGACGCTGACACGGTGCGGGCGGCTGGCCTGCTCGCTGTTCATGCCGAGACCGGCAGCGACGGCCAGGCGCTCGCTCTGCAACTTGCCGACGTGCTTGAGGGTCTCCTTCAGGCCGTCGGGGCCGTAGTCCATCGAGTGATTATTGGCGAGCGACAGCAGATTGAATCCGCGCGAGACGAGATGACGGACGCCGTTGGGATGGGTGCGAAAGTTGAAGGGCGCCCCCTGCTCCTTCAGGTCCGGCGTGAGGTCGTTGCGATCGGTCACGACCGTCTCGATATTCGTGAAGTTGAGGTCGCCGTTGATCTCCGGGTCGATCAGCGAGGTCGTCTCCGCCCAGGTCTGGAAGTCACCGCGGCGAACGCCGTCGGCCTCGACCGGCTGGCCGTTGCGGCTGTAGCCCGTGTCGCCGGTGAGGGTGATGGTCACCTCATCGTCTGAGGTCGCCAGCACGGGCGCTGCCGAAGCCACGAAGATCGACAAAAAGGCGGGGACGCAAAGGCGCTTCAGTTTCTGCATGGCGGGATAAAGGACTGCACACTTTGGCAGGGCCAGGGCAATCGTTCAGGTTGCTTAAAGCTCGACGGCGCCCTTGCGTTTGGCCTTGTGATCGGGCTCGACGTGGATGACGACGTCGGTGTTTTCCAGCGCCGCCTCGATGGCGTCCTCGAGCCGGTCGCAGATCTCGTGCGCGGCTTCGACGCTCATCTCGCCCGGCACGACGAGGTGGAATTCGATGAACGTCTGCGGCCCGGCCGTGCGCGTGCGGATGTCGTGCGCCTGTAGCGCACCCTCGCCGTTGGCGCGGATGGCCTCCGTGATGCGCGCCTCAATCTGCGGCGAGGCGGCCTGGTCCATGAGCGCGCTCATGGATTCGACCGCCAGCCGGTAGCCGATGCGCAGAATGTTGAGTGCCACGGCGCCGGCGATCAGCGGATCGAGGATCGCCCATCCCGTCACCGTCGCCAGCAGCAGGCCGGCGAGCACGCCGACCGAGGTGATGACGTCGCTGACGAGGTGGTGGCCATCGCCCTCCAGCGCCGGTGAACTCCACGCTTTGCCGCGGCTGATCAGCACCCAGGCCCAGCCGGCATTGATAGCCGTCGCCAGCCCGTTGACCAGCAGGCCGGCGGTCGGCTCGGTCAGCGTCCGTGGGGCGAGAAGGGCGAAGAAGGCCTCGCGGAAGATGAGCAGCGCGGCGACGATGATCAGCGCGCCTTCCAGAATGGAGGAAAAGTACTCTGCTTTGTAATGGCCGAACGGATGGCCGCGATCAGGCGGCTGCGCGCTGATGCGGATGGCGATGAGCGCTGCGACCGCGGTCAGCACGTTGACGATGCTTTCCAGCGCGTCGGAGAACAAGGCGACGCTGCCGGTCATCAAGAAGGCGATGTACTTGATGCCCATCACGGCCAGCGCGACGCCGATGCTTGTGGCGGCGATCACCAGATGCTTGCTGCGGGGACTCTCTATCGGCGTCTTCATCGGGCGTCATTAAGCGGGCCTGCCGGCGCGGGGCAAGAACCTTTGTGCCCGGTGCGACAGTGGGGTTGTCCACATGCCTGACGCGGCCAGCCCTCCCGCGCTCCCCGCGAATCTGATGGGGAGTGGGGATTGGGGCTGTACCGGCGCCGTGCGTGCGCCCGGCAGCGGAGGCGGAGGGCATAATCAATGGCAAATTTCCCGACCCATATCGTCGTGGGCACAATCGTGGCGGGCTCGCTGGCGACGTTGACGCTGGCGGCTGACGTGATTGCCGCGGAGAACCTGGTGGCTGTCACCATGGCCGGCTCTCTCGGCTCCGTCCTCCCCGACATCGACCTCAAGGATTCGCGGCCTAGCCGGGCGCTGTTCGCCGGACTTGCGGTCTTCTTCTCGTTCGCGCTGCTGTTTCACTTCGCGCAGAAGCTATCGATTGCTGAGATGTGGGCTCTGTGGCTCGGAACACTATTGTTCGTGCGCTATGGCGTGCACACGATGTTTCACCGGTTCACCTCGCACCGCGGCATATGGCACTCGCTCATTGCCGGTCTCGTCTGCGCATTGGCTACCGTCCTCATGTTCTACTACGTGTTCGACCGGCCGGATGGCGTGGCTTGGTTGGGTGGCGGCTTCCTACTCATCGGCTTTCTCGTTCACCTCATTCTCGATGAGCTGTACTCGGTCGACGTCGTCGGCAATCACATAAAGAAATCGTTCGGGACGGCCTTCAAGCCGGTCGACTTGCGCAATCCGGCGGGCTCGGTGGCGATGGTCGTTGCCGCCGTGGCGCTGCTGTTCCTGACGCCGTCGATCAGCGTGTTCTATGACGGAATCACGTCGCGTCCGATGTGGGCCTCGCTGCAGCAGCGTTTGCTGCCGCGTGACACCGTGTTCGGGCTGCCGATCAACCGCCAGGTTGCGACGACGCCGGCGACTGCTGAGCCGACCACGACGGGCTCGTTGCCGCCTGCGGCGCCAGAGACCGCCAAACCTGCAGCTCAGTAGATTGTGCGATGGCGGCGGCGCGCTACTAGCGCGTCGCCGGCGCCGGGCAGCGCTGCTGCAGACCGGCCAAATAGGTCGAGATCAAATCGTCGACCAGCGAGCGCCCTGCATGCGCCGTAACATGCGAGAGCTTGTCAGCCGTCGATAGCGCGGTCATTCCGTGCACGCTCGCCCACAGCGTTCGGGCGTGCCGCTTTTGCGCCACGGGGTCAGAACCTGGCAGCAACAGCGCTAGCGCCGCTTCGAGCGGCATCAGCAGATTTTCTACCTTTGTTTGGTACCACTCGGGAACTTCGCGGCCCGCGGGCATGCGGTGCTCGTTGAGCAGGTTCCAAAGCTTTGGACGCTCCTGCGTGAATACGAAATAGGTGCCGACGAGACGGCGCAACCGGTCGGCCGGGGGTCCGGAAGCATCCGTATCAGCGAGCCGTCCGGCGAGCTCGTCGAGCAGCCGCGCTTCGATGATGAGCAGCAGATCGTCGAGGTTTTCAAAGAC
>JBDTOR010000054.1:0-14700 GCA_039933175.1 Hyphomicrobium sp. | reverse complement strand
GCGGATCAGTTGAACAGAAGCTGGAAGATGGTCTTGGGCTTGCGACGGCGCGGGCGCCGATCTTCCTGAGACGATGAATCGAGCTGGCCCCACGGCATCCAGCCCCCGCCGCCCCCATCGGTGCTCGTGTAGCGGCGCGGATCGCCATCGCGCTGCCGGCCGGCGCGCAGGATGAACTCGTCGGTCGCCCCGTCGACGCTGGCCACCACGACGCGGTCGTCCTGCCATGTCCAGGCGGCGATTTTCTTGCCCTCGCGGTGCGGCTCGATGCCGACCACCGAGTTGTTGTCGAGGTCGAGAATGGCGACCTGCTCGACCTCCTCCGGCCCAGCGGCACCAGGCACCACGCCTCCGGTGAAGCGCAGGATGGCGATGCCCTTGAGCGGCGGCGGCTTGACCTCCCACTCGAGCAGCTTGGGCTGTCCGTCGCCGGCCATCTCGAGCGGAATGCGCAACCGGCGGAACTGGTCGCTGACGGCGTAGTAGCGCATGCCCTGCTGCACCACGCGCCAGCTGTCGATGCCGGCCCCCACGACCTCCCGGTCCTCGGCGTTGGCCGTATCGGCGGCGAGGCGCTGCAGACCGTCGGCGGCCAGCTTCAAGCGCGGCTGCAGTGCGACGGCCTTCTTGTAGTCGGCGATGGCCTGCTCGGTGCGGCCCTGCGCTTCCTCGATCTCGCCCTTCGCCCACAGCACCTCGGGGCCGTCCGGATCGAGCTTCTCGGCCGTCTCGGCATCCTTCACGCCAACGTCGATCTGGCCGCTCATCTTGTAGATGACGGCGCGGTAGGCGAAGGCGAGCGAGGAACGCGGGTCAAGCTCGATAGCGTGATTGAGGTCGTTGAACGCGTCCTCGTAAGTTTGCGTGATGCCGTTGGCGAGGCCGCGTGCCGCGAAGGCCCGCGCGGAGCGCGGATCGAGCGTCGTCGCCTGCGTGAAGTCCTTCATCGCTGCCGTGGCGTTGTCGGAGGCGAGGTAGGCCTGGCCGCGCAGCAGATAGAGCTCGGCGTTGTTGGCATCGAAGGCGATGGCCCGCGACAGATCCTCGATGGCGTCCGGCAGGCGGATGATGTCGAACTTCGCCTCGGCGCGGCTGCGATAAGCGGCGGCAAAGCGTGGATCGGCTGTCACCGCACGCGTGAAATCGCGGATTGCCGCATGCGGACGTCCGGCGGCGGCGTGCACGCGTCCGCGTCCGGCGAGTGGGGCGGCCGATTGCGGCATCAGGCGCACTGCGGCGGTGTAGTCGCGGATAGCTTGATCGTTGTGCCCGACCTTGGCGTAGGCGCCGGCGCGGTTCGACAGGGCTGCGGCATAGCCGGGCGCCAGCACGATGGCGCGGTTGAAGTCCTTGATGGCCTCCTCGGGGTAGCCGAGGGCGAGCAGCAGGTTGCCGCGATTGTTGTAGATCGCCGCGTACTCGGGGAAGAGCTGTGCGGCGCGGTTAAAGTCGTCGATGGCGAGCTTGGTCTGGCCGAGGCGCGCATAAGCAACGCCGCGATCGCTGAGGATGGTGGCCCGGCGGTCGTTGGGCAACGCCGGATCCTTCAAGGCGTCGGTATAGCCGGTAACGGCAAGGCCGGCATCGCCGCGCACCAGCGCCGTGGCGGCGTCCTGCGCCTTCAGTGCCGCATCAGCCGCGGCCGCATAAGCTCCGGCCGCCGGCAGCGATATCAGGGCAATGGCTATGACAGCACGACGAAGCATTCACGTCTCGCGCATGGCGTTGAACCGCGGGCTGCCGGGGGTGCGCCCGAATCCGGCGTAAGCGTCCAGCATAGGGCATAGCCGCCGATTGTGGCACCCCATCGTTATGCGCCGCCCAGCGGGGCGAGGGCGCGCAGGACCTGTGGAAGCTGCTCCGACAGGTCTTCGGCGATCAGCCCCGGGCCGAAAGCGGCAGCCGCGGCGCCATGCAGCCAGACGCCCGCACACGCGGCCTCGAACGCCGGCATGCCTTGGGCGAGCAGGCCTGCGATGAAGCCGCCCAGCACATCGCCGGCGCCGGCGGTCGCCAGATAGGGCGGCGCGTTGTCGTTGATGGCGGCGCGCCCGTCCGGCGCGGCGATGACCGTATCGGACCCCTTCAAGACGACGATGGCGCCAGACCGGTGCGCCGCGGCCCGCGCTCGCTCGAGCTTCGAGCCTTCCCCCGCGTCGGGAAACAGCCTGTGGAACTCGCCCTCGTGCGGCGTCAGCACCACCGGCCGAGGATCGCGCCCAGCGATGGCGACGAACAACTCGCTGGGTGCGCCGGCAAACGAGGTGATGGCGTCGGCGTCGAGCACGGTCGCCGCACCGGAGGCGAGCGCGGCGTGCACGAGCTGCTGCGTCGGCGCCCCGACACCGAGCGCCGGACCGAGCAGCACCGCGTTCTTGCGCTTGTCGGCGAGAATATCGGCGATCCCCTCCGCGCCGTCGAAGGGCAGCAGCATGATGGCCGTGAGGTGGGCGGCGTTGATGGCGATCGCATCCGCGGGGCTGGCGACGGTGACCAGCCCTGCGCCTATACGCAGCGCACCGCGAGCGCCAAGACGCGCGGCGCCCGTGTGTGCCGGCGGTCCGGACACCACGACGGCATGCCCGCGCGTGTATTTGTGGCCGTCGCGCTTGGGCCAGGGAAGGTGCGCGCGCCACAGCCCCGGCGCGTTGCTCCACGTGTTGGCGCCGATGTCGGCGAGCACGCCCGATGGAATTCCGATGTCGGCCACGGTGACCTCCCCGCACAGGGCGCGCCCGGGCATCAGCAGATGCCCCGGCTTGCGCCGAAAGAACGTTATGGTGCGCAGCGCCTGCACGACGGGGCCAAGCGCCGCCCCGGTCGTACCGTCCAGCCCGCTCGGCACGTCGACGGCGAGCACCGGCACGCCGGACGCGTTGACCGCCGTGATGGCGTCGGCGGCGACGCCGGTGATCGGCCGCGCCAGCCCGGCGCCGAACAGGGCGTCGATGATGAGGTCGGCCCGTTCAACTGACTGTGGGTGCAGCGGCGCGATCGCCGGCCCCCAGCGCTGCGCCATGGCAGCCGCGTCACCCTTCAGCGCATCGGGCGGGCCGAGCAGGGACAGCTGCACATCGAAACCCGCTTCGCGCAGGTAGCGGGCGGCGACAAAGCCGTCGCCGCCGTTGTTGCCGGGCCCGCACAGGATCGCTACACGCGCGCTAGGGGTGGACATGGCGTCCGCGGTGGCGGCAACGGCGCGCCCGGCGTTCTCCATCAGGATCAGGCTCGGCAGGCCGGCCGCCACGGCCAGAGCGTCGGCCCGCCCCATCTCACCGCTGGTCAGCAACGCAAGCTCGGACCGGGCGTCGGCGACCTGATTGATGAGATATTGGGCGGTCTGGTTGACCATGGAGTCGTCCGCCAATTGCGCCTGATGAGTTTCTATGCAAATTGCCCAACCGTTGGGCAATCACGAATACGGAACTCGTCGGGCGACGCGCTCACCTGCATATAACATCATGTATTTGCAGGAGCTTATTTAGGCCAAGGAGTTGGCATGCGCCGTGCTAACTTCTGGCCGTCCACGCGTAGCCGCCCTTGTATAGAAACCAGATAAACGCGGAGGGGCCAGGGGTCATGAAAAAAATCGAAGCCATCATCAAGCCGTTCAAGCTCGACGAAGTGAAGGAAGCGCTGCAGGAAATCGGCCTGCAAGGCATAACGGTGCTCGAGGCGAAAGGCTTCGGTCGTCAGAAGGGCCACACTGAACTCTACCGCGGTGCGGAATACGTCGTAGACTTCCTTCCGAAGGTGAAGATCGAAGTGGTCCTCGCCGACGAGATGCTCGACAAAGCCGTCGAGGCCATCCAAAAGGCGGCCAAGACCGGCCGTATCGGCGACGGCAAGATATTCATTTCCGCCATCGACGACGCTATCCGCATCCGGACCGGTGAAACCGGCGGAGACGCGATCTAAGGTATCGCTGCGAAGACTTGATCTAAGCTACCGCTTGAAAGGGGCTGCGCAAGGCCCCTTTTTTCCGTAAAAGAACGGCCGCCAAGGCTACAACAAGTCAATGGGGAGTCTCATGAAGAGCGCCAGCGATGTCTTGAAGATGGTGAAGGATAAGGACGTCAAGTTCGTCGATTTCCGCTTCACCGACACCAAGGGCAAGATGCAGCATGTGACCGCGCATGCGAGCACGTTCAACGAAGACACGTTTCAGGACGGCTACGCCTTCGACGGCTCCTCGATCGCCGGTTGGAAAGGCATCGAAGCTTCCGACATGCTGCTGATGCCGGATCCCACCTCGGCCCATCTCGATCCGTTCTTCGCCCAGTCGACCGTCGCCATCTTCTGCGACGTGCTCGAGCCCACGACCGGCCAGTTCTACGATCGCGACCCGCGCGGCATCGCCAAGAAAGCCGAAGCGTACATGAAGTCGACGGGCGTGGGCGACACGTTGTTCGTCGGCCCCGAGGCTGAGTTCTTCATTTTCGACGACGTGCGCTTTTCCTCCGATCCGTACAACACCGGCTTCCGCGTCGATTCCACCGAGCTGCCGACCAACACCGGCACCGAGTACGAGATGGGCAACCTCGGCCACCGTCCGCGGACTAAGGGCGGCTACTTTCCCGTCCCGCCGATCGACAGCTGCCAAGACATTCGCTCCGAGATGATCTCGGTGATGGCCGAGATGGGCGTCGCCGTCGAGAAGCACCACCACGAGGTCGCCGCCGCGCAGCACGAGCTCGGCATCAAGTTCGGTCCAATGGTCACCATGGCCGACCACATGCAGATCTATAAGTACGTCGTCCACATGGTCGCGCAGGCGTACGGCAAGACGGCCTGCTTCATGCCCAAGCCCATCTTCGGTGACAACGGCTCGGGCATGCACGTGCACCAGTCGATCTGGAAGGGCGGCAACCCGGTCTTCGCCGGCAACAAGTACGCCGACCTGTCGGAGACGGCGCTGAGCTACATCGCCGGCGTCCTCAAGCACGCCAAGGCGCTCAACGCCTTCACCAACCCGACCACCAACTCCTACAAGCGTCTGGTGCCGGGCTACGAGGCTCCCGTGCTGCTCGCCTACTCGGCGCGCAACCGCTCCGCCGCGTGCCGCATCCCGCACGTATCGAGCCCGAAGGCGAAACGCTTCGAGGTCCGCTTCCCCGATCCGGCGGCCAACCCCTATCTCTGCTTCACGGCCATGCTCATGGCCGGCCTCGACGGCATTGCCAACAAGCTCAATCCCGGCGAAGCGATGGACAAGAACCTATACGATCTGCCGCCCGCCGAATTGGCCAACATCCCGACCGTCGCCGGCAGCCTGCGCGAGGCGCTCGATTGTCTCGACAAGGACCGCGGCTTCCTCAAGATGGGCGGCGTGATGTCCGACGACATGATCGACGCCTACATCGAGCTGAAGATGGCGGAGAACATGCGCTACGAGATGGCCCCGCATCCGATCGAGTACGATATGTACTACTCGGTCTGATCGGCCGGCATCGACGACATTGCAAGGCCCGGGAGCGATCCCGGGCCTTTTGCATGTCGATCGACTAGGTGGGGCCGCTGAGCCTGTACGTCAGAAGTAGAACAGCACGGCGACGAACACGGCCGCCCAGCTGATCAGCCAAAGGCGCCGCGCCTGACCGCCTGCCCACACCCCGCAGCTGCGCGCCGCGCTCCGCCACGAGATCCGGCCGATCACCGCTATGAGCAATCCGATGCCGAGCCCTGCAACGACCGAGCGATAGTCGAGCGTCGGCTCGCCGAACTCGAAGCCGGCGATGTTGGTGACAGTGCCGTTGCCCGACGGCGCCACCATAAACACGGCGGCGATCATCAGCCCGAGAGCGAGCATCGAAAAAAAGCTGAGAACGGACCGCATCACGGCACCAGCAAGGGGCAATCGTCTGGCCAAATTACATCGACGATTTCAATAAGCCCTTAACCATGGGCCACGCGTGCGAGACGCCGCGCTACGCAGGTTGACACGTTAGGTATACGGGCGCAGGTTGTATGACCTTCCACGGCAAAGGAGGTCTAAGAAAATGTGGCCACCCGATCAGCTTATGCCGCTCATTGCGACGTCTTGAATGGACGTTACGACGTCTTGAACGGACGTTACGGCGAGCGGCCGATCCGAAAATCAGAATGGACCATCGTGGATTGTATCAGCATCCGCGACTAGCCCGACAGGACGGGCAGGGCCTTCCAACAGAGCCGGGATTGCAGCCTTAGGCGCACCGCTCGAAATCAGATGAGCCCAAGGGAGCCCGGACGGCGCAACCGTTCCGGGTTCCTCCCGTTTCAGGGCCTATGCATCTGACGCAACACACAACTTCACCTCGCAAGAATATTTGTAGAAAATTCACCATATGCATGGCACGTTCGCCGATGAACGGAGCCGATTAGGCTCGCTTTTTTAAGGTCCTGCGCTCTCCGCCTCATCCGGCGTAGCACTTGATTGGCGCAAGGGCCGATGGACACAGTGGAGCCGCGCCATGCGCGCCGTGACGTCCGCCACCGACAGCCCCAGCCCGACGGACAACTTCGTTCGGGTGCTCGATCAATTCGCCGCGCTCGGCAGCTATTCGAGCGACGCGACCGGCGTCGGCGGCTACCGCGTGCTGTCCTCGCAGCGTGCCTCACAGCGGCAAACCTTTCGCACGTCCTTGCCCGCGCCCACGCTTGCGAAACGCGCCGGTACGCGCGTGCGCTGGACGGGATCGCTGTCGGTGTTGTTCATCGGCGGCCTCGGTCTCGCGGTGCTTGCCGGCCCGGCGAACTGCCCGTGCACGAGCCCCTACATTGTCGCCGAACAATCCTCGTTGGAGCGTCTCGGCTACGTGCAGAACGCCCGCATGATTACCGAACATGAGTTCGAAGCTACCGCGGCCGCCGATCTGCCGCCGCTTTCCGCCACCGCGCTCGTCGAGCCGGAGCGCGAAGTCTCCGGCGTATCGCCGATCAGCACGTCGGCGCTGGAGCCGCTGCGCGACGTGCCGACCGTAAAGAGCGACGACGTCCCCGCAACGAGCGCCGGGCGCCTGCCTGTCAAGGTCGAGGAGGTCGCCGACGCGCGGCCCGAGCCGGTCAGGCTGGCGACCGCCTCCAACATCGAGACCGACGTGCCGCCGTCGCTGCCGGCTATCGACGTTGCAACGCCGCCCGCCAGCGACGCCACTGCGAACGACAATGAAAGCGGTCCGGTGGCCAAAGGCCGCTCTGCGAAGAAGCGCTTAACGCGTGCCTATCGCACGCCGACGACATTGCGTGGCAAATCGAAGAAGTCGCTTGCCGAACCGCCGCAAAGGTCGCCCAAGTGGGCACAGCAGATGTTCGTCACGCCCTGGCAGACCAAGGCGTTCTCCTACACCCAATAAAAGCGCACCTGGGCCGCCCGCGCAGGCACGCCATCGCCGCGACACACGCGCTGCCCATGTTCGCGCCATGCGCAACGCCTTGCCGCTCGTCTTGTCCGCATTCGTTTTGCTCTTCGCCGCCGCCGCTGCGCGGGCAGCGCCAGACTATGCCTGGCAATACGCTTCAGTTGACGAGACTCTCGAGCAGCGCATCGCGCCGCCGCCCGGATTCACGCGCGCCGCCGCAGCTCCGGGAAGCTGGGCGACGTGGCTACGCGGCCTGCCTATGCGGCCGGCAAATGCGCCGGTGCTGATCTATACGGGTGCGCCAAAGTGGCGGCAGGACGTGCATGCCGCGGTCATCGATATCGATGTCGGCAAGCGCGATCTGCAGCAGTGCGCCGACGCCATCATGCGGCTGCGTGCCGAATGGTTGTTCGCCTCCGACCGCAAGGCCGACATCCGCTTCAATGATACGGAGGGCAAGCGGCTGAGCTTCGCCGCCCGTCGCGACACCGGCTACGCCGCGTTCCGCAAGTACATGGACTACGTGTTCGCTTATGCCGGCACCTACTCGCTCGAGCACGAGCTGAAGCCGGCACCGCTGGCTTCGCTGCAGATCGGCGACGTGTTCATCAAGGGCGGCTTCCCGGGCCACGCCGTGCTCGTCGCCGACGTCGCCGAGAGCGCGACGACGGGCGAGAAACGCTTTCTACTTGTGCAGAGCTACATGCCCGCGCAGCAGATGCACGTCCTCAAGAACCCTGCCGCCGCCGACGGCTCGCCGTGGTATCCGGCGGCGTTCGACGGAGAACTCGTTACGCCCGAGTGGACGTTCCCCGACGGCGCCTTACGCCGCTGGCCTTGAAGGCAACTCGGCTCAGTAGCTGATGAGGCCGACCGAGGCCAAGCACACGACGATAAACGTGCCGAGGCCGGCGAGGGCCTTCAATCCCGCGTCCGGATCGGCATGCGTCATCATCTGATTCAGCGCGAAGCCGAGGCCGAGCAGGCCGACGGTGAACAGGAGGATGCCAACGAGCATTCCAAAACCACCACGCATTTTTCACTCCCTAAGCTGCCGGCGAACCTGCCGGTCTGTTCTTGAACGATGACGCGCGAGCTACGGCGCGGATTGTGCCGGCGGCGCCCCATGCTCCGCGAAGTAGTCGTTGATGTACCCCTGGGCCGAGTGCGGACCATCGGGTTGCGAATGCGTATACGCGATGACGCCGACGAACAAGGCGGCGGCAAAGACCATCGCCAGGCCGGCGCGCACCACCACGGAGCCGCGCCCTGCGGCAAAGGCCCACGATGGGCTGGCAAGCCCGGCGACAAGGTAGAGCAACGCCAGGCTGACGATCACGGTGGCGGCGAGCTGCGAGCTCTCGATCATCGTGTCGTACATCGCGCGCCCCCCCACCCAAGCCATGCCAGGCGCGCGGAAGCTCCGCGGCCGCCCACTTTGAGGCATGCCGCAGGCAGGGCGGTCAATGGGTTTTTGCTTGCCGGAAGTGCGGTTAGGGCTGCGCGGGGGTCGACTGTGGCACAGGCGGCTCGGTGCCGATCTGAGCCGGAGCCTCCAGGGCATCGGGCAGCGGCCGGATCGCCAGATAGAAGAGGGTCCCAGCCACCAGCATAACGACGGCCGCCAAGATGGCGACGGTGCTGCGCTTCGTTGCCAGCACCCAGCTCGGTTTGGCGAGCCCGAACACGAGGTACAGCATGGCGAGGACGAAGATGAGCTGGAACGACCAGGACGAATAGTCGAGCAGTGCGTCTGACATTGATCCTGCCTCGCAGTGGGATGGAATGGCGCCATATTGGCGACGGCGGCTTAACGGAATGCCAATCGCCGCAGCCTCACTCGTGTTGCTGCACCACCCGCTCAGCCGGCCGCGGCGAGAGCGAGCGGCAACGCATCGGCGAAGATCGCGAGATCCTCGTCGCGGCCGCAGCTGATGCGGATGCAGCGGTCGAGCGGCGCAACCGAGGGCATGCGGGCGAATACGTCGTTGGCCAGGAGCCCGTCGAGCACGCGCCGCGCGAAGGGCCCGTCGCGGCCGCAGTCGATGGTGACGAAGTTGGCAGCCGACGGCAGCGGCGCAAGGCCATTGGCGCGTGCGATCGCACCGATGATGCCGCGCGCCCGCACAATGCGGCCGACGGCTTCGGCGAGATATTCCTGATCTTCGAGCGCGGCGAGCGCGCCGATCTGCCCGACGCGATTGATGCCGTAGTGATTGCGGATCTTCTCGAACGCACGGATGACGCGCGCTTCGCCGAGGCAATAGCCGATGCGAGCGCCGGCAAGACCGTAAGCCTTCGAGAAAGTGCGGAACCGCAGCACCTGCGGATTACCAACTTCGACTGGCAGCAGCTCCGCCGCGGGCGCCGTGTCGCAATAGGCTTCGTCGAGCAGCAGCAGCACGCCGTCCGGCAGTCCGGCGATGAGCGCGCGCAACGCATCGGCGCCCCAGAACGAGCCCATCGGATTGTCGGGATTGCTGACATAAAGGATGCGTGCATCCTCGCGCCGCGCCGCCGCGAGCAGCGCCGGGATATCCTGCATGTCGTCGCGATAGGGAACGCGCACGAGGCGTCCGCCGCCGCCGGCAACGTGGAAATTGAAGGTCGGGTAGGTTCCGTCTGAGGTGACGACGGCCGAGCCCGGCTCGACGACGAGTTTCACGGCAAGGCCGAGCAGTCCGTCGATGCCCTCGCCAATGACGACGTTGTCGAGGTCGTCGCCGTGGAAATCGGCCAACGCGGCGCGCAGATCATGGCTCTCGGGGTCGGCATACATCCAGTTGCCGTCGACTGCCGCACGCATGGCCGCGAGCGCTTTGGGCGAGGGCCCAAACAGGCTTTCATTGGCGCCAAGGCGGGCGCGGAACGGCCGGCCGCGCGCGCGCTCCTGCGCCTCCGGGCCGGTGAACGGCACGAACGAGGGCAAGCTTTCGACCAATGCGGTAAAGCGTGGGCGCGACATGCAATCGGTCTGACGCGCCGGGCGCGCTCCGTCAACACGCCTCTAGTCAGATCAGGCCGAGTTCGGCGAGCTCACGGCGCATCTTGGGCGGCAGCTCGGCGAGCTGCCTGTCACCGCGACCGAGGTCGGCGGGCGCATCGTCAGGCGTCAGATAGCGCCAGCCCTGGAAGGCGCGCCGCGGCACCGGCCGAACCGGCACGAGCGCGGCATCGAGCACGATGAGGCAAGCAGGCGTACCGTCCGCTTTCTTGCCCTGCTCGAAACCGATGAGCCTCTGGCGCACCTGTACGGTGCCCTTGATGACCCAATAGAGCGAGCCCCCGGCGAGCAGCTCGGCGTCGCGCTTTGGCGTCTGGAAGGTGGTGTGGAAGATGCGCGGCAGCTTGCCGGCCTTCTTGCGCTCGGCGGCGCGCGCGGTCTGCCAGTCGGCCAGCTCCTCGATGGAGCCGGCGCCGACGCAAAGCTTGATGAGGTGCAGCGTCACGGCTTTCTCCCCAACCGCGTAAAGTCGTCCGATGATGGACTGCCAGCCGAGCGGATCGCGAGTGCAATCGGCGCGGCATCCACAGCTTGTCGGTGCTACTTCGCCGTGCAGGTGCCGGCGTACTGCGCGACGACCGGCTGGCCGAACACGCCGAAGTGGCGCGAGTGCACGGCCGGGTAAGTGCCGCTGGTGGCGTCCTTGTCGTACACCGTCGTCAGATTGAGGAAGCCCTCGTTGACCACCTCGAGAAAATGATTGGCGTTGATGGCGCGCACGATCGTCAGCGAGCCGGGCTTGCTGCTTCCCTCGGGATTGAGCTGCGCCGTCTGCTTGTCGAGATCGATGGCGGTGATGGTGAAGCTGAGAGGCTCGGGCGCCTTGCTGATGAAGACGCCGTCCTTGAAGCTCGAGGCGGTGCCGGTCGTGAAGGAGCAGCTGTAGCCCTTCGGCTCAACCGCATCCTCGGCACGCGCCGCAGAGATGGCGAACGCAAGCAGCGCCGAGCCGAGAATGACGATCATTTTGATGTGCATATACGCTTCCCCGGAGGCGACCGCGTGCCTGCCGCCATTGAACCGCGGGTAGCCCCGCGGCGCAACCTTTCGCAAAGTCCCCTTCCGCGGCCCAGAGCCGCTTCGTGGCGCCTTCAATCCGCCCCGTTTGAGGGCTCGTTAGCGCATCCAAGTGGGATGGCGAATCAATGGTCCGTTTCCGGGCTCAGATCTGCGCGGCTATAGCGAGCGCCGTGGTGTGCGGCTGCGCCGGCGCGCCGGCCGATACCAAGCCCAATCTCGTTAACGATATCCCACCTGCTGCTGAGACCGGCGTCGTCACCGGCGCGCTTCCGTCCGCGGGCTACCAGCTCACCGATGATGAGCAGAAATACGACTGCCGCAAGCTCACCGGACTGATGCAGATCCGCATCCTGCAAGTGCGCGGGTATGATCCCGACAAAAACACCACCATGGCGGCGCGCGGACTACAAGCGCTGACAACGCCGATCTTTGGCGGCACCAAGGAAGGTGCCGATCCCGACGCGCAGTACCACAAGGACATAGCAAAGCTGCGCGCCTACAATCAGCAGCTGGCCTTCCTGAAGTGCAAGACGTTCGATCTCGACGCCGAGTTGAGCGCGAAGGGGGACTCGACGCCGACGCCGCGCTACGGGCCGCAATAGGCCCGCATCGTCACGGCGGCCGCCAAAGTGGTATTTCCGGCGCGCCCGAGTTCTGGTGTAGATGTCGCCTCGAGCAACATCGGAAGCGCCATGTCCGTACCCAGCAGCGAACCCGCCGATCGCCCCAGCCCCGTGCCGTGGCCGCCCGTCGTCTTGGCGGGTGTCGCTGTGGCGGCCGTGGCGCTCGGCTACGTGGCGCCCATCGGTTGGCCGGGCGTCAACGATACGCCTGCCCGCTACATCGGCCTCGGCATCGGGGCGGCCGGCGTTATCCTGCTCGTCTGGGCGATCATGACCTTGCGGCGACACGGCACCACCGTGCTGCCCGACGTTGGCGCTACGGCGCTGGTCACCGACGGCCCGTACTGGCGCTACCGCAATCCGATCTACCTCGCCGACGCGATGATCCTCCTGGGGACCGCCGAGCTGACGAAGAACGTGTGGTTCGTCCTAGCCGCCGCCGCCTTCGCCGCGCTTGTCACCTGGCTTGCCATCCTGCCCGAGGAACGCCACCTCGAGCGGCGCTTCGGCAAGGCGTATATCGACTACAAGGCAACGTCGCGCCGCTGGATTTGAGGTAGCGATGGCGACCGACTACGGCGAGAAAGAACGCGCCTTCATCGACGGTCTGAAGGAGAACACCGGGCGCGATCTCGGCGAGTGGATGCAGGCGATCGCCACGTCAGGCCAGTCAGAACGCAACGACATCATCGATTGGCTGCGCCACAAGGGGCTGATGTTCTCCAAGGCGTCGTGGCTGGAGCGCATCCACCACAACGGCGGCAAGCCGATTTACGCCGGCGCGCCGAAAGAAGCCGCGCCGCGCCGGCCACCGCGACGGCGTGACGGCGTGCTTGCAACAACCCTGCCGGCCACTTCACCACCACCCCCTCCTTCTACTGCCGCCGCTCCGGCCACGACGCCTGTAGCCCCGCCAGCCGCTCCGCCGCCGGCGAGCGATGTCGAGGCGCTGCTCGCCAAAGCGAAGGCCTATCGCCCGCTGGCCCAGCACGTCCTCGCCAAGATCAAATCGCTGCGCCCGGGCGCCGCCCTCGTGGCCCGCGAAAGCGCCATCGCCATCGGCGACCCGAACGTGTTCGCCGCGCTCGGCATTTCCGCCAAAGAGCTGCGCCTGCACCTAGCGCTTGGTGAGCATCCTTTTGACGATGTCGTCAAAAAAGGACAGCCGGGCGGCGGCCTTGGCAAGGGGGAAGCGCTCTCCCACATGCTGGTGTTGACGGACGCGCGCCAAGTCAACCAGCGTTTGATGGACCTCATTGTTCTTGCCAAACCGAGCGGCTGAGACGAACCATCGAATAGCCCGAATTCTGCGGCTCCGTTCGCGGTGTGTTTGGGAGGCTTTGGTCATGGCTGCCGACGTTAGTTGGCCTACCGCGGCTCTAGTGGCCCGATTCCGAAGTTCGCCGGTGCTCGCAACTAGGACGGTAGCGAACGTCGGAATCATCAGGGCCACTAGAAGCATAGGACTTCCCAGTGTGATTCAGATCGAGAAATTCGCTCGGGTACTCCGCCGCCGAGCGACGGCGAATTTCTCGATCATCACACTGACGTTCGCGGCGTTTTTTGCATCATCCATTTCCGCCAGCGCGCAGAGCGCGCACCGCGACGGCATCGCCGATCTGATTTCCAAGTCGGCGCGCGAAGTCAAAGCCGAGAAGGTCGCCGAGACGACGTTGCCCGGCGCCAAGCCGGCTGTCGCCGGACCGCCTGCACCCGGCGCCGCACCGCAGGCCGCCGTGCCGATCGTGCCGAAGGACCCGCGCGAGGGTGAGGAAGCCTACGAGCAGGCGCGCCAGCTGATGCTCGCCGTCGACGCCATCCTGCAGGACACCGCCGAGCAGCGCAGCCAGGCACAGAAGCTGCCCGGGCGCGATGAGTTCATCTTAACGCCGCTGTGGACCGAGACGCGCGAGGACCGCGAGGCGCGCATCCGTAATCTGCTCGATTCAGCCCTCGGCATCGTCACCGACGTGCCGATCGTCGAAATGCAGAAGAAGGTCGAGGGGCTGCGCCAGAACATCCGCGAGATCGAAGCCAATATCGCGACGCTGAAGGAAAAGCAGATAACGGCTCCGAAGGACGCCATGCTTCCCGGCGTGCTCAACGACACGGTTGCGAGTCTCGACGGCAACATCAAAGACGCCGAGCAGCGCATCGTCAAGAACCAGGACGAGATCACCAAGACCAAGACCGAGATTGCCGGCGCACTCGCCAAGTCCGGCGTCGAGCTGACGCCGGATCAGATCGACCTGCTGCTCGACAGCGTGCTGTCGGGCGACCTCGTGCGCCTCGTCGCCGTGTTCAACGCGGCAAAGGTGATCGACACCCAGCTCGGCAAGCTGCTGACCGCCGCCGGCGACAACATGAACTCGGCGCGCAAGTACTTTGCCATGCATGCGGCGCTGTTCGCCATGCTGGTTCACGCGCAGGGCTCGGCGATCGAGAAGATTGACACCAACTACATGCCCAAGCTCGACGCCATCCTGAAGGACATAACCAGCGCCCAGGCGAAGACGGCCAAACTGCTGCAAGCCGAGAACCGCCCCGACCAGCTGCGCGCCCTGCAGGCCAACCGCGACGCGCAGAAGGTGGCGGCCGACGCCGCCAAGGGCTACCGCCGCTACCTGCAGCAGCAGCGCGAGCAGATCGCCAAGGCGCGCACCCGCGCGGTGCACGACCTGCGCATCGCCGACAACACCTACGAGACGGTGGA
>JBDTOR010000053.1:0-14939 GCA_039933175.1 Hyphomicrobium sp. | reverse complement strand
GCCAGCCGAGCAGCGCGGCCAGCATCTGGCCCGTCTGGTTGCAATCGTCGTCGATGGCCTGCTTGCCGAGGATGACGAGGTCGGGCTTCTCAGCCTCGACGATGCCCTTCAAGATCTTCGCAACCGCGAGAGGTTCGATGGGCGTATCCGGCGTCTCGACGAGGATGCCGCGGTCGGCGCCGATGGCGAGAGCGGTGCGGATCGTCTCCTGCGCCTTTGTCGGCCCGACGGACACGACGACGACTTCCGCGCCGCCGCCTTTTTCCTTGATGCGGACCGCCTCTTCGACGGCGATCTCACAGAAGGGGTTCATCGACATCTTCACGTTGGCAAGATCGATGCCCGAACCATCCGGCTTGACGCGAATTTTGACGTTGTAATCAACGACCCTCTTGACCGGCACCAGTATCTTCACGCCGTCGGCTCTCCAAGCGCTCTGTTTCGCGGTCTGCTGACGTTGCGGGGCTGTTGTGCAGCGCGACGAGACTCGTCGAGCTTCGCGAGAAAGTCCCCGGTGGCAGGCCTTCTCTTCATTATTCGCAAGTGCGAGATGAGAACCTACGGGCCCGACGAATGCAAGTCAATTGGGCGCCAATTAACCGCTGGGAAGGCATTTTCCGTTGCCGCGCCGCGGAAAATACCGCCCGCCGCTCAGGTCAGGTGCAGGCCGCGATCAAACAGCGGCACGCCCGGGCGGCGCAGCACGACGATCAGCACGGCTCCGGCGATGAGGCCGCCGATATGCGCCCACCAGGCCGTCGCGCTTTGGTCCTGCATCATCAGCATGACAACCTGCAGCGCAATCCAGATGCCCAGGACCAAGCCGGCCGTAATGCGCAGCGGGATCACCTTGAAGGCCAGCACCCACACGCTGACGTGCGGATGCAGCATCAGGTAGGCGGCAATGACGCCGGCGACGGCGCCGCTGGCGCCAATGAGCGGCATATCGCTGTCGGGCACCATCCAGGCGTGGAACAGAGCGGCAAACACCCCGCACGCCAGATAGAAGATGAGGAAGCGCACGTGGCCCATCGCATCCTCGACGTTGTCGCCGAACACCCACAGAAACAGCATGTTGCCGACGAGGTGGAACACGTCCGCGTGGAAGAACATGTAGGTGAGGAGCGTGGCATTCTCGTCGACGGCAAAGGTGTCGTCGGCATAGGAGTCCGGCGCAAAGAGAACGCTGCCGCCCAATAGCTCGCGCGGCGTGACGCCGAAGCTCGCCACCACGGCGTTGCTCATGCCGCTCACCTCGAGCATGAACACGAGCACGTTGACGATGATCAGTCCGACCGTGACGTATTGAAAGGGAATGGACTTCAGCGAATTCTCGTCGCGCAGCGGAATGAACAAGGCGTGCCTGCCGAGTTAGAGGAAGCGGCTACCGGTTCTGGCCGGGGACCCAAAGAACATCGGTCTTGCCGCGATCATTGACGTAGCGGCTGGCAACAAAAAGGAGATCCGACAGACGATTGATGTATTTCAACGCCGCGGCGCTGACCGGCTCGTTCGGCTCGGCGGCGAGTTCGACCATAAGCCGCTCGGCGCGCCGGGAAATGGTGCGCGCCATATGGAGCGCCGCCGCCGCCGGCGAGCCGCCCGGCAGCACGAACGAGCGGAGCGGCTTCAGCTCCTTGTTCATCTCGTCGATCTCTTGCTCGAGCCGCGTGACCTGGCCATCCGTCATGCGCAGCGGCTCGTACTCGAGCTTGACGCCGCGATCGGGCACGCACAGATCGGCCCCGAGGTCGAACAGGTCGTTCTGGATGCGCAGCAGCATGGCATCGAGCGCCGGGTCGGCGTCGCCCAGATGAAGACGCACCATGCCGATGCTGGCGTTGGTCTCGTCGACCGTGCCGTAGGCGGCGATGCGCAAGGCGTTCTTGGGAACGCGCTCGCCGCTGCCCAGCGCCGTGGTGCCCTTATCGCCCGTGCGGGTGTAGATCTTGCTTAGTACGACCATGGGCGGCGTCCTCTCGGAGTGCTCAGCGGTAGTTGTGGACGAACACGAAGAGCAGGATGATAACGATGGCCAGCGCCTGCAAGCCGACGCGCCAGCGCATCAGCTTCTGGCTGGTGTTGGGGCTCTTGCCCCGCGACAAATTCCACAGCCCGGCGACCAGGACCACCGCCACGGCCATCACCGCCAGCGTGGTGAGATAGTAAAGGATAGTCTCCATACGAGTTCGATCTCCGTTCTCGGCAAATCCATAAAGCGTAGGCGGGAGGCGGGCAAATCGTATCTGGATGGCATCCGGGTCCGGCCGGCGGCCATTGTCCGTTGACCTTGTGACGCAACGCATTGGCAAGCCCTGGCGCGCCATAATTGCCGTAATTCGAGCCTCTGGTGAGCGCACCGGCGGACATCTCAGGGGGACATCGGCCTTTGCTTCGGGCTCAACTAGCAGCATCCGTGAGGCGTTACCTATGCGCCGGCGCATTCGCCGCCGTTGCCCTGCTGGTGGGAATGCCTCCGGCCCCGGCGGTCGCCCAAGCCCCGTCAAAGGCCGAAGACGCCAAGAAGAAGCTCGAGGGCAAGCGCAACGAGCTGCAGGACGTCGAAAAGCGCACGCAGTCGCTCGAGACCGACGTCCAGGGTCTGGCGACCGAACGCGAGCGGCTCAACTCGCGGCTGGTCGAGACCGCCGATCTCATCAAGAGGAGCGAAGGCCAGCTCACAACGATCGAGACCCGGCTGGGTGAGCTCGATGAGCAGCAGCGCATCCTCAAAGGCTCACTCAACCAGCGCAACAATCAGATCGCCAAGCTGTTGTCGGCACTGCAGCGCATGGGGCGCAATCCACCGCCGGTCCTCATCACGCAGCGCGAGGACGCCCTGCAGATGGTGCGCAGCGCCATGCTGCTTTCGGCGGCGTTCCCCGAACTCGGCTCCCAGGCCAAGGCGCTGACGGCGAGGCTCACCGAACTCGTCCGCGTGATGACCGAGATCCGTACCCAGCGCGATCAGCTGCGCACCGAGATGACCCGCCTCAGCGATGCGCGCACGCGCCTTGCCGGCCTGATGGAGGAAAAGAAGGTTACGCTCGATCAGCGCCAGTCGGAGCTCAAACGCATGCGCACCGCGGCGGCCGACATCTCGCGCAACGTCAGCGACCTCAACGATCTCATCTCCAAGCTCGACCAGGCCGTGAAGGACAACACCGGCCTCGGCGCCTACAACGAGCAGCGCAAAACGGAAGCGGCGGCAAACATTACGCCGAATTCATCTGCGCCCATTGCGCCCAACTCGCCCGCCGCGCTGCCGTTAATTTCGAAGGCGCCGGAGAAGGGCGTACCGCCGGTTGTGCCGCCGTCGGGCGCCAGGGGACAGGAATTCGTTGAGCTCTCTCCGGGCGCTACGCTCGGCAGTCCGGGCCGTATTAAGCCTGAAATCGCTTTTTCCGATGCAACCGGACGCTTGCCCACGCCAGCCCAAGGACGCCAGGTTCTGGGCTTTGGTGAGAAAACTCAGTTCGGCGGCCAGTCGAAAGGAATTGTGCTAGAAACTCGACAAGGTGCCCAAGTCACGTCACCTTGCGATGGTTGGATTGTTTACGCTGGCGAATTCCGTAGCTATGGCCAACTCTTGATCATCAACGCTGGCGCCGGTTATCATGTCCTACTCGCGGGTCTGTCGCAGATCGATGTCCAACCCGGTCAATTCGTTCTCGCCGCCGAACCAGTCGGAACCATGAGCGGCTGGCCCCAACAGGCTCAACCCGCTGCTGCAAACAACGCCCCCGTTCTCTACGTCGAGTTTCGCAAGGACGGCAGGCCTATCGACCCGGACCCATGGTGGGCGTCGGGTCATCGAAAGGTGCAAGGATAATGCGCAAGACGGAATTCGCATTCTGGACGTTCCTCTTGATGACCGGTCTCGCCGGCGCAACGACGCTGTTGAACGTCACGCGCACGTATTCGGCCACCTCGGATAATTCTGAGATGTACCGGCAGCTGGATCTGTTCGGCGACGTGCTGGACAGAGTGCGCTCCGACTACGTCGAGAAGCCCGATGACGCGATGCTGATCGAGTCGGCCATCAACGGCATGCTGTCGGCGCTGGATCCGCACTCCTCCTACCTCAGCCCCAAGAACTACCGCGACATGCAGGTGCAGACGCGCGGCGAGTTCGGCGGCCTCGGCATCGAGGTCACCATGGAGAACGGCATCGTGAAGGTGGTGTCGCCCATCGACGACACGCCCGCCTCCAAGGCCGGCCTGCAGGCAAACGACCTGATCACCCACCTCGACGGCGAGCAGATCGTCGGTCTGACGCTTGAGCAGGCGGTCGAGAAGATGCGCGGCCCGGTCAACACGCCGATCTCGCTGACCATCGTGCGCAAGGGCATCGACGATCCGTTCGACGTGAAGGTCACGCGTGACATCATCCGCATCAACGCGGTGAAGGCGCACGACGAGAAGGATGTCGCCTACATCAAGGTCACCACCTTCAACGAGCAGACACACACCAACCTCGTGAAGGCCATCGAGAGCGCCAAGAAGTCGATCGGCAAGGACCTCAAGGGTTACATCATCGACCTTCGCAACAACCCGGGCGGCCTGCTCGATCAGGCGATCGCCGTCTCCGACGACTTCCTGGAGCGCGGCGCCGTCGTCCTGACCAAGGGCCGCAACAACGAGGAGACGCAGCGGGCCCAGGCTCACCCCGGCGATCTGACCGACGGCAAGAAGATCGTCGTGCTGATCAACGGCGGCTCGGCCTCGGCTTCCGAGATCGTCGCCGGCGCCTTGCAGGACCACAAGCGGGCCACCGTCATCGGCACGCGCTCGTTCGGCAAGGGCTCGGTGCAGACGATCATCCCGCTCGGCGCCAATGGCGCGATCAGGCTGACGACGGCCCGTTACTACACGCCGTCGAACCGCTCGATCCAGGCCAAGGGCATCGATCCCGACATCCTCGTCGAGCAGGAGCTGCCGGACGAGCTGAAGAAGAAGGCCGCCGCTGCCGAGGCGCAGCGCGGCGAGGCCAGCCTGCGCGGCCATCTCCGCAATCCGGAGAACGGCAAGGGCGAGGACGGCAAGGAGGTCAAGGAGACTTCCGGCTCGTCGGCCTACGTCCCCAAGGAGCCGGAAAAGGACGTGCAGCTGCAGTACGCGCTGTCGTTCCTGCGCGGCACGGCCACTGACGGCAAGACGGCTGGCGCCACGATCCCGTCGCCCACCACCACGCCGGCTGCTACCGGCGCCGACGCCGACAAGGAGAAGGCGAAGAACTAGGGGCGTTGCCCGCGCCGGGCAGCCCGCAGATCTTACCGCACGCTTGGATGGGCGCCGCTTGGCGCCCATCTTCGTTTGAAGGCCGTTGTCGCTCCACCGTCCGGACCCCGCCAATGAGCAAGTCTTCGCCCGCCCCAGGCTATCGCCCCTGCGTCGGCATCACCGTCATCAACCCGCACGGCCTCGTCTGGGTCGGCCGCCGCGCTGACGCCGGCGGCGAGGAAGAGGGCCGTGGCAAGTGGTGGCAGATGCCCCAGGGCGGCATCGATGCAGGCGAGGAACCAGCCACCGCGGCGCTGCGCGAACTGATCGAGGAGACAGGCATGCGCTCGGTCGAAATCCTAGGCCAAACAGACGGTTGGCTGCGCTATGACCTGCCAGCGGAGCTGGCCGGCAAGTCGTGGGGCGGCCGCTACAAGGGCCAAGAGCAGAAGTGGTTCGCGGTTCGCTTCTTAGGCCCGGAGAGCGAGATCGACATCGTGCCGGCGACCGGCCACAAGGCCGAGTTCACCGAATGGCGATGGGTGCCGCTCACCGAAGTCGCCGACCTCATCGTGCCGTTCAAGCGGGATGTGTATGTGAAAGTGGTCGACGCATTCGCTCGCTACGCACGTCCGTGACGCTGATGCATCAGTCGTCGGAAGACGCATTTTTATACTAATAACGACATAGAATGGCTGGATTTTCAGGCCTAATATACGCTGTGATTCGCCTGTGGATAACCTGTTAACTCGCCGGCTCCGTTACATGCCGCCGCCCGTTGCTCAAACCGAAACCTATTCCGCGCCGCTGCCGCTGCGCCCGTGCGTGGGCGTAGTGCTGTTCAATTGGCAGGGCCTCGTGTGGGTTGGCCGTCATCGGCCCAAGTGGGCGGCGCAGCACGAAAGCTACGTCGGCGACGCGGTCTGGCAGCTGCCGCAGGGCGGCATCGAACCGCTCGAGCCCTCCCGCGAGGCCGCCTTCCGCGAGCTGCAGGAAGAGACCGGCGTACGCAGCGCTTCGCTAATCGGCGAGATCCCCGGCTGGCTGACCTATGAGCTGCCGGCCGACCTGCTCGGCATCGCGCTCAAGGGCAGATACGCCGGCCACCGCCTGCGCTGGTACGCCATGCGCTTTGAGGGCGACGACAGCGAGATCGACATCGGCCCCAAGGGCGCGCTGAAATCGGAGTTCGACGATTGGCGTTGGGTGCCGCTGGCCGACGTGCCGACCCTGACGGTCGATTTTCGCCGCGCCGTCTATGAGGAAGTCGTGCAGGAGTTCGCGCCTTTCGCGCGCCGCCGATCCGCGCCGATCGGCGCGTTCGATTCAGCCATCGCCAAGTAGGCTTAGGCCGCCTTCAGCTGCAACCGCTTGAGAAGGTCGATCAGGGTCGCGGCATTCATCCGCGCGTGATCGTCCTTGGCTTCCGCCGCCTGTGCCTCGGCCAGCTGCAGCTCGCTGGTGAGCCGCGCACCGTACAACTCGTCGACCGGTACCGCCGACTGCGCCAGCACGGTGAGGCGCGTCGGATCGGCCTCAGCGACGCCCTTCTTGACCAGCAGCCGCTGCGTGCCCTGCGGCAGCGTCACCTCGAGAATGCCAGGGCGCAGCGTCGAGATGAACGGCGCGTGCCCGACGAGCACGGCAAAGTCACCCTCGGCGCCGGGAACGACGACCTGGGTCGCTTCGCCGGAGAACACGAGCCGCTCGGGCGTCACCAGCTCGAAATTGAATGTCGCTGCCATCGATTAAACTGTCCCTGTCAGTCGTCGGCGCCGTTTTCGCCGCCGGTCTTGGCCCGCACTTCGTCGACCGTCTGCAGTTTCGTGCCGCAGAACGGGCAGAAGAACAGCGGGTGGTCGACCATACCCGGCTCCTCGTCCTCGAGGTCGATGAGGCCCACCGACATATAGAGCACGCCGTCCTCGCCCGCGGTGATCAGCGGCTCGAACTCTTCGCCGCTCATCGCGTCCTTAAGCTCAGCGCAGCATGAGCCGAAGCTCTGCGATGCGCCGGGTGCGTCCACCATTTCGATCGTCCTTATCGCGGGGCGTGTTGGCCCGGTTCAGTGATCAGGCGGCTTCGGCTAGCTTCTCGGCCTTGGCCTTGGCTTCCTCGATCGTGCCGACCATGTAGAACGCCTGCTCGGGCAGGTGGTCGTAGTCGCCACTGCAGAGGCCCTTGAAGGCCTTGATCGTGTCGGCGAGCGGGACAAACACGCCGGGCGAACCCGTGAACACCTCGGCGACGTGGAACGGTTGCGACATGAAGCGCTCGATCTTGCGGGCGCGGGCGACGATCATCTTGTCGTCCTCGGAGAGCTCGTCCATGCCGAGAATGGCGATGATGTCCTGCAGGGCCTTGTAGCGCTGCAGGATCTGCTGCACCTGGCGGGCCACCTGATAGTGCTCTTCGCCGACGATGCGCGGGTCGAGCATGCGCGAGGTGCTATCGAGCGGATCGACGGCCGGATAGATGCCCTTCTCGGAGATGGCGCGCGACAGAACAGTGGTCGCGTCGAGATGGGCGAACGACGTCGCCGGAGCGGGGTCGGTCAAGTCGTCGGCCGGAACGTAAATGGCCTGCACCGAGGTGATCGAGCCCTTCTGCGTCGTCGTGATGCGCTCCTGCAGAGCGCCCATGTCGGTCGCCAGCGTCGGCTGATAGCCCACGGCCGAGGGGATGCGGCCGAGAAGCGCCGACACCTCGGAGCCCGCCTGCGTAAAGCGGAAGATGTTGTCGACGAAGAACAGCACGTCCTGGCCCTGATCGCGGAAATACTCGGCGACCGTGAGACCCGACAGCGCGACGCGCATGCGGGCGCCGGGCGGCTCGTTCATCTGGCCGTACACCAGGGCGCACTTGGAGCCCTTGGTCGAGCCGTTGTTCTTCTTGGGATCGAGGTTGACGTGCGACTCGATCATCTCGTGATAGAGGTCGTTGCCCTCGCGCGTGCGCTCGCCGACGCCGGCGAACACCGAGTAGCCGCCGTGCGCCTTGGCGACGTTGTTGATCAGCTCCATGATCAGCACGGTCTTGCCGACGCCGGCGCCGCCGAACAGGCCGATCTTGCCGCCCTTGGCGTACGGGGCAAGGAGGTCGACGACCTTGATGCCGGTGACGAGAATCTGCGCTTCCGACGCCTGCTCGGCGAAGGAGGGGGCGGGTGCGTGGATCGGACGGCGCTCTTTGGTCGGAACGGGACCTGCCTCGTCGACCGGCTCGCCAATGACGTTGATGATGCGGCCGAGCGTCTCCTCGCCGACCGGCACCGTGATCGGGCCGCCGGTGTCACGAACTTCCTGGCCGCGCACGAGACCTTCGGATGAGTCCATGGCGATGGTGCGCACGGTGTTCTCGCCGAGGTGCTGAGCGACCTCGAGCACCAGGCGATTGCCCTGGTTCGTCGTCTCGAGAGCGTTGAGAATCGCCGGCAGTTCGCCGTCGAACTGCACGTCGACGACGGCGCCGGTGACCTGGCGAATGCGACCAACTTTAGATGCCATTTTCGTCTCCAAACAGATGCGTTTCAGCCGACCGACAGCGTGACGGGGATATTCCCGCGCGTCGCTTTCGAGTACGGGCAGATTTCGTGGGCGTCCTTGAGCAAGGCTTCGAGCTTGTCCTTGTCGGCGCCCGGGATCGACAGCTTGATGTCGGACTTCAGAGCAAAGCTCGTCGCATCCTTGTCGATGGTGATGGCGCAGGTAACCTTGGCGGCCTGACCGTCGAGACCGTGCTTCTTAGCGAGCAACAGGACGGCCTGTCCGAAGCAGGACGACCAGCCGAGCGCCAGCAGCTGCTCGGGGTTATGCCCTTCGCCCGAACCGCCCATATCCTTCGGCAACGCCATTGCCAGGGCGAGCTTGCCATCGTCGAGGACGGCGCGGCCGTCGCGGCCACCCTTCGTCGTTCCAGTTGCCGTATAAGCCATGTCGTCGCCTCCTAGAGCGCGTCGGCGCCCGAGATGATTTCGATGAGCTCTTTGGTGATCATGGCCTGACGCGTGCGGTTGTACTTGAGCGTCAGCTTGTCGATCATCTCGCCGGCATTGCGCGTCGCCGAATCCATGGCGCTCATCTGTGCGCCGTAGAACGATGCGACGTTCTCCAATAGCCCGCGGAAGATCTGCGTCGAAATGTTGAGCGTGACGAGGTCGCCGAGCACTTCTTCCTCGCTCGGCTCGTACTCGTGAATGGATTCGTTACCCGCGGCCTGCGGCTTGGCGGCCGGCAGCTTCGCCGGGATGAGCTGCAACGCCGTCGGCTTTTGCGCGATGACGCTCTTGAACTCCGCGAAGTAGAGCGTCGCGATGTCGAACTCGCCGGCCTCATAAAGCGCCAGGAGCTTCTGGGCGATGTCGTCGGCATGCGCGAAGGTCAGCTGCCGGATGCCGCGCAGATCGACGCGATCGATGTAGTAGCTGCCGTACTCGCGGCGCATGGCCTCGGCGCCTTTGCGGCCGACCATGATCATCTTCACGGTCTTGCCCTGCGCCAGCAGGCGCTGAGCGTCCTGGCGGGCGAGCTTGGAGATATTGGTGTTGAAGCCGCCGGCGAGGCCGCGCTCGCCGGTCATGACGATCAACAGGTGCACCTGATCGCGGCCCGTTCCGGCCAGCAGCGGCGCCGAGCCCTTGTCGGTGACGCGCGAGCCGAGGCTGGCGATCAACTTGTCCATGCGGTCGGCATAGGGGCGCGCGGCGGTCGCCACCTCCTGCGCGCGACGCAGCTTCGCCGCGGCGACCATCTGCATCGCCTTGGTGATCTTGCGCGTCGCCTTGACGGAGGTGATGCGGTTTCTGAGGTCTTTTAAGCTCGGCATCGGGCCGCGCCTTCCTTGTTGACAGAGCCGCCCTTACGCCGTGAAGCCCTTGGCGAACTTGTCGAGGAACGCAACGAGCTTCTTCTCGGTGGCTTCCGACAGCGCCTTTTCGGTGCGGACAGATTCAAGGATGTCCGTGCCGTCGGTGCGCAGCAGGCGCAGCAGGTCACCTTCGAACTTGGTCACCGAAGCGACGGGAACAGCGTCGAGATAGCCGCGCGTGCCGGCGAAGATCACCGCGACCTGCTCTTCCATCTTCAGCGGCGAGAACTGCGGCTGCTTCAGAAGCTCGGTGAGGCGGGCGCCGCGGGCGAGCATCTTCTGCGTCGCCGCGTCGAGATCGGAGCCGAACTGCGCGAAGGCGGCCATCTCGCGGTACTGGGCGAGTTCGCCTTTGATCTTGCCGGCCACTTGCTTCATGGCCTTGGTCTGCGCCGAGGAGCCGACGCGCGACACCGACAGACCGACGTTCACGGCCGGACGGATGCCCTGATAGAAAAGATCGGTCTCGAGGAAGATCTGGCCGTCGGTGATCGAAATCACGTTGGTCGGAATGTAGGCCGACACGTCGTTGGCCTGCGTCTCGATGACGGGCAGAGCGGTGAGCGAACCGGCACCGTGCTCCTCGTTGAGCTTGGCGGCGCGCTCGAGCAGGCGCGAGTGGAGATAGAACACGTCGCCGGGGTAAGCTTCGCGACCCGGCGGGCGGCGCAGCAGCAGCGACATCTGGCGGTAAGCGACGGCCTGCTTGGAGAGGTCGTCATAGGCGATCACGGCGTGCATGCCGTTGTCGCGGAAATATTCGCCCATGGTGCAGCCGGTGAACGGGGCGAGGTACTGCAGCGGAGCCGGTTCGGAGGCGGTGGCAGCGACGACGATCGAATATTCGAGCGCGCCGTTCTCTTCGAGAACCTTGACGAACTGGGCGACGGTCGAGCGCTTCTGGCCGATGGCAACGTAAACGCAGTAGAGCTTGGCCTTTTCGTCGCCGCCGGCGTTGATCGACTTCTGGTTCAGAATGGTGTCGAGAATGATCGCCGTCTTGCCGGTCTGGCGGTCGCCGATGATCAGCTCGCGCTGGCCGCGGCCGACGGGGATCAGCGCATCCACTGCCTTGAGGCCGGTAGCCATCGGCTCGTGCACCGACTTGCGCGGCAGGATGCCCGGCGCCTTGACGTCGACGCGCATCATTTTGTCGTACTTGATCGGGCCCTTGCCATCGATCGGATTGCCGAGTCCGTCGACGACGCGGCCGAGCAGGCCCTTACCGACGGGAACCTCGACGATGGCGCCCGTGCGCTTGACGGTGTCGCCTTCCTTGATGCCGCGGTCGTCGCCGAAGATCACGCAGCCGACGTTGTCGGCTTCAAGGTTGAGGGCCATGCCGCGTACGCCGCCCGGAAACTCGACCATCTCGCCCGCCTGGACGTTGTCGAGACCGTAGACGCGGGCAATGCCGTCGCCCACCGACAGCACCTGGCCGATTTCGGAGACCTGGGCTTCCTTGCCGAAGTTCTTGATCTGGTCCTTGAGGATCGAGGAGATCTCTGCGGCCCGGATTTCCATAGTTGCCTCTTCCCTTACAGCGCTTTTGTCGTTCGTGCGGCGGTGACGCCGGCGGCTCGTCGCAAAACCGGCCGCAGGATGCCCCGCGGCAGTTCACCGATCAGCCGGTTCCCTTCAGCACGACTTTCAGGTTCATCAATTTCGTCCGCAGCGAGGAATCGAACATGCGGCTGCCGACCTTGACCACCAAGCCGCCGAGCAGCGAGGGGTCCACCTTGGCTTCGAGCCGCACGTCCTTGCCGTACGACGCCTTGAGCGTGTCTTTGAGCGCGGCGAGCTGCTCGTCGTTGAGCGGCATCGCCGACTGCACTTCGGCCACCATCTCGCCGCGATGAAGCGCGAGCTGCTGGCGGAAACCTTTGATCATGTCCTCGGCGGCGAACAGGCGCCGGTTGCGCGTCACCACCTTGAGGAAATTGCCGGTCGTGGCGCCTATCGACGCCCAGTCCATGACGGCGCCGAGGGCGCGTTCCTGGTCCTCGGCGGCGAACGCCGGGCTCTTCACCAGCCGGTTGAGGTCAGGGCTCTGATCGAGCATCGCCTGGAATTTGCCGAGATCCCCATTGACCGCGTCGAGCTCGTTCTGCTCGCGGGCGAGATCAAAAAGCGCCGAGGCGTAGCGCCCCGACACACCCGAAGTCATTTGATTGTCCGTTGCCACTTCAAACGCTCTCGCCGGCGGCCAAGACGGAGGCACCGGGCCAGTTTGGCTCGCCCGCACCCTCCCCCCATTTGAGGAAATTCTTTCGCACGCGACGCGGCCGTGAGCGTCGCAGCTCCGCCACCCCTCAAAGTGCGCCGGTTCTCTAACATGCACCGCGCAAGGCTTCAACCGGGGTGACACGCCCAAATGCCGCATACGGCGGGGTCCGGCGCGACTTTTTTCGAAGATGAACGGAAGCTGCAAGCTCCCTTCAGAACGGGTTCAGGCCAAGAAGTATTGAATGCCCCTCATGGCTGGCGAGGCAACCGGCACTGAACAACCGAGAGATCGGGCTAGGGGAAGACAAATGACCATTTCACGCAAGCTGACCTCCATCACCACCGCCATCGCAATTGCCGTGGCGAGCTTCGGCCCGCTGGCCACTTCGGCCAGCGCCGGCGGCTATCGCGGCGGCGACGGATACGGCGGCCGCCACTATTCGCGGCATGACGACCGCGGCTGGCGCGACGACGGCTACCGCGGCGGTCGCGACCGCTACTACGCCCGCCACTACCGCAAGCGCGACAACACCGGCAAGTACATCGCTATCGGCGCTGCTGCCCTGATGCTCGGCATCATCGCATCGGAGGCGCACCGCTAACCACCTGCCGATCTGCCTCGCGCGCTCCCCCCGCCCGCTTCGGCAGACCGCAGCCTCCCGAGGCGCCTTTGGCCCGCTCCCCCCGCGCGCCCTTGGCCCCGACGGAATACTGACTGAGCGCTTCCACCCTCGCGCCAGTCCGGGCCGGACCTTCCCCCCAGGTCCGGCCCATTTTTTTGGGGTCGGACAGCCACCGTTCCCGCTTCCGTCATGGCCGCGCAGGCGGCCATGACGGGTTTGAGGCACGCTTCCCTAAAGGAAACTGTAGGGGTCGACGTCGACGGTGAGCTTGAGGTCGCCTTTCAGTGGCGGCAGGTCGGCGAGCCAGGCGCGCAGGTAGGCCTGCACGTCGATCTCGCGCGGCGCTTTCACCAGCAGCCGCCAGCGATGCCGGCCGCGGATGACGGCCAGCGGCGCCTCGGCCGGACCTAAAACTTCGATCTTGTCCGAGCGCGGCGCCCGATGCGCGATATCGCGGGCGACGAGCTGTGCCGTCTCCTTGTCGCGCGCCGCTATGACCAGCGCCACGAGCCGCCCGTAAGGTGGAAGCATGCCTTTGCGGCGATTGGCGATTTCGCGCTCCAGGAAAGCCTCGCGGTCGCCCGAGATGATCGCCTCCATCACCGGGTGATCGGGCATGTGCGTCTGCACGAAGCCGCGCCCCAGCGTCAGCGCGCGACCGGCGCGCCCCGTCACCTGATGCAAAAGCTGGAACGTGCGCTCGCCGGCGCGCGGGTCGGCGCCCTGCGCCAGGCCGAGGTCCCCGTCGACGATGCCGACCGTGGCAAGGTTGGGGAAGTGGTGGCCCTTGGCCACCATCTGCGTGCCGATGACGATGTCGATGCCGCCCGCCTCGATATTGCGGATCATGTCGCGCATCTCGGTCAGGCCGGGCACGAGGTCGGACGACAGGAGGGCGACGCGCGCCTGCGGAAAGCGCTCCGCCACCTCCTCGGCGACGCGTTCCACGCCCGGACCGCAGGCAACGAGAGACCCCGGCTCGGCGCACTTGGGGCACTTCTCCGGCATCGGCAGCGAGAAGCCGCAATGATGGCAGTGCAGCTTGCCGCGGAAGCGGTGCTCGACCAGCCAGGCCGTGCATTGCGGGCACTCGATGCGATGCCCGCAAGAACGGCACAGCGTCAGTGGCGCGTAGCCGCGACGGTTGAGGAATAGCAGCGACTGCTGCCCCGCGGCCATCGTCTCGGCGACGGCATCGGCCAGCACCGGCGAAAGCCATTTGCCTTTGTCCGGCGGGGCCTGGCGCAAGTCGATCGCGGTGACGTCGGGCAGCTGAGCGCCGGAAAAGCGTCCCGGCAAGATGACATGGCGATAGCGGCCGGTGCGCGCGTTGACGTGCGTTTCGATCGACGGCGTCGCCGAGGCGAGGATCACCGGAAAGCCGCCGAGGTTGCCGCGCACCACCGCCATGTCGCGCGCCTGATAGTGCACGCGGTCGTCCTGCTTGAAGCCGGCGTCGTGCTCCTCGTCGACGATGATGAGGCCGAGATCGCTGAACGGCAGAAACAGTGCCGAGCGCGCCCCGACGATGACGCGCGCCTCGCCGGTTGCCGCCTGCTTCCACACGCGGCCGCGCTCCGGACCTGACAGCGCCGAATGCCATTCGACCGGCGGGCAGCCGAAGCGCGCCGCGAAGCGCCGCATGAACTGATCGGTCAGCGCGATTTCCGGCAGCATGATCGCCGCCTGCTTGCCGCGCTCCAGGGTGCGCGCCACGGCCTCGAAATAAACTTCCGTCTTGCCGGAGCCGGTGACGCCATCGAGCAGCGTCGCGGAAAAGTTGCCGCCATCAACAGCCGAGCGCAGCGCATGCACGGCGGCAGCCTGCTCCTCGCCGAACTCGGTGACGCGAAAATGCGGATCGGGCAGCGGCGGCCGCTTATCGGGGATCGCCACCTCGACGAGGTTGCCGGATGCAACGAGCCCATCGACCACGCCGGACGAACATTCGGCCGCCAGGGCCAGCGCCGCCTTGGCGCGTATCGCCCCGTCGCCGGCAAT
>JBDTOR010000052.1:0-15012 GCA_039933175.1 Hyphomicrobium sp. | reverse complement strand
TGTTGTCGCAGTCAAACGGGCGACTTGCATCTGGTTTTCCAATGCCGAGGGCGCCGCATCTAGATCGGGACTGGCCGCTCGCAGGATCTGGGGCTGGCGCAAAGGAAGCGGGCGCACCGATGAGGATGCGCCCGCTTCAAAACCGGCAGTGTCCGGCGCGTGGCCTACTTGGTCGAGGCCGTGGCGTCGAGCTTGAAGAACACGTCGACGCGCATGCCGGTCAGCAGCGGCGGCAGGCCGTCGAGATCGACCTTCGCCTCCAGCACCTCGACATCGTTCGGACGGCGCGGTCCGCGCGACACGATGCTCGGCTGCGACAGCGACTGGGCGATCGAGCTCACGCGGCCTTCGAAGTCCTGATCGGGATAGGCGTCGGCGCGCACGACGACGCGCTGGCCGACGTGGATCTTGGCGGCGTCGCGCTCCTCGACCTCGGCCCGCACCTTCATGGCGCTGAGGTCGCCGAAGATGACGAGCGTGTTCTCGGGCGACGGCGTAGCGACCTCGCCTTCCTTGGCGATGACGTTGAGGATGGTGCCGTCGAACGGCGCACGCACGCGCGTGTGCTCGACGCCAAGCTCGGCGCCGGTCAGCTCGGCGCGGGCAACCTGCAGCGCCGATTCAAGACGCGTCGGCAGCGGCATGCCGGACTTGGCGCCCACGGAAGCAAGGTTGGCGCGCTGATCCTCGAGCTTCTTGCGCGCGTCGACCAGCTTGGTGCGGCCGCTGTCGACAGCCTCGTCGTTGCCGTTGTTCTTGCGCTTGGAGGCAAGCGCATCGTCGAATTCCTGCTGGGCGCCGAACACTGCGCGCTCGGCGGCGGCCACCGCGTCCTCAGCGTTGCGACGCTCGAGCTGCAAGCCGCGGGCGTCCTCTTCATTGCGCTCGCGCACGCGCACCTGAACCTCGGCGTTGGCGCCGGTGATCTTGGTGATGGCGTCGTCGTCGTCGAGACGGATCAGCAGGTCGCCCGACTTGACGCGCTCGTTGAGCCCGCCTGCGAGTTCGATGATGCGGCCCGGCACCTCGGCGGTGATGCGCACTTCGCCGCTCTTGGGCTCCACGCGGCCCGTGGCCGAGGCGGCCCACGTCGGCTTGTTCGCCGTGGAGGCGGTGTCCTTGGACTTGGCGCCGTCGCTGTTCTCGGTCGCCTGCGTATTCTTCTGCTCGGCAAGCGGTCCCCAGCTGACGCTGTTGACATAGAAGCCGACGCCGATCGCCAGGAGGCCGGCGATACCGAGGGTAACGACTGTGGGATTGACCTTAAGCATGGGCCTTCCGTCTCTTTGTAAGATCTGCAATTTCCGGGGCATCGAGGCCCTCAGGGCGGCGCTCTTCGCCGACAATACGTCCGTCTTCGATGCGCACGACCCGGTCCGCGTAGCTCAGCGTGCGGGGGTCGTGCGTGACCGCTAGAACGCTGCGGTGTTGTTCCTTGGCGATGCGCGCCAGCAGCGCCATCACGGCGTGTCCGTTCTCGCCGTCGAGAGCGGCGGTCGGCTCGTCGGCGAGCACGATGGACGGCGATGAAGCGATGGCGCGGGCCACGGCGACGCGCTGCTGCTCACCGCCGGACAGGTTGCCGGGGTAGCTCCGCAGCCGATAGGCAAGACCGACGTCGCGCAGCACCTCTTCGGAGCGGTTGGCGGCGGCAAAGCCCTTCTGGCCGCGCACGTCGAGCGAGATGCGCACGTTCTCCAGCGCGGTGAGCGTGGGGAACAGGTTGTAGGACTGGAAGATGAAGCCCATGTGCTTGCGTCGCAGGGCAGCGAGCTCTTCGGCGTTTAGCTTGTCGGTCGAGACGCCGGCGATGCGCAGCGAACCAGAGGTCGGCGTCAGGATGCAGCCGAGGATCGACAGCAACGTCGTCTTGCCGCTGCCCGACGGCCCCATCAGCAGCGTCAGTTCGCCGGGGATCAACGAGAGGCTAGCGCCTTTGACGGCGCGCACCTTGCCGGCCCCTGAGCCGAGATCCTTGACGATGTCGATGGCTTCGAGGACGGGCGCGTGGCTCACGGGCTCTTGGCTCACGGGCTCTTGGCTCATTTGCTGAATACCGTTGCAGGATCGATCTTGGTGACCTTGACGATCGCCGACAGCGCCGAGATTGCGCACATGCCAACTGTCAAAGTGAATAGCCAGAACGCCAAGCCCGGCGTCATCACCATGGGCAAAGCGGTGTTGTGACTGAGCACGAGAATAGTGAGCGCAATCGAAATGCCGAGCAAGTAGCCGACCACGGCGCTGATGCCGGCCTGCGCCAGGATAACCTTGTGAATGTATCCCGAAGATGAACCCAGCGCACGCAGCGTCGCAAACTCGCCCAAGTGGTCCTTGGTGCTGGAATAAAGCGTCTGAGCGACGATAACGGTGCCGACGAGGCTGCCGAGCAGGGCGCCGCCGATCAGCGCCACGCCGGCGCCGGTACGGAACAGCCACTGCTTCAAGCTGCGGTCGCGAAACTCGGCCTTGGTCAGCACCTCGGCGCCTTCGAGGCGGCCCTTGAGGTCCTGCCGTACCTTCTCGATGTTGGCGCCGGGCTGCGTCTGCACGAGGTAGAAGGTGACGCCGTCGGCGTCGCCGAAGATGCTGCGCGCGCGGTTGAGGGTCGTGTACGTGTAAGGCGACTGCACGAAGGAGCGAACGCCATCGGTGATGGCTCGCACGCGAATGCGCGTGTTCTGCACCTGCGCCGTAGCACCGATGCCCGTGATACCGAGCTCGTTGAGGTAGGTGCGATCGATCGCCACCGCCTCGGGAGCCTTGATGTCCTCCCACGTGCCGTCGACGAGATTGATCGGCGCCAGGCCGCCGTCCTCGGCGTCGGTGCCGACGATGACGACGCGCGTCGAGCCGCCCTCGGGCTTGCGCCACTCGGCGAAGCGCACGATCAGCGGGATCACCGCTTTGACGCCGGGCGTGGCGAGGGCCTGATGCCGCTCGCGCGATGTCAGCAGCATGCCACCGTCTTCGAAGCTCTTGGCGCCGAACACGGTGATGAAGAGGTCGGCTTTCGCAGCATCGATGTTGGCGGTGATCATGTTGCTGGCGCCGAGGTACAGGCCGAGCTGCACGGCAACGAGCACGATCGAAAACAGAATGCCGACCAGAGTGACCGCCAGACGGATGCGGTCATGGAACAGATTGCGAAAGGCAAGGGTCAGGATCATTGAACGGTTCCGCACTGAGTTGGGCGAGATCGGCCGAACGCCGACAGCGCGGCTTGCGCCGCTGGTAGCCCTCGAACTAGGCCTCGTAAAGGCAATCCCGTAATTAAGAGTTGCCTAAGCATATCGCCAAATCGCTCCATTTAGAAACGCGAGTGGTTGGCTCACTCACGGAGCGTTAACGAGAAGTGGTCAAGAAAGGGGTAAGATCGAGCGATCCAGGAAAGGTTCTGTATACCTTGGCTCGCCCAGATCCGGGGGCTGTCTGATGTCCGACCAGCTTTCGCCGCTTTCAAAGCCTAATGCGAGGCCAATGTCTCGCACAATATTGGTGATGCCACCATGCGTCATGATCTTCAGCCAACTATGACCCGGAATTACTGGGCTTGCACAGTGATTTCCGCCCTGACGCTCGGCCTTGGTGCGAGCGCTGCAAACGCCGCGCCCCCCATCGAGACCGGCATCTGGATCAATCACACCGGCAAGGGCGCCGTGGAAATCCGCCCGTGCGGTCCCTCGGGCGCTGCCGCTAGAAGCTTGTGCGGTTTTATTGTTTGGCTGAAAGAGCCGAACAATAAATACGGCCAGCCACTGACCGACCGCTACAATCCCGAGCCCTCCAAGCAGCGGCGCACCATTTGCGGTCTGCCGGTGCTGGGCTCTCTGCAGCGCGTCAGTGATGGCTGGGACAACGGCTGGGTCTACGATCCCGAGCAGGGTTCGCAGTTCGATGCCGCGATTCAGCTCTCCTCGCGCGACCGGCTGACCCTCACCGGCTACAAGGGCGTGAAGTTCTTCTCCAAGTCCTTCCAGTGGAAGCGCGCCCCCGCCGGCTTGCAGCGCTGCGACCAGCCGCGCGAAGCGCGCGCCACGCCGGGTGATGTGCGCGCAGCAGCGGCGCCGAAGCCGCCCGCCGCGCAAGCAGCGGCAGCGCCACAGATCAAAGCGCCGCGTCCCGTGCCGGCCGTGCGACCGGAATCGGTGCAGTAGTAACTGCCAAGCTTTCGCTGAACCCTGCAAAGCAAAAGGCCCGGCCGTGTTGGCCGGGCCTTTTGCTTTGATGCGTGCCGATCGGAGCGTCGATCAGGTGTAACCGATCAGCCCGGGGAGCCGCGGTTTTCGCCACGGCCCTTGTTCTGCTGCGGCGCTTCGGAGGCCGCCACAACGGCTTCCTCGCTGCGCAGCTTGGCTAGGCGCGCCGTCAGACGCTCGGCGAATTCCTTCACCCGCTCCATGACGACCGGACGCTGCCGATCGAGCGTGACCATGTGATAGCAGTCGTCGAGCACGCAGGTCTCGACGATGCCCGACAGCTTGCGCTGCAGCAGCATGGCGTTGGACAGATCGCTCTGGTCGTCGTTGCGCGGGTGGAACACCAACGCGTGCTGCTTGATCTGGCCGAGCAGCGGCTTGACGTTGCGCACGAGCCGGCGGAACTCGAGCACGAGACCGCCGCCGCGGGCGAACAGGTCCTCGATCGAATCCGTCTCGGACTGCACGCTGTCGAGAATGAAGCTGCGCAGGCGGTCGTCCTTGATGCCGTGCGGGTTGCGGGCGCGGAACTTGAAGAGGCGCGCCGTCCACTTCTGCTGCACCAGGCGGAACAGGCTGAAGTACCACGGGATCGCCCAGCCGTTCGGCCAGAAGGTCGGCGAGAACAGTATCAGGCCGTGAATCTTCTCGGGGCGGAGGGCGGTGAGACGCAGCGCCAGCATGCTGCCGGCGGAGATACCGCCGACGATGACGCCGTCGCACTGCTGGGTGAGCTCGTCGTGAGCCTGCTCCAGCGCCGCGTACCAGTCCTGCCAGCTCGACAGACCGGAGACGTCGGTGCCCCCGGCGAGGCCGGGCAGCAGCGGGCAATAGACGGTGTAGCCGAGTTGAGCCAGCGTATGGGCAACGAACTTCAGCTCGATGGGGGAGCCGCCGAGGCTATGGACGAGCAACACGCCATTGCGCCCACCGGGAACGTAAATGCTGCCCCAAGCTGCTTTCATTTTCTCGCTATTTTTCATTTCAGTAACTGAACTCGCTCGCATGCAGGACGCAGTCAACCGGTCCCGACCAGACTCCAGCCCGCGCGAACTCCCCGCGCTGACCCAAGCATGTGTTGAAACTCTCTCTTTTTCGTTTCCTCGGAGGGCCTAGATGCCGGGCAATCCGGTTCAGAACCCATATTGAGAAGCCGCTTTGAAGAGATCCCGTGTCCGCACCGCACGAGATGAGATCGAGGGTTCTCACTGACCGGATCAGCCGGGAAGTTCGATTGGGCACCTTGCCGCAGCCCGTCGTGACATCGCTTCCCACCCCGCTCATGCGCGCCGTGCTCTCCCTGCCTCAACGAGCGTCCGAGGGTGTGCCACCGGCACGAAACCGACGGCTGACCTTGGCGAACTGGGGCGAGACCGTGGCGCCGGCATGTCGACGTGAACACCGCCTCGGCGCGAGCCAGCAGGCTTGCACCAGGGATGGCACGATCACGACGCCTTTGCTGCAGGGCGGCAGAACGCATTGAAATAGCGCCGCTTCTCAACCCAACTCAATTCGATAAGTCTACGCGTGTTCTTGCGTTTTGCGAATTAGTGCAGTGCAAAATTGATTAATCTGTTCAACCTAGTGTTGTAGCGCCGCCACAACTAAGTCGAAACCTAGGCAGTTAGTCCGATCACCGCACAATTGTAATGCAGATGCCACATGAGCGGCAACAGCTTCTCATCCTCCCGCGGCATGTTCGTACATCTGTGAAAGAATTTGTGATCTGCCGAAGACCCTCACTCTGGGCCGGCAAGCGGTCGCTTGACCCGGCCCCAGGGGTCGCCCCGATAAGCAATCGGTCAGCAACCGACGAGGCGATTCGTGAAACGTCCCGACCAATTCCTGAATGCTTCGGAGGCCGCCGAGCGGATCGGCGTATCCGCCAAAGCCCTGCGCCTCTATGAGCAGCGCGGTCTGGTCGTACCGCTCCGCACCGCGGCCGGATGGCGGGTCTACGGTCCCGACGAATTGGCGCGAGCCGCCGAGATCGCAGCCCTGCGAGCGCTCGGCCTCAGCCTTGCCCAGGTGGCGCGCGTGTTGGACGGCGACCCGCAAGGGCTGGAACAGGCATTGGCCGCGCATCAGGCAACGCTGGAAGAGGAGGCTCGCCAAATCTCCTCCACCGTGGCGAAGGTCCGCAGCCTTCGGGCCGAGATCGCCAAGGGCCAAGCGCCGGCCGCCAGCGACCTTGCGCGGCTGCTGGGATCGGGCGTCGCGCTCAGCGTCGCGTTTGAGCTTCCCTGGCCCTGGGGCGGCGAACAGTTCGAACTACGCGACATCCGGCCGTTGAACTACATCATCGGCCCGCTCGGCAGCGGCAAGACGCGGCTGGCTCAGCGCATCGCCGAAACGCTGCCCGGCGCCGCCTTCCTCGGCCTCGATCGATTGGCGGACCGCGGCGCGGCAGCTCGGACGCGCGTGGATGCCGACCCGGCTCTCAAGTTGCAGGTCGAGCAGACCCTCGCCTGGCTCGTCGAGGACGGCGCCACGGTGTCGGATGCACTCCTTGCTCTGCTCGTCGGATTGGAAGCCCAAGGGCCGACTGCCCTGATCGTCGACATGGTCGAGCAGGGGCTGGATCACGTCACGCAGGAGGCTTTGATCGCCCGTCTGCGCCGCCGCGGGTCATGCAGCCGTCCGCTCTTCCTGCTCACGCGCTCCAGCGCGATCGTGGACTTAGCCGCCGTGGGATCCGACGAGGCGATCATTCTCTGCCCGGCCAATCACAGCCCGCCGACGCGCGTCGCCCCCTATCCCGGCGCCCCCGGTTATGAAGCGGTCGCCACCTGTTTGGCCTCTCCCGAGGTGCGCGCTCGGACGCAAGGGGTCATCGCATGGCGACCTCAGACGGCATCCGTCACGCTGCGAGCGCAATCGACACCCCATATTCGAGGTGATTAGATGGTTAAGTGCAGCCGCCCGACGGGAGCGGCCGCGGACCGAAGGACACTGCCGCGTTGCTCGCTCACGTACGTTGCCTGATCGCCTGCGTCGTCGCCCTCTCCTTAGCCGCCGGACAGGTCGCCCCCGCCTTCGCGCAGCCACTGTCGAAGGTCGACTACGAAGCCTGCCAGGCGCGTGACGAGGCCGCCTTCAAAACCGCCATCCAGGGAATCTCTATACGGGCGCTGCAGGCCGGCGTCGCCAGCGTCAACTACCGCGCCGCCGTCGGCGACGAGTGGCGCCGCATCGGCATGGACCAGATTATCGACGACCGTGTCGATCTCGCCGTCGAGGAAATACGCAAGGAGACCAGCTGGGCCAACCTGCTGCAGTCGCTCGCCGACCAGCAGAAGGCGCAGGAGCTGGCGACCGCCGTCGCCGAGCGAGTCTATCGCTCGGATGCCATCAAGGCCGCGCTCGAGCAGCTGGCGGTCGGGGTCGGCAACGAGGTCGGCAAGCAGATGGAGTTTGCCAGTCGCGATGCGGCAGAGCCGGCCGTCGCCTGCCTGCAAGCCTTTGTCGGGGCGCGCTACGGCGAGACGGCTTCGCGTGCCGTCGCCGGCGACGCCGGCAAGAACATCACCGTCGATCCCAGCAAGGGCGCCGCCGAGATGTCGTCGAGTGCTGTGCTGCGTCAGTCGAGCGGCGGCATCGCCGGCGCCGCCGTGCTGCTCATGCGCCGCCAGCTTGCCAACATGGCAACGCGCGTCGGCCAGCGCGTCGTCGGCAGCGTGCTGGCGCGGCTTGTCTCGGTGGTCGCCGGCGGCATCGGCCTCGTGCTCATCGCCAAGGACATCTGGGATCTGCGCAACGGCGTGCTGCCGATCATCGCCACCGAGATGAAATCGAAAGAGAACAAGGACAAGGTGCAGGAGGAGCTGGCCAAGACCTTCGCCGAGCAGATCTCCGGGCACATCCAGGAGATCGGCGCTGCGACGGCCGACCGCGTCATCGAGATATGGCGCGACTTCCGCAGCGCCCACGCCGAAGCCCTGGGGCTCGCCGAGCGCAACCCGAAGTTCAAGGCGTTCATCGATTCCCTGACGCCTGCTGCCCTGCCGCGGCTGGACGAGGTCCTGGCGCTGCTGCTCGCCGGCGAAGGCGAAGCCGGCATCCTGCGCCGCCTCGACGACGGTACCCTGAGCACGGCGATCAACACGCTCCCCGCGCCGGCGATGGATATCGCACGCGAGACGCGCTCCATCGACGCGGGGCTCAAGTGGTCGGCGCTGGCCGGCAACGACCTGCCGAAGGTGGTCGAGCTCAGCCTTTACCGGCGCACGACACCTGATCAGCTGAGCCGCGCCTCGCTGCAGCGCCTGCTGGCGCTCGAGGATCAGCTGGCCATCGTGCGCCTCGCTTCCATTGATCGCGGCGCCCGCGACACTCTGTTCGAGCTGCCCGACGCCGATCTCAAGAAC
Organism: Hyphomicrobium sp.; assembly: GCA_039933175.1. Taxonomy (GTDB): domain Bacteria; phylum Pseudomonadota; class Alphaproteobacteria; order Rhizobiales; family Hyphomicrobiaceae; genus Hyphomicrobium_A. The sequence goes on along the minus strand of JBDTOR010000052.1, from coordinate 6,446 downwards.
CTGGCGCGCAGCCTCACCGAGGACGAGCTATCCAGCCTGTCGCGCTACCTGACCGGACTGGAGAAGGAGCCGCGCGAGCGCGTGCTGCGGGCCGTCGCCGCCAATCCGGCGCGGATCCACTCGCTATCGTCCGAGCGCGTGCGCCAGGCCGTCGTCGCCAGCACCGACCAGTCGGCGGCGGTAGCCATGATGCTGCGCAGCGGCGGCGGGTTCGATCCCGGTGCCATCACCCAGGACGTGCGGCTCGTCGCCGACGGCCGCGTCAGCCCCATCCTGCTGTGGGAAAAGCACCCCGTGGTGATTGTGGGGCTGCTTTTCCTCGTGCTGCTTGTCGTTTTGCTGTTGCGGCGCCTGCTGTTTACGCGGCCGCGCAGCAAGGCCGTCGCCTAGCAGCCTTCCCATTTAGCTCAACCATCCCCAGCGCATACAGGCCATTGAGTGCCATCCCGAGTTGCCCCTGCTATAAGGCCGACGGGGGCCGGCCGAATCGGCGCCGGCTCAGGGGAGCGCCTTGCGAGGCGTCGATAATCGCATGGCATCGAGGGGAGTTGATACGATGGGACTTAAGGCACCTGGCATCGTGACGTTCATGCTGTCCGTCATTCTGACGGTCACCGTACTGATCATTCAATTTTTCGGGGCTCAGGTTCCGTTTATTACCGGTAACGAATTCTGGGCGCTGCTGCTGGCACAGGTGATCCTGGTCTTCGGCTGCATCATGCGCGGTCTTTAAAAACCTTCTTACAAAAGAGTATTTCTGTGCGCTTCTGTCGCGCGGCAACCAGCGCTCTGGTGCGGGCCGCCGTGATCGACGAATTCTCGCGCCATGAAATGGAAGCTTGATCAATTTGAATCATACTCCGACCGCATACGCCGCTCGTCGCGCGAGATCATCATCGCGGCGGTGCTGACAGTAGCGGCGTTTGCATTCTTGGTCGCTGCGATGCTCGGGGGAGCTGTCGTCACCAACCCCAAGGTTGGGGCTGTCGCTTCCGACGACGTCATCGTCAAATAAGCTCCGCCGCGACACGCTCGCGGCGGCTATCCCTCAAGCATCGATGCGCGTCGCCGGCACGAGGCCGCGCACCGAGTTGCCGAGGAAGATGGCGTCCGCCGATTGCAGATCGGCAAGCGTCAGCACAGCTTCCCTCGCCTTGCCTTCAGCCAGCAACTCCGCGCGCAGCGTTCCGGGTAAAAGTCCGGCAGCGAGCGCCGGCGTCAGCAGCTCGCCGCCCCGCTCAATGAAGATCGTCGTGCGGCTGCCCTCGGCCAGCTCGCCGCGCTCGTTCAGGTAGACGACTTCATCGGTGCCGAGGCGATCGGCATATCCCTGCCACTCGCGATCGTAGAGCTCGCGCCGCGTCGTCTTGTGGAACAGGAACAGATCCGAGCTGTCGACGCGCGACGACGAGATCGCAAAGCGCATGACGGCATTCGGATCCGCCGGCGGCAGCGGCGTCGTCGTCACCGTCACCTGACCTCCCTCGGCGAGCAGCAGGCGTACGCGCAGGCGGCTGCTCTTGTTGGCGACGGCATCTTGCAGCGCGCGGCGCACGGCGTGCTCGTCATAGACGTAGGCGAAGTAGCGGGCCGAAGTGGCGAGCCGCTCGATGTGCCGCTCCAAGAGCGCGAAGCCGCCCGCGTCGTTGTCGAACAGCAGCGTCTCGATCAGCTCGAAGCGCTTCACCGGATCGGTGAGGAACTTCATCTTCAGCAGGCACTCGGCGTATTCCTTCGACCCCTGGCTGTCGAACACGATGCCTGAGCCGATGCCCATTTCGCCGTCGGCGTTGCGGAAGACGACGGCGGTGCGGATGGCGACGTTGAATAGCGAGCGGCCCTCCGGCGAGATGTAGCCGATGGCCCCGCAGTAGACGCCGCGCGGCTCGGACTCGAACTGGCGGATCAGCTCCATGGCGTGGATCTTGGGCGCCCCAACGATTGAGCCGGGTGGAAAGATGCCGCGCAACAGCTCGGCCGTATCGACCCCCTGCTTCAGCGTGGCCCGCACGCCGGACGTCATCTGGTGCAGCGTCTTGTAGGTCTCGACGGTGAACAAATCGGTGACGTCGACGCTGCCGATCTCGGCAATGCGCCCGATGTCGTTGCGCATCAGGTCGACGATCATCAGGTTCTCGGCCCGCTGCTTCACGTCGGCGGCCAGCTGCTTGCGCACGAGCGCGTCGGCTTCGGGCGTGCCGGCGCGCGGCGCGGTCCCCTTCATCGGCCGCGTGAACACGGTGCGGCCCTCCTGCTCGATGAATAACTCCGGCGAAGCCGACAGCACAGTCACCTCGCCGGTGTCGACGATGCCGCCATAGGCGACGCGCTGCTTCTGGCGCAGGTCGAGGAAGAAGGTGAGCGGCGAGCCCGACAGCTTGAAGCGCGCCTTGAAGGTGAGGTTCAGCTGATAGATGTCGCCGGCGCGGATCTTCTCGATGACCTCAGTGAAGCGCTCAAGGTACTGCGCCTCGTCCCACGTCAGCTTCACGTCCGTGAAATGGAAGTCGCCGGAGCGCGTGTGCGTCGCCAGCCAGTGCTCCACCTCGGCGCTCGTCATCTCGGCCGGCGCCTTGTAGAGACCGATCCACAACAGCGGCACGTTGCGTTTTTCCGGCATCAGCGCTGCGAGCCTGGGCTCCAGCACGTAGCCGAGCTCGTAGGCGAAGAAGCCTGCCGCATAGTGTCCGCCGGCGACCCCGGCCTCGATGCGCCGCAGCGCGTCGGGGACTTCGGCGGGCGTCCAGGCGGCGATGATGTCCTGCGGCTCGGTGAACAGCAGCGACGGCGGCCCGGAGCCCGAGTTGTTGTCGAGCAATACGAACGTCTCGGAAAGCGCCGTGGCCTCTTCAGTCGGAAGCCCGGGCGCCGCGCGCGTGGGATCGCGTGCCGTCATTGGCCCTTGTACCCCGCGAGGGAATAGAACGTCACGTGCCGCTTCGAATACTCGCCCGCTGGCAGCATGCGGTCGCCGACCTTCGCGACGCTGGCGAAGGAGGCGAGCGCCGGCGGTACGTCGTCGTCGGCGCGCACCAGCAGCACGGGCGATGGCGTCGCGGCGGTGAACGGGCGCGTCATCTCGAAATGGTCGTGCGGGGCGCCGGGTGTCCAGGCGAGGATCGGCGTCGGCTCATTGCGCAGATAATAGAGAAGCTCGGCGGTCACCGCGCGATCGTCCGACAGCACGGCGGCGTAGGGCTTACCCGCCGCAGCGGCGCGCGTCAGTTCAGCCCGGGTCGCATTGGCGAGATCGTGCCAGCCGAGCGTCCGCGCGAACGGGTCGGTCTTCAGCGGCAGGGGCACCTGTCCGGCCGTCGCCGTGCCGAACACGATCAGCGCCATCATGACGGCATTGACGATGAAGGACGCCTTGAGCCAGCCCCAGTCGCCGTCGCGCACCATGGTGGCGACGACCAGCACCGTCGCTGCCACGTAGGCCGTCGCCGCCCAGTTGGCATGCGCGCGCGACAGGAACGCCTGCACCACGATCACCGCGATGATCGGCACCGAGAACGCCAGCAACAGGCGGTCCGCCTCCGGCAGCTGCGCGCGGCGGGCGCGCCAGGCGATTGCAAGCAAGGCGCCGAACAGGATGGGGCCGAACACCCCGAACTGCGCGCCGAAGAATTCGAGCGCCTTGTTGGGATGCAGCAGCGAGCCGCCCCAGTTGGCATTCTCGGCCGTGTGCGAGAACGTCGCGAACTTGTGGCTGTAGTTCCAGAGGATGTTCGGCGCGATGAGCAGCACGCCGATCGCCAGCGCGAGATACAGCCGCTTGTCGCGCAGCACGGCGCGGCGCGCCGGCGTCATGATCAGGTAGACCGCCACGCAGCCGACGAACCACGCCATGGCGTACTTGGCATTGAGACCGGCACCGAAGGCGGCGCCGAGCAGCAGCCCGGGCCACAGCTCGTCGGTTTCGAACAGCGCGGCAAATCCGACGAGCGCCAGGGCCCAGCACAGCAACAGCGGAACGTCGGTTGAGATGAGTCCGGCCGACAACGACACGCCCGGTAGTGTTGCGAAGGCCAGCGCGCTGAGCGCGCCGATGCGGTCGTCGTACAGCCTGCGACCGAGCCAGAAGATGGTGAGCGCCGTCGCCGTATGCAGCAGCGGCGAGGGCAACCGCACGCACGCTTCCTCGGGCCCGCACGCCGTCGTCGCCGCACCGATGATCCAGGCGATGAGCGGCGGCTTGGAGAAATACCCCAGCGACGGATCGAGGCTCCACGCCCAGTACTGCGCCTCGTCGAAAAACAGGTCGGTGCCATTGACGGCCAGCGCCAGCAGCCGGACGCACAGCAGCGCCGCGAGCCCCGCCAGCAGGACGGAGAACCAGTTGGTGGCGCGGCCGCTCGTGCCGAAGCCGGGGGACATGGACATGGGCGCGCTTCGCAGGCTGCGTTGTACGGGGAGGCTGACCGCAACGGCCGCCACGGCGGGTCATTTACTAGGTTGCGGCACCGGCGTGAAGATGCCGTCGCCCTCGGCGCGCCGCTATCTTCGCCGCATCTGCGCCACAGTCTGCCGCGGGACGTCAAATGCGACATGTGACAAGACTGCTCGGCGTCGTGTTGGTGGGCCTCGGCATCCTGTTTTCGGCCGCCTTCTACGATCGCTATTGGCGCTGGCGGGACTGCTTCAACGAACTCGGCCGCTGTTTCGACCCTGTGTCACAGGACGTCTATCTGGAGCAGTCCGGCCTCGTCTGGGGCGGCCTCGCGGCCCTTTTCCTCGGCATCGGCATTGTGCTGATCTTGCGCCCAACGCGGCGAGCCCGGACGCGCATTTACTAGGTTGGTAGAGGGGCGTGAAGACTGGTATCCTTGCTGCCGCGTACGGGGTATGAGGGGGCGTCGCGGCTTGCCTGAGGGACAGGGGGCACTTGATGCGCGTCACCGTCGTCATTCCAGCACTCAACGAGGCCGGCAACATCGGTCGCCTCGTCCAGGAGACGTACGCCGCCGTTCCCGCGCAGCGCCTCGCCGAGTTGATCGTCGTCGACGACGCTAGCGACGACGCGACACCGGCCGAAATCAAGTCGCTCATCGACTCCGGCACATACCCCGGGTTGCGCTATCTGCGGCACGAGCGCCGCAGCGGGCAGAGCACCGCCTTGCGCTCCGGCGTGCTGGCGGCGACGAGCCCGATCATCGCCACCATGGACGGCGATGGCCAGAACGACCCGCACGATATTCCGCGCTTGCTCGAAGTGCTGGCGCTGCCGGGGCAGCCCGGCCCGGCGCTCGTCAACGGCTGGCGCAAGGACCGCAAGGACACCGGCTCGAAGCGGTGGGCCTCGCGCTCGGCCAATTGGATCCGCGACGCCGTGCTGAAGGACGACTGCCCGGACACCGGCTGCGGCATCAAGGTGTACTGGCGCGAGGTGTTCTTGCGGCTACCTTTCTTCACCAGCATGCACCGCTACATGCCGGCGATGTTTCAGACGTACGGCTACGAGGTCGCCTATGTCACGGTCAACGACCGGCCGCGGCAGGCGGGGGTCTCCAAGTATAACAATCTCAACCGCGCGCTGGTCGGCCTTTACGACCTCGTCGGCGTGACGTGGCTCAGACGGCGAACGCGCGTGCCGCGCATCGTCGACCGGCATCCGGAGACCTCGCCCGTGGCCGACCTCGCCTCTCGCCTCAAACCGGTGAACGACGATGGCGCGCGGGCCAGCGCCGGCGACAAGAGCTAACGAGCGCAAAGCATCCGCATCGGGACACTGTACAATGGACCATCTGCACAACGTCGTTGCGTTGCTGAGCCAGTGGTGGGTTTCAACACCCGTCAGCGAAAAGGCCTGGCTCGGTGTCGGCTTCCTAGCCCAGCTGATGTTCTCCATGCGCTTCATCGTGCAGTGGATCGCCAGCGAACGCGCGCGCCGCTCCATCGTGCCGGAGACGTTCTGGTACTTCAGCCTGTTCGGCGGCGCCATGCTGCTGGCCTACTCCATCTACCGCATGGACCCGGTGTTCATGCTCGGCCAAGCGATGGGCCTCGTCATCTACAGCCGCAACATCTACTTCATCCGCGCGCATCATAAGAGCGAGGCGAATGCTGCGGCAGCTGCGGCCGCGTCTGCGGCGCCGGCGTCACCCTGAAAACGCCGCAGGTCGAATTGCCCGACGGCGCGTCCTTGCCCTTTGGGTGAACGGCAGCAGCCATTGCGCGGCGAAAACGCCGCGTTTCCGGCGAAAACGTCGCAATGAGGCGAAGGTTGCGGACATCCGGGACGGTAGGCTTCACAGGCCTGCGATTTGTGCTATACACCGCGCCATGGACAGGCCGCTCGGTGACCGGGCGGCCTTTGTCGTCGCCCCTTACCGGAAGGCGACGGCCGCTCCCCTCAGACGATCGTTGGTCGGCCTGCCTTGGGAGCATGTTAGGTGACGCGGGGTGGAGCAGCCCGGTAGCTCGTCAGGCTCATAACCTGAAGGTCG
>JBDTOR010000051.1:0-15401 GCA_039933175.1 Hyphomicrobium sp. | reverse complement strand
GCGCCCTCGTTGTTTGACATCCCTCGGGGCGAAAGCTCGCGAGACCGGAAAGGCGTGCGCTGAACCATGCGGAGGCTGCGCCACCCATGCGCTGGTTCCCGGATCACGCTTGCGCGTGTCCGGGATGACAGTGGTGCGGGCGGCTCGCTCCGTCTGTCATCCCGGGCCAGTGAGCGCAGCGAACGCAGACCCGGGAGCCAGCGGAAACTCGCGAAGCGACTCGAAATTCAGCGCTTGCGGTCGCGCATCGCCAGCGTGCGCAGGCGCAGGGCGTTGAGCTTGATGAAGCCGGCGGCGTCCTTCTGGTCGTAGGCGCCCTTGTCGTCCTCGAAGGTGACCAGCGTCGAGGAATAAAGCGACTTGGCGCTCTCGCGGCCGATAACCGAGACGTTGCCCTTGTAGAGCTTCAAGCGCACCTCGCCCTCGACGTGCTCCTGGCTCTTGTCGATCGCCGCCTGCAGCATCTCGCGCTCGGGCGAGAACCAGAACCCGTAATAGATGAGCTCCGCATAGCGCGGCATCAGCTCGTCTTTGAGGTGCATGGCGCCGCGGTCGAGCGTGATCGATTCAATTCCGCGATGCGCGGCGAGCAGGATCGTCCCGCCCGGCGTCTCGTAAACGCCGCGCGACTTCATGCCGACGAAGCGGTTCTCGACAAGGTCGAGGCGGCCGATGCCGTTGTCGCGGCCGAAGTCGTTCAGCGTCGCCAGCAGGTTTGCGGGGCTGAGCGGATTGCCGTTGACCGATACCGCGTCGCCCTTTTTGAAGCCGACGGTGATGACGGTCGGCTTGTCGGGCGCCTCCTCCGGCGAGATGGTGCGCTGATAGACGTAGGGCGGCGGCTCGACGGCCGGATCCTCCAGCACCTTGCCCTCGGACGAGGAGTGCAGCAGGTTGGCGTCGACCGAGAACGGCGCCTCGCCGCGCTTGTCCTTGGCGATGGGGATTTGGTTCTTCTCGGCGAAGGCGATCAAATCCTCGCGGCTCTTGAACTCCCACTCGCGCCACGGCGCGATGATCTTGATGCCCGGCTCGAGCGCATAATAGCTAAGCTCGTAGCGGACTTGGTCGTTGCCCTTGCCGGTGGAGCCGTGGGAGACCGCGTCGGCGCCGACGGCGCGCGCGATGTCGATCTGCTTCTTGGCGATGAGCGGGCGCGCGATAGAGGTGCCGAGCAGGTAGACGCCCTCGTACAGCGCGTTGGCGCGGAACATCGGGAAAACATAGTCGCGCACGAACTCCTCGCGCACGTCCTCGATGTAGATGTTCTCCGGCTTGATGCCGAGCAGCAGCGCCTTCTCGCGCGCCGGCTCGATCTCGCCGCCCTGGCCGAGATCGGCGGTGAACGTCACGACCTCGGCGCCGTAGGTCTGGTGCAGCCACTTCAGGATGATCGAGGTGTCGAGGCCGCCGGAGTAGGCGAGCACGACCTTTTTGATCGGCTTGGGCTTGGAGGTCATGATGGCTCTTTCGGGATCGCGACGCGCGCGCTGCGCACGCAATTGCTCGTACGGCCGCGCACTATAGGGATCGGCGGGGCCGCCGCAAGCTCAGGGGGCGGGCGGAAACGGCTCGACGTGGGTCTCGCCGGTGCGGCCGAAATACACGGCCCGGCGCCCCGCCAGCGAGACGACATAGCCTACGCAGCCGGCCGCCGCGACGGCCTCGCAGAACTCGCCATAGGTGATGGCTCGAGCCTGGCTGGCGCGGATAGCCGCCTCGATCCGACCGGGGTCGAAACTGTCGGCCACTTTCCGGTCGAGTGGCGCACCATCAACGACGCAAGATTGCCCGCCCGGCAGGTAGTAAGTCTTCTGCCCGCGCGTCAGATCGGCGAGGTAACGTTCGACACCCGCCTCCATCAATTCATGGACCACCTGCGGGAAAGTCATTGTGCCGGTGTCCGAGCCGCGCGTGCAGGCCGTGGCGACCTCTTCGAAACTCGCCGTCATAAGGCTCTCCATCATTCGAGGGGTATACTGCGCAGCCCGCTGCGGCGGACGATTTCCCGCATGGCCGTCGCCAGACCGGCGCGCTGCGCGGCGTCGAGATGCCCGAAAAACTCCTCGTCGTTGCGGTCGGCCAGCGCCGCCAGCTTCGGCACCAGCGCCAGGCCTGCCTTAGTCAGAGCCAGCGTTTGCGAGCGCCGGTCGGTCGTGCTCGCCGTGCGTGTGACAAGCGCCTTGATCTCCAGGCGGTCGACGATCTTAGAGATGCCACCGCGCGACATGCCGAGTTTGGCCGCCAGCGCACTCGGCACCGCGGGGGCGCCGTAGAGCTCGCGCAGCATCACCCATTCGGCCACGCTGACGCCGCGCGTTGCCACCTTCTGGGCGAAGGCGTGCGAGACGTGGTTCGACACGTAGCGCAGCCAATAGCCGAGGTGGGCGTCGAGCGGACTGATGCGTTGCGTGGCCACGACACCTCTGCATATTTGTTTCCGTGGAAACAACAGCAGATAGTTTCCTTGTCAACTACACCATTGCAGCCCCCACGTGTGAATGCTGTTTCGTGCACTTACAACTTATGATAAATGGACCATGCGGGGTACACGGGCTGGGAGTTTTGAGTTCATGCGTAGCCATTTCTGGCGCGGCGCCGCCATCGTTGCCGCCGTCGCCGCCTTCGCTGCCGCCGCCATCGCGGCCGACGACAAGAAGGCGGAGACGAAGCCACAGAAGAAGCCGCCGTCCGTTTGCGTCGGGCTCGACGTCAACGCTTGCGGCACCAAGACCGAGTGCTTTTGGAAGCAGCAGATCACGACCAAACTGGGCAAGACCAGGAAGGCGCATTGCCGTTTGAAGCCGCACCAGCAGATGGCCAAGAAGACGACCTGAGGACCGTCGCGTCGCGCGCGATCATGTTCCGGACGTTGCGCGTGTCAGGGCATGCGCAGCGCGGTGAACATCGTGCCGACGTTCAGCGGCACCATGGCCATCAGCGTCAGCATCTCGTTCGGCGCCCAGGTGCCGTGCGATGCCGCGTGCCCGCCTTCGCCGTGATAGCTGGCGAACGCCTTCTTGATCGACTGCGTCGCCGCGTCGGCGGCGTCGAGCACGGCAGCGTTGGCTTCCGCCGTCGGCCAGGCGACCGCGTGCGGCACGCCCGACGACATCATCATGAAGGCCATCGGCCAGGAAGCCGGCGCCGAGGCGAAGGGCATCGTGGTCAGCCACGCGGTCATGGGATTGTTCGATGCCGAGAGCGGGCGGACCGGCGTGGCGCTCATGGCGCTCAGCGCGCCGCTCATGGCGTTGGCGAAGGCCGACATTGCCTCCCACGGATTGGTCGGCAGCATCGCCGGCGGCGGCGTGGGGGCGGGAGGCGGCGGCAGCATCCAAGCGAACGGATTGAACAGCGGCATCGCGGCGGCCGGAGCAGGCTGCGGCGCCATGGGCACCGGCCAGCTCCATAGGTTGGGGGCGGGCTGGGGCTTGGGCGGGGCCGGCTGCAGGATGCCCGACCAGAAGTTCAACACCTGGTCGGCCATGGCCGCGTAGGCGGCGGTGCTGGCGGCGGAATATCCGAATGCGGCATCGGCGCAGCGGCGCGTGAATCTCTGCTGCAGGTCCGGATCGATCATACGGCGAGCCTTCTCCTTGCCCCCGCAAGCATTAGAGACCAAAGCTAAACCGATTGCTGCGACGCAACAACACAATTGCGCGTGAGAAACTTATCCGAGCGCGGCTTTGGATCAGGTTGCCTGGGCCACGGGCTCGGGATCGGCCGGGGGCGCGGTGACCGCCGGGGGTGGGGCGTCGGCGCGGCGGCCGCCGGCCCGGCGCCCGGCGAGCAGCCAATAGACCAGCCCGCTGGCGACGCCGACGGCGAGATACGCGGCCAGCGCGTAGCCGTTGATGATCGACGGCTGCCCGGGCACCTCGGCGGCGTACTCGGCGGCAAGGCCGCCCAGCGCAATGGCGACGCCCACCAGCGCATAATAGACCCACGAGCGCAGGTGGGTCAGCTCGGCCACCCCGATGGCAATGATGGCGAACGGGAAAGCGAAGATGGCCGAGTGCGTGGCGGCGAGCAGCGACAGGACGCCGGCGTTGCCTAGCCGCTCCGTCTGCGCTTCAGCCGGCAGGCTGGCGATATCGGCGGGGGTGACGACGAAGGCAACGGTCACCACCCCGGCGACGAGACAGGCGACGATGAAGCCGAAAAAGACGCGCAGCAGCTTGATCATGGGCCCACTCGCTCGGGTTATGCCGCAGGAAGTGTACAGGCCATGAGTTGCCCGGCTCAATGAAAAACGGCCGGTCTGCCTAATGGGGGTGTGGCAGGCAACTCCCGGGAAACACCTGCGTCATGGACACCCTAGAACCGTCATGGCCGTCATGGCGAAGCCATGCTCCGCATGGACGGCGGCCATCCATGCCAGCCTCAACGGCACGCTCTTAGCAAGGTGACCAGCGATTGGGCGACACATGCGAAACTACTTTCGCAGGTGCTCTCCCACGGCAACTTGCGTGGATGGCCGCCTCCGCGGCCATGACGACCAGTTAGGAGCGCGACAGGCGGGTCCGTGTTCCCGCACTCAGGCGTTGCGGCCGGCGATGAGCCAATAGACGAAGCCGCCGGCGAAGCCCGCCGTGGCGAACACCTGCCACACCAGCGCGTCCGGCGAGGCGATGGCGCCGCCCTGGCCGTAGCGCGCCAGAAGCGGAATGGCGGCCAGCGCCAGGCCGCCGCCGCCCACGTAGTAGGCCAGCGAGCGGATGCGGGCGATCTCGCCGACGATGACCATCAGCAGCGCCGGAATGACGGTGACGCTCGCCGCCAGCACGAAGCCCTGGTTCATCATGGCGAAGATGGTCTCGGCGTCCTCGTTACCGATCGGGTTGACGTGCAGGAACGACGTGACGCGTTCGAGCCCCAGCGTGACGAGCACGAACCCCGAGGCGGCCGCCGCCAGCAGCAGCGCGAACGGAATGACGATGAGGATGCGGCCGGTGGTCTTCCAAAACACGTTGCTCTAGACCCCGCCGCCGCTGGCCGCCGCATCGATGGCCACAGCGCTGGCGCGCTGCTTGACGCTCGCCGACTTCAGCTGCCCGCAGGCGGCATGGATATCGCGGCCGCGCGGCGTGCGCACCGGACTGGCATAGCCGGCCTTGTTCACCACCTCGGCAAAGCGCTCGATTTGCTCCCAGTCGGAGCACCCGTACGGCGCGCCGGGCCAGGCGTTGAACGGAATGAGATTGATTTTCGCCGGGATGCCGGCCAACAGGCGCACCAGCTCGCGCGCTTCCGCCAGGCTGTCGTTGACGCCCTTCAGCATGACGTACTCGAAGGTGATGCGCCGCGCGTTCGACAGCGTCGGATAGTTGCGGCACGCCTCAAGCAGCTGCGCGATGGGATACTTGCGATTGATCGGGACCAGCTCGTCGCGCAGCTCATCGCGCACCGCATGCAGCGAGATGGCGAGCGACGTGCCGGTCTCCTTACCCCAGCGGGCGATCTCCGGAACGATGCCCGAGGTCGACAGCGTGATGCGCCGCTTCGACACCGAGAGTGCCTCGCCGTCGGCGGCAATCTCCATCGCCGCCTTGACGTTGTCGAAGTTGTACAGCGGCTCGCCCATGCCCATGAGCACGATGTTGGTGATCTTGCGCCCGTCACCGGTCGCTTCGGCACCGGTCGCTTCGGCACCCTCGGCCTCGGCCGCCTTCGGCGGGGCCCAATCGCCGATGCGGTCGCGCGCCAGAAGGATCTGGCCGACGATCTCCTGGGCGGTGAGGTTGCGCACCAGGCGCTGCGTGCCGGTATGGCAGAACGTGCAGTTGAGCGTGCAGCCGACTTGGCTCGAAATGCACAGCGTTCCGCGCGCTGCCTCGGGAATGTAAACCGTCTCGATTTCCGGCCCGGCGCCGTCGCGCCCTTGCGAGGGCAGCCGCAGCAGCCATTTGCGCGTGCCGTCGACCGAAACCTGCTCGGTGACGATCTCGGGGCGCGCCAGCGTGTAACGCTGGCTGAGCTCGGCGCGCAGCTCCTTGGCGACGTCGGTCATGGCGTCGAACGTCGGCACGCCGCGCACGTATATCCAGCTGTACAGCTGGGCGGTGCGCATGCGCAGTTGCTTGTCGGGCACCCCGGCGGCGCTGAGCGCAGCGCGCAGTCCGGCGCGGCCGAGCCCGGCGAGCGACGGCTTGCCGGCGTCGGTTGAGTCCCCGGGTGCAGCGCCGACGGCGGCAGCGGGCGTATCGAGCGTCAGAACCATGGATATCCGGATACAGCGTTGGTCTTTATCTAGCGTCTCTGCGCCGCCCCCGAAAGACGACAAATCCCCAGACCGGGGGGTCTGGGGACTGTAATTTAGAGCATCCAGGTTTTAGGGACGAAAGTCCCGAGAGGGTTCTCGCTTAGGCGGCAGGCACCCAACGGCCGGCTATGAAGCCAAATGCCACTGCGTCGGGGTGCAGTCTGGCCGACTGCTGCAGCTGGGCGGCTTCCTTAACGTCGGCGTCACCGAGAACAACCTGGGGGCGGGCTGATTTGACCGTGTCGTGAAATCCGCTGAGCAGGATGACCCTTTTTCCGCGGACCTCGATCTTCGGACATGCCATGCGTCACCTCCTACGCAAGCCATCAGCGCCACGGAAAGGCGGTTCGGGGGAGCTAGCTCTGCCACAATGACAGATTACCCGCGGCCAACTGATCACCTACAACGATCACTATACGTGACATAAGCGGCACGCGAAATAACTTTCCATTGCATTGAGGTAAGACGGATGTTGACAAAATTGTTTGTTGCGCTGCGAAGCGGCGTCATTTGTCGAGCGGAACGTTGAGCTGTAGCCGCCCCAGCCAGTTCTGCGTCGCCGCCGATGTCGTGCCACTTTCGACACCGCCGGTCGCCTGCAAGCTCGATCCGTCCTTCACACCGTAAGCGACCCCGGCTTCGGCCTTGACCTGCACGTCGGTCGGCTGCACCGCCGATATGCTCGGGTTCAGCGCTTGCAAATCGTCGAAGCCGACGAACGCGCCAACGGCGGCGCGCGGCTCGATGAAGGTCACGTCGTCGAGGGCAAAGCGTTTCGACACCTGCGGGAGCACTTCGACCTTGCCGGTGCCGGCAGCGCGCGTTTCGCCAGTTGCCGAGTCGCGCACCGCGTCCTCGATGTAGACGAGGCCGACGCTGGGCGCGACGTTCCAGCCCTGCACTTCGCGCGTGCCGGTGAACTTGCCGCGCACCAGGCGGCGCGCCGTGAGACTGTCGTCGATGTCGGGGCTGGCCACCGCATTCGCCGTCTCGCCCCACGCGGCACGGCCGTCGAACACCACGCCCGAACCGAGCTTCATGCTGACGTATGGGCCGGCCATCCAACCCTTGGCGGCCATCTCAGGCGTCGTCAGGCTGGAGCTTTCGACGGCGCGATCGAACTGCGCCAGCGCGCCGAGCATGATATCGGGACCGACCATCGAGCGCGTGCCCAGATAGATCGAGCCGAGGTTGCCGTCGCTGGTGCCTGAGGTGAGGCTGGTCGAGGCGTAGCTCTGCATGCGTCCTTCGACCCAGAAGTCGACGATGCCGGGATCGACCGGCTTGCCGCCCTGCGTCGCCGCGGCGAGTTCAGAAACGCTGACCGAGAACTCCACGTCTTTCGGCCGACCCTCTTCATCCACCGCTACGGTGCTCGACAGCGGCTTGTCGGGGTTGGTGATCGGCGTTGCCGCGCGGTCGATGCGCAGCCGGTCGGGCTCGCGGGCATTGAGCAGCGCCTTGCGGCGGTCGAGGAACGCGGCGTTGGCGGCCTCCGTATAAGTCGAGGTGCAGGAGACGCTAACGTGCGCGTCGGCGCCGCCGGTGGCGGCGAACTGGAACACGTAGGAAGACGCGGTCGGCGCCTTGAAGGTCGCCGCCGATGCGGACGTGCCGCCGATCAGTGTGGCAGGCGCGCTGGCGCCGCTGACCAGCGTCACCGCGGCGCCGTGCGTCGCAAAGCTCAATAGGTCGCCCTGGTCCAAGGAGATCTGCCGCGACTCCGGCGTGCTCGCGGTAATATCGGCGCTGAGCACTCCGCGATTGACGGCGGCACAGCCGCTGCCGGGTGCGGCCGTTGCCGGAAGCGCGCCGGGCATCAACGCTGCGATCGCGAGCCCGGTGATCCCGAGCGCCCTGATCGGTGCGCGCCTTGCCTGCTCGCTGTATCGGCTCATCATGTCTATCGCCCCGCTACGCAACTACCGCGATTCCCCCTGTTGCTGCAGAGCAAAATCGACAGAAGTATGGACGCGCGGGCAATCGGTTAGCTGCCCTGCGGCACCTGCATGGCGGAAGCTGCGTTCGGCAGCTGCGCCACCATCGCGGCGGCGATCTCGCGCGCGCCTTGCACGACGACGCTCGCACCGTAGTTCGACAGGTACGCCGCCTCAGTGTCCGAGTGCGCGTGCGCCACGATGAACAGATCGCGGTTGGCGGCGCGTCCCTGCGCCACGATCTGGCCGGCCTCGAACGCTTCCGGCACGGCGACGAGCAGCGCGCGCGCCTCGGCAAGATTGGCGGCGGCGAGCGCGGCTGGCGCGCTACCGGCCACCGCCTCGATGCCGCGCGCCTTCAGCCTGGCGACCACGTTGTCCTTTTCCTCGATGACGAACAGCGGCACGCCGGCGCTCGACAGCGCCTCGCCGATCCAATGGCCGATGCTGCCGTAGCCGACGAGGACGGTGTGCCCTTGCTGGCTCGTCACCTCGATCTCCGGCGGGGTTCCGGCGGCGTTCAGCGCCTTGTCGGCCGCCACCGCGTCGGCGACCGCTTTTGCCCCATCGCGCGAGTCGAGCCACGGCCGCAGCCGGTCAAGCGCCATGAACAGCAGCGGATTGAGCACAATCGAGATGATGGCGCCGGCGAGGATCAGCTCGCGGCCGAGCTGCGGCATGAGACCCAGCGAAACGCCGAGGCCAGCGAGGATGAACGAGAACTCGCCGATCTGCGCCAGGCTGACGGCGATGGTGGCGGCGGTACCGAGCGGGCGGCCGAACAGCTGCACGATGGCGAGCGCGGCAACCGACTTGGCGATGACGATGATGGCCACCGTCGCCAGCACCAGCAGCGGATCGCGGACGAGGATCGCAGGGTCGAACAGCATGCCGACGGAGATGAAGAACAGCACCGCGAACGCGTCACGCAGCGGCAGCGTCTCCGAGGCGGCTTGCTGGCTGAGCGCCGACTCGCTCAAGATCATGCCGGCGAAAAAGGCGCCGAGCGCGAACGACACGCCGAACAGCTGCGCCGCGCCGTAAGCGCAGCCCAGCGCGATGCTGAGCACGGCGAGGCGGAACAGCTCACGCGAGCCACTGTGCGCCACGTAGTGCAATATCCACGGGATCACGCGCCGCCCAATGACCAGCATGACGACGACGAAGGCGGCGACCTTGGCGATCGTGATTGCTAGCGTGGTGGCGATCTCCGCCACCTCGAAGCCGGAGGATCCGGCGGCGTCTTGCAGGCTGCCGTTGAGGATCGGCACCAGCGCGGGAAGCAGCACCAGCGTCAGCACCATGACGAGGTCTTCGACGATCAGCCAGCCGACGGCGATGCGTCCGCGCTCGGTGTTGAGGATGCGTCGCTCCTGCAGCGCGCGCAGCAGCACCACGGTACTGGCGACGGACAGAGCCAGGCCGAAGGTGATGCCGGCGCCGATCGGCCAACCGAGCGAATACCCCAGGCCGATGCCGAACATCGTCGCCACCGCGATCTGCACGATGGCGCCGGGCACGGCGATCAACCGCACCGACCACAGGTCTTTGAGCGAGAAGTGCAGGCCGACGCCGAACATCAGCAGGATGACGCCGATCTCGGCCAGCTCGCTCGCCAGCGATTGGTCGGCGACGAAGCCTGGCGTGTAGGGTCCTAGCGCGACGCCGGCCAGCAGGTAGCCGACCAGCGGCGAAATGCGCAGGCGCTGCGCGACGGCACCGAAAACGAAGGCGAGGCAGAGTCCCACGACGATAGTGGCGATGAGCGGGGTGTCGTGCGGCATCCGTCCGGGGGACCTCTTTTGAAGGGCGAGGCCCCACTCTACGGCCTTGATCTGAAATTGCACCCCTGCGCGACGCGGTGAAATCCCGGGGTGACAGCTTAGCGGGGGGCGAGGGCCGCAGCGTCCGTCGCGGCCGACCTATTCAGCACCGTGCGGAAACCGATGTGGCTCGTGCCAAGGTCGATCTCCTGCGGCTGGCGCGCACTGGCGCGATAGCGGCCGCAGAAATTTCCCGAGCACAGGTACGAGCCGCCCTTGATGACTTTGGTCGGCGTTGCGCCGGGGGCCAGCCGAACCTGCAACAGGTTCGGCCCCAGCGGGTTTGTCTCCGGGTGGCGTGAATGCCCGGCGAGATACCAATCGCTCGTCCATTCCCACACGTTGCCGATCATGTCGTAGAGATCGAATCCGTTCGGCTTGAAGCAGCCGACGGGGGCCACGCCTACGTAGCCGTCATCGGCCGTATTCAGCACCGGGAAAACGCCCTGCCAGGTGTTGGCGGCCGGCTTGCCCTGCGCATCGAAGGCGCCGTTCTCGACGGTGCCGTCCTCGCGTCCGCCGCGCGCCGCGTACTCCCACTGCGCCTCGGTCGGCAGCTCGCGTCCCATCCAGTTCGCGTAGGCCAGCGCGTCATCGTACGCGATGTGCACCACCGGCCGGTTGTCGAGACCGGCGACCGACGAGCCGGGGCTTTGCGGATGGCGCCAGCTGGCACCCTTCACGTATTGCCACCAGCGCGTGACGTCGCCGCCCTGCACGGGCTGCACGAATACGACCGAGCCGGGGCCGCTGACGTCGGCTGCCGCCAGTTGTTTTGCCGGATCGGGGCCGCGCTCCGCCACCGTGACGTAGCCCGTCGCGGCCACGAAGCGGGCGTACTGCGCGTTCGTCACCTCGTGCCGGTCGATGTAGAAGCCATCGACGCGCACGATCTTGGTCGAGCTTTCCTCGGGGTATTGATGCTCGGCACCCATTGCGAAGGCGCCGCCGGGAACGAAGGCCAT
The DNA here is from genome assembly GCA_039933175.1 of Hyphomicrobium sp. Taxonomy (GTDB): domain Bacteria; phylum Pseudomonadota; class Alphaproteobacteria; order Rhizobiales; family Hyphomicrobiaceae; genus Hyphomicrobium_A. The sequence continues at coordinate 4,411 of JBDTOR010000051.1, read as the reverse complement.
GCTGGCCGTCGCCCCGGTTTGGTCCGGCATACCTGAGTAGTCGGCGCAGCGTTTGTCCATCGGCGCCGCTGCCGCGGCACCGGCGAGCAAGCAAAGCAACGCGGCACTCAGGATTCCGGCGCGCATGGCGTCCTCCTTACGGCGTCGGGCGTCCGAGGCCGTTTTTCTCCATGTTCTCTTTCTTCATCTCCTGGATCTTCGGCAGGAGGTCGTAGATGGGCGGATTGTTGGACAGGAAGCCGATCTTGAACTGCGGCGGATACTTGATCAGCTCCTTCATGTACCAACCCGACGCGGACATCAGCGGCACGCCCATCGGGATGTGGCGAATGCCGACGCTGACGTCCTCCTTCGGGTCCGTATAGAGATTGAAGAAGATGCCGCCGCCGCTATCGGTGAAGATCGATCCCGAAAAGCCGCCCCAGTCTCCGCGTTGCACGACGGAGTTCTCGATCTCGGCCGTGACGATGCCTTTGAACTCGTCGATGCGCATGGCGGAGTAGTACTGGTTCAGCGTGTACGGCCTGCTGCGGCGCGCGGAGGTGCCGGCGTCGGCGACCAGGAACGCCGCCTGGTCGACGCCGTCGATGTAGGTCGTCTTGGGGAACAGTTTCGCGAGATCAGCGCCGGACACGCCGGCCAGCGACAGCGCCGTCGGCAGCATGTCGGCGAGATCGAACAGACCGTCGGATTTGCGCGGCACGATCATGTCCTTCCAGTAGGCGAACGTCGGCACCCGCACGCCACCTTCCCAACTCGATCCCTTGCAGCCGCGGAACGGAGTGCGTCCGTGTGGAGGCACCTCGCACTCGGGACCGTTGTCGGAAGTGAGGATGATCAGCGTGTTCTCGAACTCGCCGATGTCCTTCAGCTTCTGCACCAGCTTGCCGAGCGTGTAGTCCATCTGCACCATGCAGTCGCCGTAGACGGTGCGCGACAGCGACCTGCCGGCCCACTCATTGGACGGGTAGTTGTCGAAGTGGCAGCCGCGCGTGGCGTGATAGAGGAAGAACGGCTGGGTGGAGCCCCGCATCTTCTGCAGGAAGTCGGTGCTCGCCTCCAGCCAGTGCTTGTCGAGCTCCTTGATGTAGTTGAGCTCGATCAGCTTGCCGTTCTCGCACTTCGTCTTATCGCCCGGCGTGCAGTGCACCTCGTAGTGATCGAAGTCGTCCTGCTCCAGCATCCTGGTGCGCTCAGGCGACAGCGCCACTTCCGGATTGAAGTAGACATCGCGCCACTCGGTATACATGTCGGAAACGCCGAGGAAGCCGACGTAATCGTCGTAACCGACGTTCTGCGGCAGCGAACCTTGGTTCTCGCCCATGTGCCACTTGCCGACGCCCTGGGTGATGTAGCCCTGCTGCTTCAACAGCAGCGGCATGGTGATGGCGCCGTCGAGCCCCCCCGCTTCGCCGTACATGGGCGGCCGCAGGATGCCGTGATGCAGCGGGTTCTGGCCGGTGTGGATCGTGGCGCGCGTCGGCGAGCATGACGGCGTCGAATATGCGGATGTGAGCAGCAGACCTTCGTTGGCCAGCTTGTCCATCACCGGCGTCGGATTGCCGACCGCATCGCCGCCGCCGTTGAAGCCGGGATCCATCCAGCCCACGTCGTCCATCAGGAATAGGAGGATGTTCGGCTTCTTGCCGGTCTTCGCCTGCAACGCTGCAAGCTTCTCGCGGGCCTCCTTGTCCTGCGCCGGAAGCTGCACCACCGGGTACATGTTGTCGGCCGGCTTCACGTCCTGGACGGTGATGTACTGCTCGGGGTGACTGAACCCCGGGGCGGTAGTCGGACCGGTGGTCGAGCCGCGGAGGTTCTCGGTGGTTTCCTGGGCGAACGCGGAAGGCGCGGCAATAACCAGCGCCGCGGCGAGCAAGACGCGGACAAGCAAAGGCTTCATGTGAAGCTCCACTGGGACAAGGTCTCGGGCGAGACGCGGTACAATCGGCGCGCGCTAACGCGCTGCCCACATTTGGACGCCCAGGCACCCTAAGCCCGACATCCTTAATGGGTTGTATCCGTGCTGTGCCTCAATCGGACAAACGCGGTTGGGCGCCGCTTGGCGGCGTGCTAAGCCACCAACCCGATGGTTCCGCGTGGGGGAGAATCCCGGATGTCATTGCAAAACAAAGCCGTTGCCGTTGCCGCCTGTTTCGCTGCGGCGCTCAGTTGGCAAAGCGCCAGCGCCGCCGACTTCACCTTCAACGAAAAGACCAATGCCGATCTCGCTAAGAAGCTGAAGATCCCCGTCTATTTCGCCGTGCCCAAGAGCACCTGGGCGAAGCTCCCCGACATCAAGACCACCGACAAGCTGGTCGAGTTCAAGCATCCCGACGGCATGAAGGCGAAGGGCGACGTCGGCCTGCGCCTCGTCGTCGCCAAGCGCTCGGGTCTCTCCGCGCGCCTCGGCAAGAGCGGCCTGCTGCAGACCGGCGACATCATGCTGACGTTCCGCTCCGAGTGGGGCGGCGCCGGCGCTTATCCGAATATCCAGATGGGCATCTCCCACACGGGCTTTGCCTACATCGACAAGAACGGCAATCTGCGCAATCTCGATAACCCGATGGACGGCGAATATGTCGGCCCCGGCAACCTGACGAGCGAGCACTACCGCACGCTCAACTTCCTGCACATCATCCGCCCGCGCAATCTGACCGACGCACAGAAAGCCAACCTGCTCGCCTGGGCGACGAAGCTCAACGCCGGCGCCGGCAAAATCTATCCGAGCCAGATCAGCTTCAATCAGGACTACCAGAAGCCGAAGTACCAGTCGGGGGGAATGTCGTTCGTCAAGGACTTCGGCGCCATCGCGCTCGGCCAGAATCAGTCCACCAAGCCGCTCGACATGTACTGCTCGGAGTTCGTCTTCTCGCTGCTGTCGCTGCGCAACTGCGATCCGGTGAAGGACGCCGCGGCGTTCAAGGGCAGCCGCGTTCCGTCGTGCGTGAAGGAGCCGATGGAGCCGATGAAGGCGACGGGCAACGTCCTGCCGCTGCACGGCCGCAACTCGTACTCGGGCCTTGCCGATGGCCCGCTGCTTGTCCTCGACGCCATGGAGCTGCCCGACGACGTGCGCAAGCCGATCATCGACAGCATCTTCACCGAGAACCCGTCGGGCCTCGCCAAGATGTCGGTCGGCCATCGCACGGTTGCCGAGCAGATGCAGCCGCAGTTCGCCAAGCTGAAGGGCTACTACGTCGGCATGACCGGCCGCATGTGGCAGAACTGGCGTGCGCGCCTCGTCGGCACTGGGTTCAACTGGGCCGGCATCCCGGAGAACTATTCGCCGACCTCGTACTTGATCAACACGCTGCTGCCGCCGGACAACAACAACCGCACCATGGACTACGTGGCGACGGTGTTTATCGAATAGCCGATCCTTAAAGCGGCTGAGCAATGAAAATCGATCGTCGGCAATTCGTGCAGGGCGCGCTGGCCGCGTCCTGCGCGCTCGCACCGCCTGCTCTCGGCGAGGACGCCGCGCCCGTCTATATCGGCGACATGCACTCGCATCTGTTCTTCTTCGGCATGGGGAAATCGCCGGACAAGAGCCCGCTTGGCCCTGCCATGGCGGCCGGCAACGCGACGCTTGTCGCCTGGTCGCTGGTCGGCGACGTGCCGTGGCTGCAGATCACGTCGAAAGGCATCAAGCAAAAGGGCCTGCCGAAGCCCGGCGAGGCGGGGGCGTGGTTCGAGAGCGACCTGACGCGTATCAAGAAGCACGTCGCGGGTCAGGGCCTTAAGATCGCGCTGGACCCCGACGACGTCGACAAGGCGCTCGCCGGCGAGCCACACGTCGTACTGACGATTGAAGGCGCGACCATCGTCGAGGACGACGCCAAGGCGCTGGAGCGCGCGTACGAGCTGGGCGTGCGCAGCGTGCAGCTGGTGCACTACATCGAGAACCCGCTGGGCGACTTCCAGACCGAGGCGCCGCAGCACGAGGGGCTCACGCGGCTCGGCCTGCAGGTCGTGCAGGAATGCAATCGCCTGGGCATCCTCGTCGATCTCGCGCACTGCAGCGACGCGGCGGTCCGCCAAGCACTCGAAGCTTCGAAGCAGCCGGTGATCTGGTCGCATTCCTCCGTGACGCGCACGCGCACGCCGAACTGGAAGATGCCCGTGTGGCAGGCGCGACAATTGTCTTTCGATACGGCCAGGCTCATGGCCGACAAGGGCGGCGTCGTCGGCCTGTGGCCGATGCGGTCAGATGTCGGCGCCACGCCGGAAGCCTATGCGCAGCGGCTGTGGGAACTCGGCGAATGGCTCGGCGATGATCACGCCGGCTTCGGCACCGACATGAACGCCATCTCGCGCCCGGCCATCGCGTCCTACGCCGATCTGCAGAAGGTTGTGCGCTATTGGCAGAAGGCGGGCTTTCCCGCCGCGAGCATCCAGAAGCTCGCCA
>JBDTOR010000050.1:0-15624 GCA_039933175.1 Hyphomicrobium sp. | reverse complement strand
CGATGGCCCGTGCCGGGTAGCACTTCGACGCCGCTCACGCTGCTCTCCGGGGCGTACATGCCGGCCAGCTCCACGGCCCAATCCTTATCGACGCGCCACTCGCCTCCGGCCGTGATGTGATGCTGCGTGGCGGCGGGCGCCAGGATGTCGAGCTGCACGTCGCGCGAGCCGAACAGCGGCGTGTTGTAGGCATAGCCGATGCGTAGCGCGAGGTCGGGTGTGTAACGCCATTCCGTGCCGAACTTCACCGCGTTGATGTCCCGCCAGCCGAAGGCCGGGCCGTTGGCGGCGCCGAACGGGGCCGTCAGCATGTTCGTCGCCGCATTGGCGACGCAGGGCACCGAGCCGAAGGCGATGTACTGGTAGTCGAGCATCAGCGTTAGGTTCGGCATCGCGTCATAGGCGACGCCCGCCTGGCCGTACGCCGGCATGTCGCAATCGCCATGATCGGCCAGCAGATTGGCGTATTTTTCGAACGAGCCCATGTAGGTGCGCGATGCGATCCCCGCGCCAAAGCGCAGATGCCGTGCGATGCTCCACTCGATCCCGCCGCTGATACCGTAGCCCCATTCCGCATCGATGCTGTTGGACACCGGCGCGAATAGCGTCAGGCCCTTGGCGCGGAATTGCTGACGGGCGAGGGTCGGCCCGATGCCGACAGCGAAGTCGGGCGTGATCTGCTTGGCGAGCGACAGCGTCAGAAACATTTGCTGCAGGTCGACGCCGGCGGGGCCGCCGCAGTACATCCCCGATCCGCCATTCGCGCAGCCGAGGCCGCGATCGAAGTTACGATAGTTCGTGCCGGCGCCGTTGCCCCATACCGAGATGCCGACGACATCCACCAGGGCGCTGCCGGAGACGCGGTAGGCCGCGGAGAGATTGGGGATAAAGAACTCGAGCGTGTTGCTGTCGTACTTGCCATTCGGCGTCAGGCCAGGAGGCCCCGAGCCGACCATCTCGCGCGTTGGGCTGAACAGCCCGAAGGCGGAATCGATCTCGTTGTCGGCATGCACAAGGCCGGCCGGGTTGATAATGGCGATCGTGGCATCGCGTCCGTCAGCCGCGCCGGCACCCGCCAAGCCCTTGTGGCGCGCGCCGTATGCGTGCTGGAAGTAGCCCTCGAGCGCGCTCGCCGGCTGCGTTAGCAACACCATCGCTGTGAGCGCCGCGACAAAGCCGCCGAGCCGCGCGCAAACCAGTGTCATTCCTGCCCCCGCCGCCCCGAATCACTAGCGTCAGTGTAGGTAATTTCGGCAGGACACGGACGCATGATGTTGCGCAGTCCGCCCTCAACCCACAGGGGATCAACAGGAAACCCACGGAATTCTCTGCGGCTGCGGTGCGGTTGCCCTCAGGCGCTCTGGCTGTGCAACGCGGGCTCGTCAGTCGCGCTTTCGTGACGGATGAAGCTGTAGCTCCAGGCGCCCGAGCCCGGCAGCACCTGCGCCGGCCAGATGAAGCGCGCCCAGCTGGACTCATAGTCGGGGTGATAAAGGCCTTCCTGGGTGGGGAACCAGGCGTGAGCCTTGCGCGTGCGCAGGAGCTGAACCATGTCGGCGGGCGCGCGATAAGTCTCGGCGGCCTCGCACTGGGTTTTCATCGCATCGACATCTGTAATCAGCAGGAAAGACTCGTTCCCGTCGGCATCGCGCATCATCACGCCGGGGGGCGCGGCGCAAACGTAGTGCTCGACGATGTCGTTCTTCTCCGCAACTTCCTTGAACAGCTCGACGAAGCTGGGATCGAGGAAGAAGCACGGCTTTTGCAGCGACATCGCGCTGTTGATGGGCGCGGAAACCTCGGCAAAGTATTCGTTCTGCAAGCGCTTGATCTCGCGCCGCAAGGCGTAGGTCACGCCCTGATCCTGCTTTTGCAGGAAGCAATCGATGACGCCCTCGTTGAAGGCGGCGATCGCCGTCTCGAGGCCGGCCTTGCCGGTGAGTAGGATCGTCTTAACCGGCAGATCGCGGATGGCGCGGCAGAACTCGACGCCCGTCATCTTCGGCATGTCGTAGTCGACGACGGCCACGGAGACACGCTGCTGGCGGGAGCGGTCCTCGATCACCGCGCGCAGCTCCGACAGCTGCAGTCGCAGGAGGCGGTCGCCGAAGCGCACCTCCGAGCCGAGGTCCATGTCGGAGACGTCCCTGAAGTAGCGGGCGAAGTTGGGGTGCTGGCTAGCCTGGGCGCGGAGATGGTCGAGGGCGGCATCAGGACGCGTAAACGTCTGGCAAGACACTTCTTCGCTAAACTGAAAATCCAGACTTTCTAGAAAAAGCGGATCGTCATCCAGAACGAGGATCGAGGTGGGATGGTAGAAAGGCGTCATATACCGTGGCCCTGGTCGACTGAATGCACTTTCCGTAAGGACGTTTCGTACTACGGTTTCGTATCGGATCCGGTACGACGACGGTTAAAAGTTTAAATGATTCAATTGTCTGATCGTTTCTCCTTAAAACCGCGCATGAGCGTCATCGCGTCTCGTGGCGGGGCGACGTCGCGCCCGATGCTTCCGATGCGGTGGCTGAATGAGCTAGGGCGGCGATACGTCGAATATCATGCCCACGCGCAGCAGAAGATCCGCGCCGCCGCCGTCATCGGCGTTATCGGGTTTCCCGTATTTTATTTGACCTGGACCTACCTAATTCCGCAGCCGTACGACAGCATCGCGCTGCGCGGTATCGGCACGGGGCTGTGCCTGCTGCTGGCGCTGACGCAATGGTGGCCCGCGTCCGCTCGCCCCTACATCGTCCCGTTCGCGTACTTCACGTACCTCTATTGCCTGCCGTTCTTCTTCACGCTCATGCTGCTGCTCAACCACAGCAACGCGACGTGGCAGATGTCGACCATGGCGGCGCTGATCTACGTCGTTCTGCTGTACGACCTCGTGAACGCGATGGTCGTGCTTGTCATCGGCTCGCTGGCGGCGGTCGCGGCCTTTCTGGTGATGACCGGCGGGGCGCCGATCCCCGAAGGGTATTGGATGACGCTGCCCATCCTCGTCTTCGCGCTGACCGCCTTCTTGGGCCTCGCCTACGGTGACAACGTCATTGCGCGCGAGAAGCTCAAGGCGGCCGCCTCGTTGGCGAGCCAAGTGGCCCACGAGTGCCGCACGCCGTTGACCGGGATACGCTTCGAGGCCGACGGCTGCGAACGCCTGCTCGCCCGGCTCCCGGAATCGTCCATCCGCGACAAGCTCACCGCATCACACCGGCGCGTGCGCCAGCACATCACATCAGCGAACTCGGTCATTGACTTGCTGCTAACCAACGTGGCGCAGCATCACCGCGGCGCTCCGACGACCGAGCTCCAAACGATGAGCAAGGTCGTCTCCCAGACGCTCGAGCGCTACACCTTCAAGCAGAACCAGCGCGATATCGTGCGCACCGATCTGGACGCCGACTTCGATTTCCGCGGCTCTGACCTGCTGATGACGCACGTGCTGTTCAATCTCTTGAAGAACGGCCTACGGGCCATCGAGGCGCGTGACGGCGAGGACAATTTCCTGTCCATCGAGCTGCGCCGCGGCGCCGGCACGAATACCATCATAGTCACCGATACCGGCGAGGGTATCCCGCCGGAAATCTTGAACTACGTGTTTATCCCGTTCGTGTCGGCGCAGCGTCCGGGCGTCGGCACCGGACTCGGCTTGTCATTCTGCCGGATGATTATTGAGGGCGCCGGCGGCACGATCTCTTGCCGTTCGAAGGTCGGTGTCGGGACCACTTTCACCATTGAGCTTCCGGCGGTGCAGCCAGCTGTTGAAAAAGCGGCTGCGGCCTAGAGGCGCCTTCGACTGCACGCTTTTCTTGGCCACCTGCGCGGTTCCGGCCCCGCCCGCAAACTTGCGCTTCGTCGAGCGCCATTCGGCCATGTTGACCTCGGCGCGGATCTCGCCGCAGACGTCCACGATACGATCGAGCTCGCGCCGGCTGAGCCCGCAGTTCACCGTGAAACGGATGATGCAGCGCTTGTCCGGCGTCGCCGGCGGGAAGAAGATCGCGCCGAATATGCCGCGCTTTTCGAGCGCGTCGCGCAGCGTCGTGGTCTGCCGGATGTCGCCCGCTTCGAGGCCGATGATCTGCGCCTTGGATGCCGAGACGTTGTAGCCAAGCGCGTCCAGCCCCTGCTTCAGATAGGCGTGGTTGGCGTGCAGCTTGTCGCGCCGCCACTCTTCCGTCTCGAAGATGTCGAGCACGGCGCCAAAGCCGGCGACCTCGTGCTGCATCACCGACGTGCTGAAGATGCTGGGCAGGGCTTCGTAGCGGAAGAACTCGACATTGCGGCGCGAGGCGACGATCAGGCCGCCGCGACTGGCGACCGCCTTGGACAGCCCGACGGTACGGAAGTGGACTCGCTCAGCGAGCCCGGCGGCGACGACGAGGCCGGCGCCGTTCGGACCGTGCGTGCCGAACGAGTGGGTTTCGTCGACGATCAGTGCGGCGCCGTGACGCTCGCAGACGTCGACCAGCTCGGCCAGGGGTGCCATATCGCCGTCGGTGCTGTAGAGGGCGTCGACCGCGACGAGGCCCGGGCCATGCTGGGCCAGCATGCGGTCGAGCGACTGCGCGTCGTTGTGCCGGAATAGAACGGGTTGCGCCCCGGCGCTCACCACGCCTTCATGCAGCGAAATGTGCGCCTTCATGTCGAGGTAGACGGGGCTGCCGCGGGTGGCGAACGACTGGATCAGCCCGACGTTGGCCGTATAGCCGGAGGAGCAGAGCACGCAATCCTCGGCCAGCATCAGCGCGGCGACGCGCTGCTCGAACTGGCGGGTAATGTCGTGCTCGTGATGCACCCATACGCGCGAGACCGCATCGCCGTGGCCCCCGCCGCGCAACGCGGCAATCTCGCTCTCGATGATATGCGGATGGCCGGCGAGGCAGAGGTAGTCGTTGCTGCGTACCTTGATGTCTCCGGAACGCGGGGAGCCGCCCTGCAGGGGATGGCGACCCTGCCAAAGCTCCACCTTCCGGCGCACGTGGTAATCATCGACACGAGCACGGATGAACCCCGGCTCGCGCGGGATTACGGGCTCGGCTTTCTTGGTAAAGGCGGCTTTGGCAGCGACGCGAAACAGCACAGAAGAACCCCACAGTTAATGAGAGCTTAAATAAGGAGAGGGAAAGGTTAATTTCAATCCTATTCCGCTGTAGGAGGTCCGATACGCGGCACTTATCGCAATCCGTTCCGATTGTATTTGCACCTTGAGTGCCAAATCGGCATGAATTGGGGCCGGTGTTAAAACATAATTAACGAATGTGACGCGCAAAGACACGGGTGCGACCACTGCGGCGAATTGCGCAAATCCGATGGCTGATTATTGTGATGCCGCTAAAGAAGCGTCCTATTTCGGGAAAAGCCGTTAAATAAATGGCTTAGCCGAAAGCGCTAATGGCGAAGATTAACTGCAGCGCCAAATGGGTGCGTCAGAATTCGACGTCGAGCTCTTCCAACTCGTCGGGCTCGAGCTTGGCCGCTTCAGTCCATTCGATCATCGCTGGCCAATTGGAAATTGTCTCGCAATATCCGGCGCAATCACTATCCAGCTTCACATTATAGGTGAGGAAGCGGGTGCACACCGGCGCATACATCGCGTCGGCCAGCGACGGGGTGCCGAACAGGTACGGGCCGCCGTAGGTGTCGAGACATTCGCGCCAGATCGCGCAGACGCGCTCGATGTCGCCTTGCGCCCCAGACCACACCGAATACCCTGGAAAATGCGCCTTGAGGTTCATCGGCAGGGCCGAGCGCAGGTTATGAAAGCCGGAGTGCATTTCGCCGGCCACGGCCCGGCAATGCGCCCGGGCAGCCAGATCCGCCGGCAGCAGGCCCGCCTCGGGCCTGATCTCGGCCAGATATTCGGCGATGGCGAGGGTGTCCCACACCTTCACGCCGTCATGCACCAGGCAGGGCACCAGGAACGACGGCGATAGCAGCAGCAACTCGGCGCGCGTCGAGGGATCGTCGGACGACATGACCTCCTCGTGGAAGTCGAGCCCGGCCATCTTGCAGAGCAGCCACCCGCGCAGCGACCAGGACGAATAGTTTTTGCTGCTGATGGTAAGTACTGCTGTGGCCATTATGCATGTCCTCGATCGCCGGTGCCGCCGAGCCCAGCGGACGGTGTTGCAAAAAAACGCTCGCTCACCGCCCTAGGATGCACTAGCGTTTGTGCGGTGCACAATAGGCTGTTGCAAAGTTTCGGCCCGCTGAGCGTCACAGCAACAATGAGACTAGATGCTTTACCTCGCCTATCAAGCCCACAACGACATGATCGAGCCGGCCAAGACCCTGGCCCGCCAATCGCTCGCGATGCTCGGTGCCTGGGGCGCCCAGAGCAATGTCCCCATCGTTCGGAACCTGTCCGCCGCCTACGAGCTGATCGCCCGCGCCGGGCTGTCCCATGCCCGCCCCGAGTACGGTATTCCGGCCGTCACGGTAGGTAACCGCGAGGTTGAGGTGACCGAAGAGGCGGTGCTGACGCTGCCGTTCGGCACCCTGCTGCGGTTCAAGAAGGATATCGACATCCCGCAGCCGCGCGTGCTGGTCGTGGCGCCGCTGTCGGGCCACTTCGCCACACTGCTGCGGAACACCGTTCGCACGCTTCTGCCGGACAACGACGTCTACATCACCGACTGGCACAACGCGCGCGACGTGCCGCTCGAAGCTGGTGCCTTCGGGTTCGACGACTATGTCGACTACCTCATCAAGTTCATGGAGAAGCTGGGCCCCGGCTCGCATCTCGTCGCAGTGTGTCAGCCGTGCGTGCAGGCGCTTGCCGCCGTCGCCGTGATGGCGGCCAACGGCAATCCGGCACAGCCCGCGAGCATGACGCTGATGGCGGGCCCCATCGATACGCGCGTCAACCCGACCAAGGTCAACAAGCTTGCCACCAGCAAGCCGATGAGCTGGTTCGAGCGCAATCTCATTGCCCGCGTGCCGTGGAAGTATCCCGGCGCCCGCCGCATGGTCTACCCCGGCTTCGTGCAGCTCACGGCGTTCGTGTCGATGAACGTCAACCGCCACTACAACGCACATCAGGAACTCTACGAGCACCTGCGCAACGGCGAGCACGAAAAAGCGCAGGTCATCAAGGCCTTCTACGATGAGTATTTCGCCGTGCTCGATCTGGCGGCGGAGTTCTACCTCGAGACCGTGAGCTGGGTGTTCCAGGAGTGGCGGCTGCCGAAGGGCGAGCTGACCTTCAAGGGCCAGCCGGTCGACCTGAAGGCAATCCGCAAGACGGCCTTGCTGACCGTCGAGGGCGAGCGCGACGACATCTGCGCGCTGGGCCAGACAGCCTCGGCGCACGACCTGTGCACCGGTCTGCGCCCGCACATGAAGCGCCACCACATGCAGGCCGGCGTCGGCCACTATGGCGTGTTCAGTGGCCGCAAGTGGGAAGGGCAGGTCTACCCGATCGTGCGCAATCTCATCCTCGCCAGCGACTGAGCGCGGCGCCTCTAGCGACCGGCGTCGTAGGCGGCAATGGCCGCCATGTTGACGATATCGCTGTCCTTGGCCCCGAACCCGCAGATCTGCACGGATTGTGACAGGCCGACGAGGATCGGGCCGATGACCGTAGCGCCCCCCAGCTCCTTCAACATGTTGGTCGAGATGGACGCGGCGTGGAAGGCGGGCATGATCAGCACGTTGGCGGTGTCCGACAGACGGCAGAACGGATAGTGCCGCATCAGGTCGCGGTTGAGCGCGACATCGGCAGCCATGTCGCCATCGTACTCGAAGTCGACCTGCCGCTCGTCGAGGATCGCCACCGCCTCGCGCACCTGGTCGGAACGTTCGCCGCGCGGCTGCCCGAAGGTGGAATAAGCGAGTAGTGCGACGCGCGGCTCCATGCCGAAGTTGCGTGCCGCCCGGGCGGCTTCTGTCGCGATGTTGGCGAGCTGGTCGGCCGATGGCATGTCGTGCACGCTGGTGTCGGCGATAAGCACAGCGCGCCCGCGCAACAGCGATAGCGAGATGCCGATGACATTGCGTCCGGGCTCGGGATCGAGCACGCGCTGCACGTCGTCGTAGACGCTGGTCCAGTTGCGGGTGACGCCAGAAACGAGAGCGTCCGCGTGTCCGTGCGCCACCATCAGGGCGCCGAAGATGTTGCGCTCGTTGGCGACGAGCCGCTGGCAATCGCGCTTCAGGTAGCCGCGCCGCTGCAGTCGGGCGTAGAGGAAATCGGCGAACTCTTCCAAGTTCGATGATTTGCGCGAGTCGATCAGCTCGTACTCGGGGCGCAAGACCATGCCGAGGGCGCGGAACTGCTCGCGCACCACATCGGCCGAGCCAATGAGGATTGGCACGCCGAAGCCCTGCGTGAAGTAGCTGTGCGCGGCGCGGATCACCGCGGGATCCTCGGCTTCGGCGAAGACGACCCGTTTGGGATCAAGGCGCACGGCGCTGAACGTCGATTGCAGCCAGCCGGCGAGCGGGTCGAGCCGACCTTTGAGCCGCGCCACGTAAGCGTCCATGTCGACGATCGGCTTGCGGGCGACGCCGCTATCCATCGCCGCCTTGGCGATTGCCGTAGGGATTTCGACGATGAGGCGCGGATCGAACGGTGCGGGAATGATGTACTCGGGCCCAAACGTCGGGCGGCGCCCGTGGAAGGCGGCGGCGACCTGATCGGGCACTTCGGCACGCGCCAGCTTGGCGAGCGCCTCGGCGGCGGCGATCTTCATCGCCTCGTTGATGGTCGAGGCCTGCACGTCGAGCGCGCCGCGGAAGATGAACGGAAAGCCGAGGACGTTGTTGATCTGGTTCGGGTAGTCGGAACGGCCGGTCGCCACGATGGCGTCGTCGCGCACGGCGTGCACCTCCTCCGGCGTGATTTCTGGATCGGGGTTGGCCATGGCGAAGATGATGGGCCTGGGTGCCATCGAGCGCACCATGTCCTGCGTCACGGCGCCTTTCACGGAGAGGCCGAACAGCGCGTCGGCGCCGTCGAGCGCGTCGGCCAGCGTGCGCGCCTTGGTCTTCACCGCGTAGGCCGACTTCCACTGGTTCATGCCGTCCTTGCGGCCCTGGTAGACGACCCCCTTGGTGTCGCACAGGATGACGTTCGTCTTGGGAATGCCCATCGACACCGCCAGCTCGAGGCAGGCGATGCCGGCCGCGCCAGCGCCGTTGACGACGAGCTTGCAGCTCATTAGATCGCGTCCGGTCAGCTCGATGGCGTTGATTAGGCCGGCGGCCGCGATGATCGCTGTGCCATGCTGATCGTCGTGGAAGACCGGGATGTCGAGCAGCTCCTTCAGACGCTGCTCGATGATGAAACAGTCCGGCGCCCGGATGTCTTCAAGGTTTATGCCGCCGAACGATGGGCCGAGATAGCGCACCGAGTTGATGAACTGCTCGGTGTCCTCGGTGTCGACAAGTAGGTCGATGGAATCGATGTCGGCGAAGCGCTTGAATAGCGCCGCTTTGCCCTCCATCACCGGCTTGGCCGCCAGCGCGCCGAGATTGCCGAGGCCGAGGATGGCCGTGCCGTTGGAGACCACAGCGACTAGGTTGCCCTTGCTGGTGTAGTCGTAGACGGTGGCCGGATCCTGCGCGATGGCGTGTACCGGCACGGCGACGCCGGGCGAATACGCGAGCGACAGATCGCGCTGGGTGGTCAGCGGCTTGGTGGGCGTGATCTCGAGCTTGCCGGGCTTGCCCTGCGCGTGGAATTGCAGCGCTTCCTGGTCGGTGAACTGCGCCTGCGCGGCCTTCGAGCTTTTCTGCGTCGTCATGGGCGGTTGTCCGGTGAAACCTGGCGCAACATAGGCTTGTGAAGACGCCGGAACAATCAATTGGCGCGAATGGCGATCCTGCTGGTGAACAAACGCCGCCGCGCGTTTGACCCACGGAGTGAGGCCGCTATCGTGCCCGGGCAATGATGACTGGCCTGCGCACTGGGGGACGGCCGCCGATGGCGGGCAAGCGGACACGAACGAAACAATTGGCGGCCGCCCCGGCGGATGAGGCGATAGGCACGCCCGCCGACGAGCGCGCAGGCGCTGCGACTTGGGTGGTTGAGGCGCCGGCGCTATCTGTCGCGCTTACGCCGGCCGTCGAATCGGCGCCGGTTGGTGAAGCGTCGCCGTCGATGGCGCAATTCCTTGAGATCAAGGCCGCCAACCCCGACAGCCTGCTCTGGTATCGCATGGGCGATTTCTACGAGCTGTTCTTCGACGACGCGGTGGCGGCTTCGGCGACGCTCGGCATCGTGCTGACCAAGCGCGGCAAGCACCTGGGCCAGGACATTCCCATGTGCGGTGTGCCCATCCATCGCGCCGACGAATATCTGCAGCGCCTGATCAAGGCCGGGCACCGCGTCGCCGTTGCCGAGCAGCTGGAGGATCCGGCCGAAGCGCGCAAGCGCGGCGCCAAGGCGGTCGTGCGCCGCGATGTCGTGCGCCTCGTCACGCCCGGCACGATCACCGAGGACACGCTGCTCGATTCCAAGGCGCGCAACTATCTAACGGCGCTGTACCGGGCCGGCGGCCACGGCGAAGGCAACGTACTGCAAGCCCAGGCGGTGCTGGGGCTGGCCTCGATTGACATCTCGACAGGCGAGTTCGAGGTCGGAGAGGTCACCGGCGCCGACTTGCCCGGCGAGCTGGCGCGGCTCTCTCCCGGCGAGGTCATTGTCCCCGATGCGCTGCTGGCCGATGCGGAGCTGCGGGCATGGATCGGCCGTGTCGGCGCCGCGGCGACGCCGGTACCGGGCGCTTACTTCGACAGTCTCGCCGGTGAGTCGAACCTCAAGAAGCACCTGAAGGTATCCGAGCTGGGCGGCTTCGGCAGCTTCACGCGGCCGGAGCTGGCGGCGATCGGGGCGGCGCTGAAATACGTCGAGCTGACGCAGATGGGGCGAGCGCCGTCGCTGCGGGCTCCGAAGCGCTCTGGCTCCGACGCCATACTTCTCATCGATGCCGCCAGCCGCGCTAGCCTGGAGCTGGTGCGATCGGTGTCCGGCGAGAAGCAGGGCAGCCTGCTCGCCGCCATCGACCGCACCGTAACCGGCGCCGGCGCGCGGGAGCTGGCGGCGCGCCTAGCCAGCCCGCTTCGGGACGTGACGCGCATCAATTGCCGGCTCGATGCCGTCGGCTTCCTCATCGATCAGGAGACGCTGCGGGCCGATCTGCGCGCCGCGCTTAAGTCGGCACCCGACATTGCGCGTGCCGTGTCGCGGCTCGGCTTCGGGCGGGGCTCGCCGCGCGATCTGGCGGCGGTGCGCGACGGGCTCGCCGCGGCGTCGCGCTGTGCGGTTTTGCTGGCCGACGAGGGCGCAGGAATGGGCCTGCCCGAGGAGCTGAGCCGCGTCTCGGGTGAGCTGCGCGCAGTCGATACGGCCCTGCAAATGGCGCTGGCGGCGGCGCTCGTGGATGATCCGCCGCATCTCAAGCGCGATGGCGGGTTCGTGCGGCAGGGCTATCGGCCGGAGTTCGACGAGGCGCGTCGCCTGAAGGAGGACGGCCGCGGCGTGATGGCCGGCCTCGAAGCGCGGTACGTTGAGCGCACCGGCGTCAAGTCTCTGAAGGTGCGCCACAACAACATCCTCGGCTTTTTCATTGAGGTGACGCAGGGCAATGCCAAGCCGCTGCTGGAGGCGCCGCTGTCGGCAGAGTTCCGCCACCGGCAGACCATGGCAAATGCGGTGCGCTTCTCGACGGTCGAGCTGATTGACATCGAGGGACGCATTGCGTCGGCCAGCGAGCGCGCACTGAGCCTGGAGCAGGAAATATTCGCCGAGCTGGCAACGGCGATCGAGCGCGAGCACCGCGGTCTCGGCCGCATCGCCGCCGCCTTGGCCGAGCTCGACGCCACTGCGGGTCTCGCCGAGCTGGCGCGCAGCGAAAGCTACACGCGTCCCGTGGTCGACAGCAGCCCGGTGTTTGAAATTCGCGGCGGCCGCCACCCGGTCGTCGAGCAGGCGCTGAAAGCCGCCAAGGCCGGCTCCTTCATCGAGAACGATTGCGTGCTCGGCGGCGGCGAAGCGTCGGCGGGCGAGGACACCGCCGCCGGGCGCATCTGGCTGGTTACCGGACCTAACATGGCCGGCAAGTCGACGTTCCTGCGCCAGAACGCGCTGATCGCCGTGCTGGCGCAGATGGGCTCGTACGTGCCGGCGCGTTCGGCGACCATCGGCGCACTCGACAGGCTGTTCAGCCGCGTCGGCGCCTCCGACGATCTGGCGCGCGGCCGCTCGACGTTCATGGTCGAGATGGTCGAGACGGCCGCCATCCTCAATCAGGCGAGCGACCGGTCTTTAGTCATTCTCGACGAGATCGGCCGCGGCACGGCAACCTTCGACGGCCTGTCGATCGCCTGGGCGACGGTGGAGTTCCTGCACGACGTGCTCGGCGCCCGCGCGTTGTTTGCCACGCACTACCATGAGCTGACGGCGCTTGCCCGCCGCCTCGCCGGGGTCGCCAACGTGACCATCGACGTGCGCGAGTGGCACGACGAGATCGTCTTCCTGCACAAGGTGAAGCCGGGCGCCGCCGATCGCTCGTATGGTATCCAGGTTGCCAAGCTGGCAGGGCTGCCCGATCAGGTGGTGGGACGGGCGCGCGAGGTGCTGACACTGCTGGAGAAGACCGAGAGCCGCAAGCATGCGCGCAACGGCGGCCTCGACGAGCTGCCTCTGTTTGCGGTAAGCCGCACGCCAGCGGCCGCCGAGCCCGCCGGCCCATCGCTGGTCGAGCAGGCGGTCGATGCATTGAAGCCGGATGACCTGAGCCCACGAGCGGCGCTGGACGCCGTCTATCGCCTCAAGGCGTTGCGCCAAGGCGGCTCCGAACCGGAACGCTAATTAAGGGACCACGGTTAGCCTGCAGCATGGATACAGCCATCCAAAAGACCGCGCCCTATTTCGACTCTCGCGAGCTGCGCGCGGAGTTGACGGCGAATTTCCGCGCTAACGGCGATGATGCTGCCAAAGCGCGCGGCGCCATGATCGAACGGCTGAAGGCGCTGGTCGCCGATGCACGCGCCTCGGCCCGCCGCCAGCTCGAGGCCGACCACAGCGGCCGCCGTTGTGCTGCCGGGCTGTCGCAATTCCAGGACGAGCTGATCCGCGTCCTCTACGACTACACAGTCGCGCACGTTTACCGGGCGACCAATCCGTCGGACGCCGAGCGCATGGCAATCGTCGCTACCGGCGGCTACGGCCGCTCGCTGCTCGCCCCCGGCTCCGATATCGACCTGCTGTTCCTGCTTCCCTACAAAAAGACGGCGTGGGGCGAGAGCGTCGCCGAGTACATGCTCTACATTCTGTGGGATCTCGGCTTCAAGGTCGGGCACGCGACCCGCACCGTCGACCAGTGCATCAAGATGAGCGCCGACGTCACCGTGCGCACGGCCCTGCTCGATGCCCGCATGATCCACGGCGACGGACAGCTTTACGGCGAGTTCGAGGAGCGTTTCCGCACCCATGTGGTGCACGGTACGGCGCGCGCCTTCATCGATGCCAAGATGGCCGAACTCGATGTGCGCCATCGTGTGACGGGCGAGAGCCGCTACAAGGTGGAGCCCAACGTCAAGGACGGCAAGGGCGGCCTGCGCGACCTTCACACGCTGCACTGGCTATCGAAATATCTCTATGGCCAGGGCGTCGGCGCGGCGACCGTCGCCGCCGGCATCTTCCGCCCCGAGGAGGTCGCGACCTTCCGGCGCTGCGAAGACTTTCTGTGGACCATCCGCTGCTTTCTGCACTTCCTCAGCGGCCGCTCGGAGGAGGTGCTGACGTTCGACGTGCAGCCGTGGCTAGCTGCTCAACTCGGTTACCACGATCGCGGCGGCTTGATCGCGGTCGAGCGCTTCATGAAGCACTACTTTCTCGTTGCCAAGGACGTCGGCGACCTGGCGACGATCCTCTGCTCCGCTCTGGAGATGCAGCAGCTCAAATCGGCCCCCGGGCTGAGCCGTTTCCTGCGTCCTCTGAACTGGAAGCAGCGGCGGCAGTTGCGGACGCGCACCGACTTTCGCATCGACAACGATCGGTTGAATGTCGCCGACCAGGACGTGTTTAAACGCGATCCGGTGAACCTCATCCGCTTCTTCGCCGAGGCGCATCTTTCCAATTCGTTCCTGCATCCCGACGCGATCCGGTTGCTGCGCCAGTCCAGGCGGCTGATCGACGACAAGCTGCGCGATGACCCCGAGGCCAACCGCATCTTCGTCGAGCTTGTGACGGGGGACACCAATCCTGAAATGTCACTGCGGCGCATGAACGAGGCCGGTGTGCTGGGTCGCTTCGTGCCGCAGTTCGGCCGCGTCGTCGGCATGACGCAGTTCAACATGTATCACAGCTACACCGTCGACGAGCACCTCGTGCGCACCGTCGGCATGCTCACCGACATCGAGCGCGGCGGCTCCAGCAATGAGCTGCCGCTGTCGACCGAGATCATCGGCACCATCAAGAATCGGCGCGCCCTATATGTCGCCGCCTTCCTGCATGACATCGGCAAGGGTTATATCGAGGACCACTCGATCGTCGGCGCGCGCATCGCTCGCGAGTTGTGTCCGCGCCTCGGCCTGACGCCGGCGGAGACCGAGACCGTCGTCTGGTTGATCGAGCAGCACCTGACGATGAGCAACATCGCTCAGAGCCGCGATCTTTCCGACCCCAAGACAATCCGCGACTTCGCCGACGTGGTGCAAAGCCCGGAGCGGTTGAAGCTGCTGCTGCTGCTGACGGTCGCCGACATTCGCGCCGTGGGCCCAGGTGTGTGGAACGGCTGGAAGGGGCAGCTGCTGCGCACGCTGTACTACGAGACCGAGCCGTTGGTCGCCGGCGGACACACGCAGGTGAAACGCAGCCAGCGCACGTCCGAGGCGCAGGAGACGCTGCGCCACGACCTCACCGGCTGGAAGCGGGACGAGGTCGACCGCTACATCGACCGGCACTACCCCGACTACTGGCTGCGTACCGACGAGCAGCGCCGCGTCGAGCACGCCAAGCTGCTACGCCGCGCGGAAAACGAAGGCCTGCACCTCGCCACCGACACGCGCACCGACGCCTTCACGGCAATTACCGAGCTGACCGTCGTGGCGCCGAACCATCCGCGCCTGCTGGCCCTGTTCGCCGGCGCCTGTGCGGCGGCTGGGGCTAACATCGCCGGCGCCCACATCATGACGACGCGCGATGGCTATGCGCTCGATACGTTCCTGCTTAACCGCGCTTTCCACGACGACGAGGACGAATTACGCCGCGGCAAGCGCATCGGCGATCTTATCGGCCGCCTGCTGCGCGGCGATGCTTGGCTCGACACGCTGATCGCCGAGCGCGGTCCGCCGCCGCGGCGCGTGATGGCGTTCACGGTCGAGCCGGACGTCATCATCAACAACGCGCTGTCGGATCAGTTCACGGTGATCGAGGTTGCCGGGCGCGACCGCCCCGGCCTGCTGTACGAGCTGACGAGCACGCTCTCCAACTTGATGCTCGATATCACCTCGGCGCACATCACGACCTTCGGCGAGAAGGCGGTTGACGTGTTCTACGTGACCGACCTGACCGGCAAGAAGGTCGACAGCGACACGCGCCAGGAGACGATCCGCAAAAAGCTGGTGGGTGTGCTGGACGGCAGCGAAAAACTCGGCCGCGACGCGCCGACCTAG
>JBDTOR010000049.1:0-15909 GCA_039933175.1 Hyphomicrobium sp. | reverse complement strand
TGAGCGGCTTCATGAGCGAAAAGGTGAAAACCTTCACCTGCGTCGGCGTGCCGGGACCGGGCGCGGTGACGATGCTGTTGCGGCCGGTGGCAAAGTCGACGAAGCCCGAAGCGACGCTCACGCCGGAGTGATCGTTGGCGTAGGGGTTGAAGGTCGAGAAAATCGCCGGCGCGGTACCGAGCGAAGCCGGCAGCTCGGTGCCGAAGACGCGGACTTCGCTTTGCATGCCGGGGCCGGAGCCGACGATGATGTTGTCGGCGGTCGTCCCGTCGATCTGCGCGGCCGTCACGCTCAACCCGCCGCGCGCGGTCATGTCGAATGCCGCAAAGTTGGCGAGCTGCGTTTCGAAAGCGGACTTGCCGCCCGTCGCCATGCCTGAATAGGCGACGACCATGGGCGCATAACCCTCGCCGGCACCGACAATGAGATCGAGGACGTTGTCGTCATTGACGTCGCCCATGGCGACGCTCAACGCGCCCTCGAACCCGGTAAAGGGCGTCACCGTCGCGATGAGCCGGTCGCCGTTGCCGTCGTAAACCTTGACGTCGGCTGAACGGCCCGGCGATCCTTGCGATGCCACCGCGTAGCTCGAGACGGCCGGGATGACGTTGACCAACGTCATGAGCCCGTTGTCTTCGTGGTTGAGCCGATGGCAGTGCATCACGAAGAGGCCGGTGTAGTCCTCGAACTTGGTGCGTAGCGACAGGGTGCCGGACTGGATGGTCGACTCGCCCGGACCCAAGGTGGGCACCGGCACATTGGCGTTGTCGATCTCCCACATTTCCGGCCCGGTCTTGAGACCGGTCGACGGATCGAAGTAGCTCGTCACCTGGAAGTCGTTCACGTGGATGTGGATCGGATGCTCATCATTGTTGTTGTTGATGAACTTCCATTCCTCCACGGAACCGAGCCGCGGCTGCAGCAGCGGCACATTGGGAAATGCCGTCCCATCGAAGGCGTAGACGAAAGACTTGGGATCAGCCGTGCTCGCCAGGTTGTTCAGGAACCCTCCGGAGATCGTAAGCTCACGCGTGAAGTCCGGCGCAAGTTTGGAAAGGTCATCGAAGGTGGCGTAGGCGTCAAGCTTCTGCCCCTGCGTGAAAGCGACGGAAACGCCGCGCCCTTCGGACGGCACCGCACGCGCCAGAACCTGCGTCGGAAACGCGAAAAATCCGTCGAAATAGCTGATGGCGGAGGGCAGCACGCTCAGCGTGCCTAGTCTTGCCGGCGCGTTCCCGCTCCCATCATTCTCATAGAGAACGCCAGGCGAGCTCAGCGTCCGTGCGCCGTTCCCGATCGAGGGCATATCGAGCACGAGTTCGCCTTCCTCCGGGATCGTCACCGCGATGGCGTAGCGTGAGGCGGGCGATATGACGAGCCGCGTGCCGTCTTCGAAAACCGGATAGTGAACCGCGGGGCTTGGATTGCCGTCCTGGCCGACGATGGCGATCTTCGGATGCTTGCCCGTCGCCGTCTCGGTGAGCTGCACGCTCGTGTAGGCAATGTCGCTGATGTTGGCGAGCACCCAGATCTCGGTCTGCCCCGCCTTGCTCTTGATGACCGGCTGGAACAGCCCGTTCACCGTGAATTGCACGTCGCGCTTGTAGTCGGGCAGCGACGGGTCGGCCTCGACGTCGCCGCCTATGCCCCCGGGATCTGCCCCGAAGCGCTGCAGGTTATTCGGGATGAACTCGAAGCGTCCGCGCATGTTGGCGATCGACAGGGGGCCCGCGTACCAGACCGTGGCGTATTGCGTTCCCTTTTTAGATTGGGCGAAATTCACCGGCGCGAGCAGCGGCCGATACGTCCCTTTCGCCAGCTCGTCGCCTGCCGGTGGTTTGGCGGTGCTGACCCATTGCGACCAATTGGGATTGTTGATCTGCGCCAGACCGCCCGCCCGATCGAACACGGCATTGTACTGGAGCACCATGTTGCGAATGGGAATGTCGTGCTTGGTGACCAGCGGAAGGTTGCCGTCGGTGCGCCCGATGGCGAGCAGGCCCGCCAGTCCGTAATACACGTGCGGCGTCGTCAGCCCGTGAAGGTGGCTGTGGTACCAGTACGCGCCCTGCGGCATGTTCTTGGGTATGCGATAGGTGTAGGTGTTCGACATCCCGGCCGGGATGTGCAGCATCACGTTGTCGGAATTGCCTTTGGGGCTCACGTGAAGCCCGTGGACGTGCAGGTTGAGCGGCGAGGACGTCATCGGCTCGGGATAGATCGGCACCTCCTCGCCCTTGGCCGAATAGCGGGGGTCGAAGAAATCGCGGATCGTGAGCCCGCTCAGTCCGTTCTCGAAATGCACGATCAGCGTCTCGCCCGGAAAAACCTGCAGCGTCGGCGCGGGATACAAATCGTCTCCCGACATCTGTCCATTCGAAGCGCCGCCGCGGATGACGCGGTAGCCGAAGACGAGCATGTTCTGCACCGGCGTCGCCACCGTATCGAGGCTCGCCTGCCCCTGATGCGCGGTGAGCGTCACCTCGAGCACGCCATCCTTGCTCGCCAGCGTCACGGGCTCGCTGTACTCGGGCCGAACCGCCGGATCGAATGCGGCACGACCGTCGCGCGCCGCGGCTTGCGGCACATGCCATGCAGCAGCGAGCACGAGGACGCCTGCGACGGCGCCGATGACCAGCGCGCGCAATGTGCCCCTCGTGCCTGATGCTTCGCTCGCCATTGCCCTCGCCCGAATGTTGGACGCAGCAGCGGACAGGCTGCGGCGTCGCGCGGGATCGAATCACGCGTGTCAGGCGATCATGCGCCGCCAGGCGCAGCGAAGCGTTGAAGAAATCAGAGCCGCAAACAGCGTTCTGCTGTCGGTCGGCACAGAGGCGCCCGTGTTGGCGTCAGCCGAAGGAAAAATATGGAAAATTGAAAAGATTGGTCGGAGCGAGAGGATTTGAACCTCCGACCCCCAGTCCCCCAGACTGGTGCGCTAACCAGGCTGCGCTACGCTCCGAAGCGCCCCTTTTGCCCCGCGCGACCCGGCCGGTCAACGGCAAAGCCGCGCCCGCGTCAGGCCGTCAGCTTTTCCAGGCCTTCCATGCTCACCGGCAGCCACGACGGCTTGCCGGGCGCGCCGCCGCCGGTCAGCGCCGCGGCGGCGAATATGTCCTCGCCGATCACCACGTCCGCGACCGTTGCGGCAAATTGGGTATCGGCGCGTAGCGCCTTCACCAGTTCGCGCGGACTCGCCATCTGTGCGCGCGCCGCCGCATCCGCCCCGAGAATGCCGAGCCGCGTCAGCAAGCGCCCGATCCCGCACCCCTCGGCCTTGGAGAAAGCTTCGAGCCGCACCCAGGCCTGCAAAAAGTGCGCGCCGCCTTCCGAGGGCAGAGGTCGATCGCTCAGTGCCGCCCCCGCCTCCTCGATGCGCGCGCGGCGCTCGGGCCCGATGCGCACTTGGCGCGTGCGCTCGATATCGACGCCGATGCCGCCGTGCCACGACAGGCCGATGAGGGCCAGGCCCGGTGCATGCGAAATGCTGAAGGCAAGTGGCGCACCGTCGAGCTGCGGTTTGCCGCGCGGCGCACGATCAAACGTCACCTCGCGCCACTGCGCACCGGCCGCGCGCTCGATCAGCAGGCGCAGCGCGATGTGCGTCGCCAGCCACTCATCGCGCACGCGCGTGTCGGAGAACGACGCAGCGCGCGTGCGGTCAGCGGGACAAAGCCGTGGGGTGCGCTGCTCGATGGCGTGCAGCGCTGGTGTGGCAGCGCCGAGATCGACGCACCACAATTCGGCGCTTTCAATGCCGCTCACGCGCGCGCTGAACGGCGCGGCGTCTTCTGGACGGCGGCGCGGCGCACGGCGGCCTCGGGCGGCTTGCCCAGAAGGATGCCGCGGCAGGCCTCGAGCTCGGCGATGGCGGCGAGCAGACGCTCGCGCACTTCGGCCTTGCTGGGAGCCCCGCGCGGGACGGCGCCCGCTTTCTTGCCGCGCTTACCGGCCGCTGCCGGCGCCGCGACGGGGGTGGCAACGGGCGCTTCAACTGCGGCCGGGTCGGCGCCGAAGCCCTTCACCGCGTCGACGCCCTGCTCGCGCAGGATCTTCTGCACGCCCTTGATGGTGTAGCCTTCGGCATGCAGCAGGTGGCAGATGCCGCGCAGCAGCACCATGTCCTCGGGCCGATAGTAGCGGCGACCGCCGCCGCGCTTCATCGGCCGGATCTGCGGGAAGCGGCCCTCCCAGAAGCGCAGGACGTGCTTGGGAACCTCGAGCTCGTCGGCGACTTCGCTGATGGTGCGAAACGCCTCTGCGGTCTTGCTCAATTACGCCTCCGCCGGCTGCGGCTGACGCCGCCGCCGGGCAGCGACTATTCCGCTGCCTTACTGCGCCGGATCAGGCCCTGGTTGATCCGCTCTTTCATAATGTTGCTTGGCCGAAAGACCAAGACCCGCCGTGGCGTGATCGGCACTTCGTCCCCGGTTTTGGGATTGCGGCCCATGCGTTCGCCCTTCTGGCGGATGCCAAAAGACCCGAACGAAGAAAGCTTCACACTATCCCCCCGCGCCAAGCTGGCCGAGATCTCTGCGAGAACCAGTTCAACCAATTCCTGGCTCTCATTGCGCGGCAATCCGACTTTGCGAACAACTGCTTCAGCAAGGTCTGCACGCGTTAACGTCTTGCCTCCCATGGCATTTTGCCTCCCGCCTTCTCGCCTTTTTTGAGATGCTATCGATGGCGGGGGCGATCGTCAATGACGAGCGCATTTCAACTAGCTGAAATCAAAGAAAGAAACTTGCCGCGTTGCAGTAAATAGTCGGCACACGTCACCAACGGGCCAGCACGGCACCCCAGGTGAACCCCCCGCCCATGGCCTCCATGAGTACCAGGGAACCTTCCTTAACGCGGTGCTGCTCGAAGGCATGATTGAGCGCCAGCGGTATCGAGGCGGCCGACGTGTTGCCGTGCTTGTCGAGCGTCACGACGATCTTTTCCGCCGGCACGCCGAGCTTCCTCAACACGCCGTCGAGGATGCGCTGGTTCGCCTGATGCGGCACGTAAAGATCGATCTCATCCGCCGCATAGCCGGTCATCACCAGCGTCTCTTCGATGACGCCGGTGATCTTCTGCACCGCGTGACGGAACACCTCGCGCCCGTTCATGCGCAGGAAGCCTACGGTCTTGGTCGAGCCGGGACCGCCGTCGACGTAGAGCAAATCTTCGAAACGCCCGTCGGAGCGGATGCGCGTGGCGAGGATGCCGCGATCCTCGCGCGTGCCGTGCTGGGGTTGCGCCTCGAGCACCACCGCGCCGGCGCCGTCACCGAAAAGCACGCAGGTCGAACGGTCGCTCCAATCGAGGATGCGCGAAAACGTTTCCGCACCGATGACCACGGCGCGCTTGAACTGTCCCGTCTTGATGAAATTGTCGGCGATGGTGAGCGCATAGACGAAGCCCGAGCAAACCGCCTGCACGTCGAACGCCGCGCCCTTGGTGACGCCGAGACCCTGTTGGATCTTCACGGCGGTGGCCGGGAAAGTGCGATCGGGCGTTGCCGTCGCGCAGATGACGAGATCGATGTCGACGGGATCTATGGCGGCGCGCACCAGTGCCTGCTTGGCGGCAGCAATGCCGAGGTCGGAGGTCAGCTCGTCGTCGCCCGCGATGTGCCGCTGGCGAATGCCGGTGCGCTCGACGATCCACTCGTCGGTCGTGTCGACGATCTTAGCGATATCCGCGTTCGTCATGACGCGCTTGGGAAGATGGGCGCCGACACCGCGGATGACTGAACGAATGACTGCCACTGAGCTGCCTTGCTTCTTATGGTTGACCCAGCTTCAACGGAGGATCGGCCGCGGCGAATCCGCCGCAACGGCGGAGTGCGCTTGAGCGGCGTGCAGCCTCAAGTCTCGGCCGTCGCCTCGAGCTTGTGGTGGAACGCCGTCAGGTCGGCGGCGAGCCGCGGAATCAAGCGGCTCTGGGCCATCTCGTACGCGAGATCGACGGCGCTGGCAAAGCCCAGGGCATCGGTGCCCCCGTGACTCTTGACCGCGATGCCGTTGAGGCCAAGAAACGTGCCGCCGTTGGCGCGGCGGGGGTCCATTTTTTCCTTGAGAACGCGAAAGCCCCCGGAGGCCAGTAGGGCGCCCAGCCTGGAGGCCCAGGAGCGGGCCATGGCGGCACGCAGGTACTCGCCGATCTGCTTGGCGGTGCCTTCGGCGGTCTTCAATGCGATGTTGCCGGCGAAGCCTTCGACCACAACCACGTCGACGACGCCCTGGCCGATCTGGTCGCCCTCGATGAAGCCGCGATAGTCGAGCGGCAGATCGGTCCCCTTCAGCCAGGCGTGCGCCTGGCGCACTTCCTCGACGCCCTTGATCTCCTCGACGCCGACGTTGAGCAACCCCACGGTCGGCCGCTCGATGTGGAACAGTGCCCGCGCCATGGCGGCACCCATGAGCGCGAAGTCGCCCAGCTCGCGCGCGCTGGCGCCGATGTTGGCGCCGACGTCGAGCACGATGCATTCGGACTTGATGGTCGGCCACAGTGCGGCAATGGCGGGTCGCTCGATGCCGGCCATGGGGCGCAGGATGAGCTTCGACATGGCCATGAAGGCGCCGGTGTTGCCGGCCGAGACAGCGACGTCGGCTTCGCCCTTGTGCACGGCATCGATGGCCAGCCACAGGCTCGAGCCCTTGCCGCGGCGCAGCGCCTGGCTCGGCTTGTCGGTCATGTTGATGGCGAGGTCGGTGTGTACGATGCGCGACTTGGCGGCGAGCGCGGGAAGCTGGTCCAACTCCGCCCGGATGCGCGTCTCGTTGCCGTAGAAAATGAAATTGAGCGTCGGATATCGCTCAAGCGAGAGCGCCGCGCCGGGCACTACGACGGTAGGGCCGTAATCGCCACCCATCGCGTCCAGCGCTATGGTCCGCGGCTGTGACATGTCGCGGTTTTGCCTCGTAAAGTCCCCAGAATGGAGGCCGCGCTTACGCCGCCTGCCCACCCATAAGCGAGCGGACCATACTCTTTTGCAAGTGCGAAACAACTGGATTTTGGCCGCTGCAGGCCGCGGCGTTGATGACCGTGGCGCGGCTACGTCTCAACCGCGATCCTTGAGCTTCTTCAAGGCAACGAACGGCCCGCTATCGCCCAGTTCGGCGGCATCGTTCAGCTCGTCGCCCTTGAATTCGGCACCCGCTTTGCGCGGATAGGGATCGACCGAGGCCGACAGCGTCTCGAAAACGATGCGGCCGGCGTCGATCATGCCGTGCTGAATGGGCTCGATTTCGGCGGCGCTCAACGCTTCGACCTCGTCCTCGCCGCTCGCCGGCTGCTTGCCGGCCGGCCAGAACTCGACATCGAACGTGCCCCCGACTGCCTGCGCCAGCGGATCGAGCGTGACGACGCAGTTTTGCGTCAGCTGCCCCGCGACCTTGCCGGCGAGGCGATAGTGGCCCTGGCCAATGGCGCGGATGACGAACTCGGACGTCAGCTGCTCGCAGCTGACGATCTCCAGCATGCTCGCAACCTTGGCGCGTTCCGCTTCCGTCGCCGTACGGCTCTGGCGCAAACCGGCCTCGGGGATCTCGGTGGTGCGGTACGACCAGTCCAGCGGCTCGCTCATGACGCCTCCGTGGCACCGGTGAGGACGGGGGGAAAGCTGAAATCACCCTCGGCGACTTGCCGTGCGCCGCGCGCCGCCAACGCCCCGGCAGCCGAGCGCAGGTATGCGGCGAGTGCGGGCGCGTGACTGTCCGGGACACCGGCGTAGACGTGTTCGCCGAGTGCATCCGCCAAGGCGGTATTGTCTGCTGCCGCCAGTCCGGCCTTGTAGACCAGGCCGCGCTCATAGAGCCCGGTCGCGGCCCGGCGCACCTTCTTGGGGACGGTGAGATCGCCGGTGCCCATCTCGCGCAGCGAGTCGTCCATGTCGGCGATGAACCCCTCGACTAGCAGGCGCGGTAGGGGAGACTCCGCCTCTTCCTGCGCCCGCAGCCGCTCGATGACGAGAAAAAGGTGAGCGACCAGCATCTCGTAGCGCCCGCCCGGGGTATCGGGGACACCGAGCGCGGCGTAAAGCGCCGGCTGGCGGGCCTGCGCCACGATCACGCCATAAATCTCGCCAGCTTTACGGCGTATGTCAGTGCGGGCGTTGAGAAAATCCAGCATCGGCGCCGGGCTCACGGTTTGGGGCGGAAACGATTCCGGGGAAGAGTTGCCCAGGTTGTGACGGCGCCCGTTGCATTCGGCCGAACCTCAGGCTAAGCGCGGATGCGGCTCCCCTTCGATCCATTCTCGGGAACACATAACATAATGCGCCGAGAGACGAATGCCCGCCAGCGCCGCACGCGCGGCGCCACCACCAACGCCTCGCGCAGCCTCGCCTTGATGGCGGCGCTCGCCGCCGCCCTGGCGGTCGGCGCCTGCGATTCAAATATCATCAAGCATGGCGTGCAATTTCATGAAGGCGACATCCAGCAGATCCAGCCCGGTATGACCCAGGAGCAGGTGCGCCTGAACCTCGGGACGCCCTCGACCACCGCCGTCATCGGCAACAACCAGGCCTTCTATTACATCTCCAGCACGGCGACGCAGACCGCCTTCATGCTGCCGACGGAGCAGGATCGCCAGGTCGTCGCGGTCTACTTCTCGCAGGCCGGCATGGTGGAGCGCGTCGCCAACTACGGCATGAAGGACGGGCGCGTGTTCGATTACGTCTCGCGCACCACGCCGGCGCCGGGCGGCAAGGATGTCGGCATCGTATCGCAGCTGTTCCGCAACCTCGGCCAGAAGCAGATCTTCGGCGACTGACACCACTTCGATCCGCTTGCAGAAATGAAAACGGGAGCGTCGCGCGACGCTCCCGTTTTTCGTTGTCGTCGAACGCTGGCGTCAGCCGCCGGCGGCAAGAACCGCAAGCAGCAGCAGCGCCACGATGTTGGTGATCTTGATCGCCGGGTTCACGGCGGGGCCGGCCGTATCCTTGTAGGGATCGCCGACAGTGTCGCCGGTGACGGCCGCCTTGTGCGCGTCTGAGCCCTTGACGTGCTTGACGCCGTCCTTGTCGATGAAGCCGTCCTCGATGAGCTTCTTGGCATTATCCCAAGCGCCGCCGCCCGAGGTCATCGAGATGGCGACGAACATGCCGTTGACGATGACGCCGAGCAGCATGGCGCCGACCGCCGAGAAGGCTGCGCTCTTGCCCGCGGCGCCGCCGCCGGCAATCACGTAGATGGCAAAGTAGAGCACGATCGGCGACAGCACCGGCAGCAGCGAGGGGATGATCATCTCCTTGATCGCCGCCTTGGTCAGCAGGTCGACGGCCGCCGCGTAATCGGGACGCTCCGTGCCCTTCATGATGCCGGGCTTGGCTTTGAACTGACGGCGAACCTCCTGAACGATGGAGCCGGCGGCGCGGCCGACGGCCGTCATGGCGATGCCGCCGAACAGGTAGGGGATGAGGCCGCCGAGCAGCAGGCCGACGACCACGTACGGGTTCGACAGCGAGAAGTCCGGGCTGACACCCTTGAAGTAGCTATAGGTGGTAGAGCCCGCTGCATTGGCTTCGTTGATGAAATGCTGCAGGTCGTAGCTGTAGGCCGCGAACAGCACCAGCGCGCCAAGACCGGCGGAGCCGATGGCATAGCCCTTGGTGACCGCCTTGGTCGTGTTGCCGACGGCGTCGAGCGCGTCGGTCGAGCGGCGAACCTCCTTGGGCAGGCCCGCCATCTCGGCGATGCCGCCGGCGTTGTCGGTGACCGGGCCGAAGGCATCGAGCGCTACAACGACGCCAGCGAGGCCGAGCATGGTGGTCGTCGCGATCGCCGTACCGAACAAGCCGGCCAGCGAGTAGGTGCCGAGGATGCCGCCGACGATGACGAGCGCAGGAAGTGCGGTCGACTCGAGCGATACGGCAAGACCCTGGATGACGTTGGTGCCGTGCCCCGTGACCGAGGCCTGGGCGATGGAGCGCACCGGCTTGTAGCCGATGCCGGTGTAGTACTCGGTGATCCAGATGATGAGGCCCGTGACGGCGAGGCCGACGAGGCCGCACAGGAACAGGTTCTGGCCGGTGATCGACAGGCCGGCGGCCGTGCCGACCTCACCGAAGGTGCCGAGCACATAGTGCGTTGCCGCCCACAAGCCGGCGACCGACAGCACGGCGCTGACGAGGAAGCCGCGATACAGCGCGCCCATAATCGAGTTGTTGGTGCCGAGCTTGACGAAGAACGTGCCGATGATCGAGGTGATGATGCAGGCGCCGCAGATGGCGAGCGGATAGACCATCAGCGTCGCGAGATTCGGCTGACCGGCGAAGAAGATCGAGCCGAGCACCATGGTGGCGACGACCGTCACGGCGTACGTCTCGAAGAGGTCGGCCGCCATGCCGGCGCAGTCGCCGACGTTGTCACCGACGTTGTCGGCGATGGTCGCCGGGTTGCGCGGATCGTCCTCGGGGATGCCGGCTTCGACTTTGCCGACGAGATCGCCGCCGACGTCGGCGCCCTTGGTGAAGATACCGCCGCCGAGACGGGCGAAGATGGAGATGAGCGAAGCACCGAAGCCGAGGGCGACGAGCGAGTCCGTAACGACACGGTCATTGACCGCGTAGCCGAGGCCGGCGGTGAGGAAGAGGAAGTAGCCGGCGACGCCGATCAGCGCCATGCCGGCGACCAGCATGCCCGTCACCGCGCCCGACTTGAAGGCGATGTCGAGGCCGCGCGCCAGCGAGTGGGTGGCGGCTTGTGCCGTGCGTACGTTGGCGCGCACCGAGACGTTCATGCCGACGTAGCCGGCAAGGCCCGACAGCACGGAGCCGATGAGGAAGCCGACGGCGACGAGATAGCCGAGCAGGATCCAGGCTAGAACGAAGATGACGGCGCCGACGATGGCGATCGTCTTATACTGGCGGTTGAGGTAGGCCTGGGCGCCCTCGCGTATGGCGCCGGCAATTTCCTGCATCCGCGCTGAGCCGGGGTCAGCGGCCATCACCGATCGGATCGTGTACGCTGAATAGGCGAGCGCCAACACGCCGCAAGCGACGATGCCCCAAAGTACTTCCGTCATTTTTCGTGATCCCCTTTGGCGCCCTGAAAAACTTGAACGCGGTCCAGACCGGCGACACGGGCGTGCCGGCGGTTCGCTCTATCGGCGATTCGCGGGCGGAACATGCCAAAAGTGTGCGCCGGTTGCAACACGCCCTGCAAAGGTTGGCCCCGAGTGCGTCCGGCGGCAAAAAAGCCATGAAAAAAGGGCGCCCGCGAACGGACGCCCCCGTGTGGAGTCAGACTTAAGTCTTACCACCACCAGCGGCGGTAATGGTTACGGCGCCAGCCCCAGCGGTACCCGCGGTAGTGGCGATGGCGGTACCCGCGGCGATGACGCCAGCCAGCCTTCTCGACGACGGCGTTCGACGCCGCGTATGCCGGCTTTTGCAGCAGGGCCTGTCCAGCAGTTGCCGCCGAAGCAGGCATCAGACCGGCGAGGAGGAAAAACACTGCGACGATTGAAGCGAGAACGAATTTCATGAGTTGCTCCCGAGTTTCTGTGTGCTAGGGACTTCAATGAAGCCTGGCACGCCCGATCTAACGTCGAGCCATACCGTACACGGGGGGATAAACGCCGTGTCTCACGTTCAGGTTCACACTGAAGTTGTAGCGCAATGATGGGCGCCGATCCAGGGGCCCGTGGCCCTCTTTGGGCCGAGTTCACGCGCGCCCAGGGCGGGCAAGCCGTCACGCACCTCGCACGATCCTTTCACCTGCCCCGGCCGAAGGCCAAGGCGGCAGTGCTCAGCATGCTCGCGGCGCTGACGCAGCAATTCGACGAGCAAACGCTGTCGCGGGGCACTCTTGCGCGCCTCATCGAGCTGCTGGGCAAGAACGACTACGAGCAGGTGCTCGAAACTCCTGCCCTCATGGGTGCCACGTCAACGCAGGTTATCGGTAACGATGCACTAACCGCGTTGGCAGGTCGCGATGAGAGCAACCGGATCGCCTCGCGCGCCGCGACAACCGCCGGCATCAGCCAGATGATCGCCGAGTACCTGTTGCCCGTGGTCGCCGCCATGTTCATGGGCGCGCTGTCGGCCAAAACCCGCTCCAGTCTCTATGTCCTGATGCGCGGACCCGAAGGCCAAGCGCTCGACCCCCAGGCCGAGCCCAGTGCGCCGGCCCTGCAATTCCCCATCGGCCGCGGCAGCAGCGGCTTCTTTGCCGGCACCGGCGCCGGCTCGGCCGTCGGCAACGACCCGGGGCGCGAAACGATGTACCTCAACTTTGCCGCGCGTATCCGGGCGGGCGGGGACACGCCCGGCAACCCCGACCCGCTTGCCGCCACGCGTAGCGCCATGGCCGTTGGGCTCGGCGTGCGGGCGCGCCATGCGCCCTGGTTCGCCAAACTGCAAAAATGGGGAACCGACGCCCTCAAGACGGCCGGCCTGCAAACGCAGGAACGGCTGCGCGCGTTGCGCAGCCGCCGTCGCGATAACGAATAGATGTCAGCTTAGCTCAGCGGCAGGGCCGGGCTTCGGCGTCGCACGTCCAGCCGGCGCTGTTGCGCGAGCAGCCTATCTTTTTCGAGGCGGCGCGGCTAAAGCGCGCCCAGGTGCGACCGTATTCGAGGTCGGTGAAGTCCTGCCAGGAGGAGACGGCGCCACGCTGCGCGGCGGCCTTGGTCGAGCTCGTCCCGCTGCTGCCGTAGTGCCAATGGTCGGCCATGCACAGCTTGCCGCCCTCGCGGCGCATCGCGTGCATGGAGGCAAGGCCGCTATCTTGCGCACTGGCCGGGATCGCGAACGACACCACCGCCACCGCGGCAAGCACCAGCCCCAGCATCGTCTTGGGCAACATCTCGCAACCCCCCGGTGTGAATTCTTGCAAATCAGTTCGGGGAGACTGCCAGATTCCGCTGGCGTCCTCGATAGCTGGGAGGGTCGCGTGTTAGAGAAATTCCAAACTGCGCGGCAAACAGGTCACAGCACGCCCTATTCTGCTGACCGCGGTCAGAACAACGACTCCTCATAGATGCGCTGTCCGTCCGACATCAGCCCCTTGATCGCCGGGTTGCCATCCGCGTCGACCGCGATGACGGCGGAGATCTTCTTTTCGCCGACCATCTTTTCCAATTCGCGGCCGGTTCCCTCAGGCACGAAGAAGCTCTCGATGCCGTAGTGCAGATTGACGCCGACCGGGTCTTGAAGCTTGTCCGGCTGCTGGCGCCCGATCCAATCGACGCGTCCCTTGATCACCACCTCGTCCGGCTTCACGTCGGCCGGCTTCTCGACCGAGCCGCCGACGGCATGCCAATTGGGGCCGTCGGTCTTCTTCAGCGTGACGTAGTAGGGGGCGTTGCGCTCCGGGGTCGGCGCGCCGGCCGGCAGGTCAAAGCGCGAGATGTCGTAACCGAGCACGACGTAGTCGCCGCGGAACAGGCTGCGCGGATCCACCGGGATCACCTCGAGCACAACCTCGCGCCCGTTGGCGAGAAGCGACGCCCGATCCCAGATCATCCAGCCGAGCACGGCTGCCTGCCCCAGGGCGACGACGGCGATGGCCAACCACATCTTCCGGCGCTCAGGCGCCATCTCGAAGTTCATGGCGCGGCCTCCATGCCGGGTTGCACGCGCGCGTGCAGGCGATAGGCGACGATCGACAGCAGGATGACGAGGACGCCGGCCGACAGGAAGAACAGCGAGGAGCCAAGCAGCGTGCCGACGGTCTTGAAGTAAACGCCGAGCACCTCGATCGAGAAGCCGGCATAGCCAAGCCACAGCAGCGCCGGGGAGCCCATCTTGAGGCCGAGGCCGATGCCGCCAAGGACCAGCGCCAGAGTGAGCACTGCCAGCAGAATGAAGTAGTCGAGCGGCATCGTTTCGATGAACTGCAGGGCGAACAGCCCGGCGAAGGCGATCACCATGCCGTAGGCGAGCGCCGGAATGGCCCAGCCGTCGAAGCGCTCATCGAACATCGGCGCCAGCATTCCCGCTGCCGCGATCAGCAGGCCGATGCCGACGACAATGCCGTGCGCGTGTCCGTCGAACAGCAGATACCCGAGGCTGATGATCCACGCCGACAGGGCGACGGCCGCCAGGTGCAGGCCGCCTACCCAGCGCTGCCAGGCGATTGCGGCGGTGACGGCGCCCCAGCCGAGCAGGAACGCCCAGTGGACTTGGCCATTGCCGTCGGTCGTTTCCCAGCCGCTCCACAGGCACATGAGCAGCATGGCCAGGGCCAGCGCCGGGTTGGAGCGCAGGATGGCGCCGGCGGCGAGCGCGCCCAGCGCCCAGGTCAGCACCGCGTCGGGCGGATGGCCCTCGATATGGAACATTTGCGCGATCAGCATGATGCCGGCGCCGAAGATCGCCACGCCGGCCAGGATCGCGGCATGGGCGAAGGTCGGGTGTTTGCGATCGAACAGCGCGCCGGCAATGCCGTAGGCGCCGAACAACCCGCCGAAGATCATGGCGAGACGCAGCAGCTTGGGCATTTCGCTCCAATGCGCTGCGACGAAGCTCATGGCGCCGAAGCCGATGAGTACGGCGCCGAGGATGCCGAGGGCGGAGGCGAGGTCGAGCTTGCTCGAATGGCCGGCGACGTCGCGGCGGATGGCGGCTTCGCCGTCGGCGTTGACCCAGCCGGCCTCCCGCCAGCGCACGAGGTCGCGGTCGAGGCGCTTGGCGTAGCGTGACATGGCTTGATCCCGGCGGCTTAGGGCGGTGCGGACGATATTCTGCCCGCGAGGCTAAAACAATGTCGCGATTGCGGCCCTCGCCGGCCGCCAGCCATTAAGGTTGCCCGGGGGTCGGCAGGGGTGGCAGCCGCGCAGGCGGCCATCCACGCCAATATCCGCAAGCTCTGTTTGAGACTTCGGACTATCCGCTGCAGCGGAGTGAAGGCTCCCGCCGTGCCGATTGATTCGACTTGCGCGGATGGCCGCCGTCCATGCGGAGCATGGCTGTGCCATGACGCGGCCATGACGGAAGTGCACGCCGCTTCAGCGATGGCCATGAGGGCACGCGCCCGCGTTGAGCGGGAAGGCGTTTTCCCCTAGCGTGCGCCCCCATGAAGGAAATGATCCCTATTCACGTCGTCGGCGGCGGCCTCGCCGGCTCGGAAGCGGCCTGGCAGATCGCCGGCGCCGGGGTGCCGGTGGTGCTGCACGAGATGCGGCCCGTCAAAATGACCGACGCCCACAAGAGCGACGGTTTCGCCGAGCTCGTATGCTCCAACTCGTTCCGCTCCGACGACTGGGAGTACAACGCCGTCGGCCTGCTGCACGAAGAGATGCGGCGCGCCGGCTCGCTCATTCTTGCTGCCGGTGACCGCCACAAGCTGCCGGCGGGCGGCGCGCTCGCCGTCGACCGCGACAACTTCTCGGCCGACGTGACCGAGCGTCTCCAATCGCATCCCCTCGTCAGCATCGAGCGCGACGAGGTCGCCGGCCTGCCGCCCGACGCCTGGGACAGCGTCATCATCGCCACCGGCCCCCTCACCTCGCCGGCGCTGAGCGAGGCGGTGCGCTCCGTCACCGGAGAAACCGACCTCGCCTTCTTCGACGCCATCGCGCCGGTCATCCATCGCGAGTCGATCGACACCTCCATCGCCTGGTTCCAGTCGCGCTACAACAAGTCGGGCCCGGCCGGCACCGGCGCCGACTATCTCAACTGCCCAATGACGCGCGAGGAGTACGGCGCTTTCATCGACGCGCTGCTCGCCGGCGACAAGACGAGCTTCAAGGAGTGGGAAGCCTCGACGCCCTACTTCGAGGGCTGCCTGCCCATCGAGGTCATGGCCGAGCGCGGCCGCGATACGCTGCGCTACGGGCCGATGAAGCCGGTCGGGCTCGACGATCCGCGCACCGGCCGCTGGCCGTTCGCCGTTGTGCAGCTGCGCCAGGACAACGCACTCGGCACGCTGTGGAACATGGTCGGCTTCCAGACCAAGCTGAAGCACGCCGAGC